>JBEKZS010000018.1:0-41790 GCA_049509635.1 Roseiarcus sp.
CGCAAGGTCGGCGACTACGCCACCGCCGCCGCGGCCGTCGTGCTGACGCTCGACAAGGGCGCGGTCGCGAGCTGCGCGATCGGCCTCACCAATGTCGCCGACACCCCGCTGCTGGCGCAGGCCGCCGCGCAGGCGGTCATCGGCTCGAAGCTCGACAAGGCGACGCTCGCCCGCGCCGCCGCCGCCGCCGAGGCGATCGCCTCGCCGGTCGCGGACGCGCGCGGCTCGGCCGAATATCGCCGCAAAATGGCGGGGGTGATGACCGCCCGCGCGCTCGCCCGCGCCTTCGCGCGCGCGACCGGCTGAAGGAGCAGGGATGTCCAAGGTCAACGTCAGTCTGCAGCTCAACGGCAAGCCGGTCTCGGCCGAGGTCGAGCCGCGCACGCTGCTGATCCATTATCTCAGGGAGAATCTCGGCGTCACCGGCCCGCACATCGGCTGCGACACCTCCCACTGCGGCGCCTGCACGGTCGACATCGACGGCAAGTCGGTGAAGTCGTGCACGATCTTCGCCGTCCAGGCCGCGGGCGCCGAGGTGCTCACCATCGAGGGCATGGCGGGCGCCGATGGCAAGCTGCACGCCCTGCAGGAAGGGTTCCGCGAAATGCACGGCCTGCAATGCGGCTATTGCACGCCCGGGATGATCGTGCGCGCCTACCGGTTGCTGAAGGAGAACCCCGACCCGACCGACGAGGAAATCCGGATCGGCATTTCGGGCAATCTGTGCCGCTGCACCGGCTACCAGAACATCGTCAAGGCGATCCAATGGGCCGCCGCCCGAATCAACGGCGTCGAATACAGGGAAGCCGCGGAATGAACGCCCCGACCGATCCATCCGCCATCGAGCGCGCCGAAAAGCTTCAGGGCATGGGCTGCAAGCGCAAGCGCGTCGAGGACGTGCGCTTCACCCAGGGGCGCGGCAATTACGTCGACGACATCAAGCTGCCGGGCATGCTGCACGGCGACTTCCATCGCTCGAGCCGCGCCCATGCGCGGATCAAGAGCATCGATACCTCCAAGGCCAAGGCCGTGCCCGGCGTGGTCGCGGTGCTGACCGCCGAGGAGCTCAAGGGCGTCAATCTCGCCTGGATGCCGACCCTCGCCGGCGACGTCCAGATGGTGCTCGCCGACGGCAAGGTGCTGTTCCAGAACCAGGAGATCGCCTTCGTCGTCGCGACCGACCGCTACATCGCCGCCGACGCCGCCGATCTCGTCGAGGTCGAGTACGAGGAGCTGCCGGTCGTCGTCGACCCGTTCAAGGCGATGGACGCCGACGCGCCGGTCCTGCGCGAGGATCTCGCCGGCAAGACCGAGGGCGCCCACGGTCCGCGCAAGCATCACAACCACATCTTCAACTGGCAGGTCGGCGACCGCGATCTCACCGACGCCGCCTTCGCCAGGGCCGAGGCGGCGACCAAGGACCTGCTGTCCTACCAGCGCGTGCACCCCTGCCCGCTCGAGACCTGCCAGTGCCTCGTCAGCTTCGACAAGATCAAGGGCGAGATCACCATCTACGGCACGTTCCAGGCCCCGCACGTCATCCGCACCGTGGTCGCGCTGATCGCCGGCCTGCCCGAGCACAAGATCCACGTGATCTCGCCCGACATCGGCGGCGGCTTCGGCAACAAGGTCGGCGCCTATCCCGGCTATATCTGTTCGGCGGTCGCCTCGATCGTCACCGGCCTGCCGGTCAAATGGGTCGAGGACCGCATCGAGAACCTCTCGACGACCTCGTTCGCCCGCGACTACCACATGACGACGGAAATCGCCGCGACCCGGGAAGGCCGCGTCACCGCGCTGCGCGTCCACATCCTCGCCGATCACGGGGCCTTCGACGCCTGCGCCGACCCGTCGAAATGGCCGGCGGGCTTTGCCAACATCGTCACCGGCTCCTATGATTTCCCGGTCGCGCATCTCTCGGTCGACGGCGTCTACACCAACAAGGCGCCGGGCGGCGTCGCCTATCGCTGCTCGTTCCGGGTCACCGAGGTCGCCTATGCGATCGAGCGCGCGATGGACATCATGGCGCAGAAGCTCGGCCTCGACCCCGTCGACTTCCGCGTGAAAAATTTCATCCGGCGCGAACAGTTCCCCTACCAGTCGGCGCTCGGCTGGGAGTACGATTCAGGGGACTACGAAACCGCGATGCAAAAGGCGGTCGAGACGACCGGCTACCGCAAGCTGCGCGAGGAGCAGAAGGCCCGGCAGGAGGCGTTCAAGCGCGGCGAGACGCGCGAACTGATGGGGATCGGCGTCGCCTTCTTCACCGAGATCGTCGGCGCCGGACCGTCGAAGAACTGCGACATTCTCGGGATCGCGATGTTCGACTCGGCCGAGATCCGGGTTCACCCGACCGGCCGCGTGCTCGGCCGCATGGGCTCCAAGAGCCAGGGCCAGGGCCATGAGACGACCTGGGCGCAGATCATCGCGACCGAGATCGGCATCCCCGCCGACGACGTCATGATCGAGGAGGGCAACACCGACACCGCGCCCTATGGCCTCGGCACCTATGGCTCGCGTTCGACCCCGGTCACCGGCGCCGCGATCGCGATGGCGGCGCGTAAGATCAAGGCCAAGGCGCAGATGATCGCCGCGTTCATGCTCGAAGTCCATGAGGGCGACCTCGAATGGGACGTCGACCGTTTCCGCGTCAAGGGCAATCCCGAGCGGTTCAAGACGATGAGCCAGCTCGCCTGGGCCGCCTACAACCGGGTGCCGCCCGGCATGGAGCCCGGGCTCGAGGCGGTCAGCTATTACGATCCGCCCAACATGACCTATCCCTTCGGCGCCTATATCTGCGTGATGGACATCGACGTCGACACCGGCGTCCACAAGGTGCGCCGCTTCTACGCGCTCGACGATTGCGGCACGCGGATCAACCCGATGATCATCGAGGGCCAGGTGCATGGCGGGCTCACCGAAGGCTACGCCATCGCGATGGGCCAGGAAATCGTCTATGACGCGGCGGGCAATGTCAGCGGAATCTCGCTGATGGACTATTTCCTGCCGACCGCGGTCGAGACGCCGAAATGGGAGACCGACTACACCGTCACGCCGTCGCCGCACCACCCGATCGGCGCCAAGGGCGTCGGCGAGAGCCCCAATGTCGGCAGCGTGCCCTGCTTCGCCAATGCGGTCAACGACGCCTTCAAGTTTCTCGGCTCCACCCATATCGCCATGCCGCACGACAATTATCGCGTCTGGCAGGCCGCGGAGAACCTGGGACTGCATCGGTGAGCCGTCAGCCGCGAGGCGCCAACCCTTCTTCCGCTCGCGGGAGAAGGCGCGGCGCGAAGCGTGACCGATGACGGCCGCGCCAGCCTCCGCGGCCCGTCGGACCAGCCCTCTCCCGCCAGCGGGAGAGGGGGTCCGCCAGCGCTGAACGCCGCTCATGTCCGCCGCGTCCGCCATCCCCCGCGCCGCCATCGCCGCCCAGCTTGCCGCCGCCGGCTATGTCGCCGACCGCGACCTCGCCACCGCGCTCTGGATGATGGACCACCTCTCGCGGCCGCTGCTGATCGAGGGCGAGGCGGGGGTCGGCAAGACCGAGGTCGCCAAGGCGCTGGCGCGCGTCCATGGCTGCGAGCTGATCCGCATGCAGTGCTACGAAGGGCTCGACGCGAATGCGTCGCTCTACGAATGGAACTATCAGCGCCAGCTGCTCGCGATCAAGGCGCGCGAGGGCTCGGGCGCCGGGGCCGGCGAGATCGAGGCGCAGATATTCTCCGAGGCCTATCTGCTCGAGCGTCCGCTGCTCGCCGCGATCCGGCGCGAGACCTCGCCGGTGCTGCTGGTCGACGAAGTCGATCGCGCCGACGAGGAATTCGAGGCGTTCCTGCTCGAACTGCTTTCGGACTTCCAGGTGACGATCCCCGAATTCGGCACGATAACGGCGCGCACGATCCCGCGCGTCGTGCTGACCTCGAACGGCGCGCGCGAGCTTTCCGACGCGCTGCGCCGGCGCTGCCTCTATCACTACCTCGATTTCCCCGACGTCGACCGCGAGGCCGCGATCATCCTGATGCGCGTGCCCGGAATCGACGCGGGACTGGCGCTGCAGGTCGCGCGCATGGTCGGGCTGTTGCGCAAGGAGGAGCTGCGCAAGATTCCCGGCGTCGCCGAATCGCTCGACTGGGCGGCGACGCTCGCCGGGCTCGGCGTCGAGGACATGCGCGCCGAGCCGGAGCTCGTCTACGACACGCTGATCGCGCTGCTGAAGACGCAGGAGGATCGCGCGCGGGTGACCCGCGAGGTCGCGGAGCGGATTCTTGGGAGGGTGGCGTGAGCGGGCGGGACGGCGCGACGCGCGCCGAGGTCGCGCCATGACCGCCTCGCCCGCGCTCGCCCCCTGCGCCTCCGAGCCCGGCCCATCCATGCGCCGCCGCCTCGCCGGCTTCGTGGCGACCCTGCGCGGCGCGGGCTTTGCGATCGGCCAGGCCGAGACCGCCGATGCGGCGCGGCTGCTCGCCTCGCCCGCGGCCGATCGCCCCGACGGCCTGCGCGCCGCGTTGCGCGCGCTGTTCTGTTCGCGCCAGAGCGAGCTCGCGCGGTTCGACGAATTGTTCGCCGCGTTCTGGCGCGGGCGCGGCGCGAAGCAGGCGATGCGGGTCGCCGCGCCCGGCGCGCCGGGCAAGGCGTCGCGCCGCTTCGAGGCCGGGCCCGGGGGCGGCGACGCGGCGGCCGAACTGCCGCAACGCACGACCGTCGACGTCCCCGCCGACGGCGTCGCCGACGGCCGCGGGCGCCGCGGCGGCGCCTCGGCGCAGGAGGCGCTCGCCGCCAGGGACCTGCGCAAGCTCAGCGGCGCGGCGGAACTGGCCGAGGCGATCGCGCTCGCCGAGCGCCTCGCGCGCCGCATGCGCGCGCGGCTGACCCGGCGCGACCGCATCCGCGCGCGCGGCCGCCGGCTCGACCTGCGCGCGACGATCCGGCGCAGCATCGGCCACGGCGGCGAGCCGTTCGATCTGGCGTTCCGGCGGCGCAAGCCGAGGCCGCTGCGGCTCGTCGTGCTGCTCGACGCCTCGGGCTCGATGGAGCTCTACACCGGCTTCTTCATCCGCTTCGTGCACGCCGTCGCGCTGTCGTTCCGCCAGTCGGAGGCGTTCCTGTTCCACACCCGGCTCGCCCATGTCTCCTCGGCGCTGCGCGAGCGCGATCCCAGCCGCGCGCTCGACCGGCTGGCGCTGATGGCGCAGGGGATCGGCGGCGGCACCAAGATCGGCGAGAGCCTGGCGACGTTCAACCGCTGGCACGCGCGCCGGGCGATCAATTCGCGCGCCTGCGTGATGATCCTCTCCGACGGCTACGACACCGGCGAGCCGGCGCTGCTGGCATCGGCGATGCGCGCGTTGCGCAAGCGCTGCCGCCGCATCGTCTGGCTCAATCCGCTGCTCGGCTGGGAGGGCTATGCGCCGAGCGCGCGCGGCATGCGCGCCGCGCTTCCCTATGTCGACCTGTTCGCCGCCGCCCACAGCATCGACAGTCTGGCGGCGCTCGAACCCTATCTGGCGAGGCTCTGACCGGTGACCTCCGACATTCTCGATCTCGCCGCGCAGCGGCAGAGCAGGGGCGAAGCCTTCGCGCTGGCGACCGTCGTGCGCACGCTCGACGTCACCGCGGCCAAGGCCGGGGCGAAAGCGCTGATCGGCGAGGACGGCTCGATTTCGGAGGGCTGGATCGGCGGCGGCTGCGCGCGCGCGGCGGTGCTGAAGGCGGCGCGCGAGGCGATGGCCGACGGCAGGGCGCGGCTGGTTTCGATCCAGCCGAGGGATCTGCTCGAGGCCCAGGGCGTCGCGCCCGGGCAGGCGCGCGGCGGAATCGAATTCGCCAACAATTCGTGTCCTAGCCAGGGCACGATGGACGTGTTCGTCGAGCCGGTGCTGCCCAAGCCGACCCTGCTGGTGCTCGGCGCCTCGCCGATCGCGGTATCGCTCGCCGCGCTCGCGCCGGCGATGGGCTTTGGCGTCGTCGTCGCGGCGGCCAGGGACGATCTCGGGCGTTTCGACGCCGCCGCGCGCAGGATCGAGGGGTTCGTCGCCCCGCCGCTCGACGCGCGCCACGCCTATGTCGTCGTCTCCACCCAGGGCGCCGGCGACCGCGCCGCGCTGACGGCCGCGGCGGCGGCGGACGCGCGCTACGTCGCCTTCGTCGGCTCGCGCCGGAAGGCGGCCAAGCTGCGCGACGACCTCGCCGCCGACGGCGTCTCGCGCGCGAAGCTGGACGCGATCAAGGCGCCCGCGGGGCTCGACATCGGCGCGATCACCACCGAGGAGATCGCGCTGTCGATCCTGGCGGAGATGGTGATGGCGCGACGGGCCGGGCGGGCCTGCGCGACCGGGGCGAACGACGCCGCGCCGCCCGCGCAGGCGGCGAGCTGAGGAGGATCTGCTTTTGTCGACGCGATGCGGCGACGACTCGGCCGCCGCCGCGGCCGGGACCAGGCCGGGCATGCGGCGAGCAACCCGAGAAGCCGAACGCCGGAGGAGGACGGGAATGATTGCTGCGACACTATCCCTGTACCGGGAGCGAGCCTGGTCGAATCGACCGGCCTCGATCGCCGGGCCGCAAGGAGCCGGCGACCACGCAGCGCTCGACTGGACGCGGCTCGCGACGGCGAGCGCCGGCGGCGCGCGAGTCCTGGTCAAATCCTGCGCGGCGGCGATCGTCCTCGTCGCCCTGGTGACGCCGACCTGCTGTCTCGACGGCGCGCATGCGCATGGCGACGGCCTCGACGGCTTCGGCGCGATCTGCATCAGCCGCGCGGAATTGCGGTAGCGGGACAGGCCAATTCGATCACGCGGCATGGCGCCGGCGAGGTCGGGGCCGCTCGTGGCGACATCGCCGCGAAGCGTCGTCAGGCCACGAACGTCTCATCGGTGTCCATGCGCACCGCCCGCAAGGCGCGGGTCTTCTCCTGCTCGTCCCGTTCGGCGAGGATCGCGTAAGTGATCAGCAGCGAGCGGCGCGGGGCGCCGCTGGCGTTGGTCGTCGCCCCGTGCAGGAGGTTGACGTTGAACAGCAGGATGTCGCCGGCCACTCCTTCGACGACCCTCGCCTGCGGATGACGCCCGCCCGCGCGCGCCGCGAGTCCCTCGCCGCGATGCGTCCCCGGCGCGACCTGCGTCGCGCCATTGTCGGGGCCGAAGCGATCGAGGAAGGCGAGCGCGCAGACCATATGGTCGAGGCCGACGGCGGGCGCGTCGCGATGGAGCTGCTGGGCGCCGCGGCCGGCGCGCGGCGCGCGCCCTTCGACCTGCATGAGGAAGAACGGCTGCTGCAGGACATGGCGCGCGGCGGCGAGCAGGCGGGGCAGACGGCAGACCTGCTGCACCGTCGGATCGAGGTCGAGCATCGCATGGCGCCAGTCGGCGCCGCGCGGAACCGGCCATTCGGACGACGGCCGTTCGCCGGCCTCGAAAGCGGCGCGCAACGGCGCGATCCAGGACGCTGGAATGGCGCCGCGCATCAGCAGATAGCCGTCGCGATCGAGCCGCCCGGCGTCCTCGGCGTCGAGACCGCCGATGGCGAACGACAAATCGCCGCAGTGCTGCATCGCCCGCAATCCGTGGGTCGCTAGCCGGCGGAAGGCGCGGCTGATTCAATGATTAGCGGGCCGGGGCGGATGCGGCAATGGTTCGGCCCCCTTCCCATCGGCCTCGCGAGCCGCCGCCGTGGGCAGACCGCGCGCCGGCGAAGCGCCCGGCCGAGAGCCCGATCAGACGTCGGCGGCCTTTTCGAGCACGCCGGCATATTGCGGCACCGGCTTCGACAGCCGCAGCCAGGAGTCGCCGGCGCGATAGCCGACGATGTCGACCTCGATGATCCGGACCAGTCCCGCCGGCGCCAGGATCGTCTTGGCGGACTCGCCCTCGTAGTAGAGGACGTTGACGACATTGCAGGATTCCTTGCCGAATTGGTTGTTGATCGCCACGACCCGCTCGGACATGTCGGCCCCGCCGGCCATCAGCACCGCCTCCACCTCCTGCGCGGTGTCGCAGACGAGGGTGTGGCCGACGGACAGGCTGGGGTCGTCGTCCTGCGCGTCCGCGCGGGCCGGCGCGCCTCCCGAGGCGACCCAGAGGAGAGCGGCGAGGCAGGAGGCGAGGATTCCGGGACCGATGAGCGTGGGCATGGCGCTATCCCTTCGGATGATGGGCCTTTGCGACCTTCAATGCGATCGGGACCGAAGGGTTTCATCACGCATAGTTGTGCGGCCGCTCGGGGCCGCGCCGCTCGATCTCGGCGACGCCCCGGCGCCGCAAGGCCGCCGTCGGGGCGGACTTCTCGCCGCTTCCTTTCTCGCCTAAGACTCGCAATTGGCCGCCGAACCCGGAACCCAGGCGGCGCAGAGGAGTCTCGTGATCGTGACAGAGACGATCCGCGCCGGGGACGAAAACGCCGACGGTTTGGAGCGCGCCCCGGCGGGGTCGGCGCGCGGCGCCGAATTGTCGGTCGACGCGATTCTCGAGGAGATCGGCGAGGGGTTCTTCGCGCTCGATCGCGACTGGCGGTTCACGGCTTTCAACCGGGCGGCGGAGGAGATTTTCGGGCTGAGCCGCGGCGCGGTCCTCGGCCGGACCCTGTGGGAGGTCTCGCCGGGCGTCGTCGGAACCGAATTCGAGCGACGCTATCGGCTGGTCATGGCCGGGCGCGTCCGGCAGGCGTTCGAGATCCATTCGGTCCGGCGTCCCGATCGCTACCATGAGGTGCGCGCCTTTCCACTCGCCGACGGCATCGGCGTCGCGTTCCACGACGTCACCGATCGCCAGGGGATGAGCCGGGCGCTGCGCGATCGCGAGCAGGAACTCGCGAGGGTCCAGGAGCTCGGCGGCGTCGGCGGCGTGGAGGTCGATCTGCGCCCGGGATTCCGCGGCCGCCGGTCGCCGGAATACCTGATGCTGCACGGCCTGCCGCCCGACGAAGCCGACGAGCGGGGCGAGCAATGGCTGCAGCGCATCCATCCCGACGATCGGGCGCGCGTCGAGCAGCACTTTCTGCGCACCGTCGCCAGCGCGGAAACGACCTATGAGGCGGAGTACCGCATCATCCGTCCGGCTGACGGCCGCGTGCGCTGGATCCGGGCGGTCGGGGAAATCGAGCGTGACGCGGCCGGCCGCGCCGTCGCGCTGACCGGCGCCCACCTCGACATCACCGACCGCAGGGAGGCCGAGCGCGCGGCGAGCGACAGCGAGGAGCGGCTGCGCGCGATGACCGACGCGCTTCCGCTGCTGATCTCCTACGTCGACGCGGGCCAGGCGTTCCGCTTCGCCAACAAGCCCTATGAGGCGTGGTTCGGCCGTTCCTTGCGCGAGATCGTCGGCCGGAGCGCGCGCGACGTGCTCGGCGAGGCGATGTACCAGGCGCGGCGACCCTATATCGAACGCGCGCTGGCGGGCGAGAAGGTCGTCTACGAGGCCGAGTTCGATCGGCCCGAGGGCGCGGCCGTCACCGAGATCATGCATGTCCCGCATCGCGACGAGACCGGCCGCGTCCTCGGCATGTACGCCGTCGTCCAGGACATCACGGCGCGCAAGCTCGCCGAACGCGCGGTCGCCGAGAGCGAACATCGGTTCCGGTCGATCGCCAACAGCGCCCCGGTGCCGATCTGGGTCAGCCGCCTCGACGGCGGCCACGAATTCGTCAACAGGGCCTTTCGGGATTTTCTCGGGCTCCCGCTCGGAGCGGCGCTCGATTTCGATCTGCGCGAGGCGCTTCACCCCGACGATGCCGCGCGGATCGCCGCGGAGCGCCGGGTCGGCGAGGCGTCGCGGCGGCCGTTCGCGCTCGAGGCGCGCTACCGTCGCGCCGACGGCGTCTGGCGCTGGCTGCGATCGGAATTGCAGCCCCGCTGGGGACCGGCCGGAGAGCACCTCGGCCTCATCGGCGTCGCGCACGACGTCACGACATCGCGCGAGGCCGAGGAGAAGCTGAGCCAGCTGGTCGAGGAGCGGACGGCGCGCCTCGTCGCGACCGAGGCGATGATCCGCACGTTCTTCGACCATTCCTCGGAATGCCACGCGGTGCTGGTCGAGGCGGGCGAAGGCGGCTTCCGCTACGAGGCGATCAATCCGGCGACCGCGCGCCTCTATGGCCTGACGACGGAACAGGTGGTCGGCCGCACCACCGACGAAGTGTTCGGCGCCGAACTGGGCGCCGCGATCAACTGGCGCCTCAAAGCCTGTCTGGAAGCCGATGCGCCGTATCGCTACGAACGCTTGCACGGCGAGGCCGTCGTCGAGGCGGTCGCGACGCCGGTGCCGCAGAAGCCGGGCTCGCCGCGCCGCGTCGTCGTCAGCGCCCGCGACGTGACCGAGCGCCGCCGCCTCGAACAGCAATTGCGGCAGGCGCAGAAGATGGAGGCGGTCGGCCAGCTCACCGGCGGCGTCGCGCATGACTTCAACAATCTGCTGACGCTCGTGCTCGGCGGCCTCGACGTGATCGGTCGCCAGATGGACAGGCTGCCGGCCCCGGACGCCGCGGCGCGCATCGAGCGCGCTCGCGACATGGCGCTGCAGGGCGCGCGGCGGGCGGCCGCGCTGACGGCGCGACTGCTGGCTTTTTCGCGCCAGCAGGCGCTGACGCCGCAGGCGCTCGACGCCAACGGGCTGGTCGCGGGCGTCTGCGACCTGCTGCGCCGCACGATCGGCGAGACGATCGCCCTGGAGACTTCGCTGCAGGTCGGGCTGTGGCTGATCTTCGCCGATCCCAACCAGCTCGAGAACGCGATGCTCAATCTGGCGCTGAATGCGCGCGACGCCATGCCCGACGGCGGCAGGCTGACGATCGAGACCGCCAATTGCGCGCTCGACCGCGCCTATGTCGCCGCTTTGCCCGAACCGGTCGCGCCGGGCGACTATGTCATGATCGCCGTCACGGATACCGGCGGCGGGATGGATCCTTCGACCCGCGAGCGCGCGTTCGATCCATTCTTCACCACCAAGGACGTCGGCAAGGGCACCGGCCTCGGCCTCAGCCAGGTCTACGGCTTCGCCCGGCAATCGGCGGGACACGCCTGCATCGAAAGCGAGCCCGGGCGTGGCGCGAGCGTGAAAATCTATCTGCCGCGCCATCTCGGCGCCGTCGCGCAAGTCGGAACCGCCCAGGCGTCCGGCGCGTCGCGGCTCGGCGGCGCGGAAACGGTGCTGGTGGTCGAGGACGAGGCCGCGTTGCGCGCCTACACGAGCGAAATTCTTCGGGAATTGGGCTATCGCGTCCTCGAGGCGCCGAATGGGGCCGCGGCGCTGGCGGCGCTCGCCGAGGCGCCGCAGATCGATCTCCTGCTGACCGACGTCGTCATGCCCGGCGGGCTCGACGGCCGCCAGCTCGCCGAGGCGGCGCGGCGACGGCGACCGGGCCTGAAGGTCCTGTTCATGACCGGCTATGCGCGCGACGCGATCGTCCACCAGGGCGGCCTCGACGGCGACGCCCAGGTGATCAGCAAGCCTTTCGGGTTCGATGCGCTGGCGGAGAAGATTCGCGCCCGGCTTGTTTCGCGGTGAACCGGACTGCGCGCGCCATGGATTTGACAATCGGGCGCGCCAGGATGAGCGTGACGGCGCGGCCGCGCGCCCGACCGCATCGCGCGTTGACCGGGCGCGCGGCGCCGCTAATCTGACGGCGCCGGCGGGTGGTGGTGCAATCGTCCAGCTCGGAATCTCGGGCTCGGGCAATTCTGGTCGTCGGCGGCTCCGGCGGGCGAGTCGTCCTGGCGTCAAGGCAGACAGTGACAGCAAATCGTCCCAACGACGCCGACGATGCCGGGCAATGGCTGCTGACGCTGTTTCTCGGGCCGATCGCCGTGGTGCTCGCGGCGATCGTGATCGGCCTGCTGATGCGGGGTTCGGGACTGCGCTGATCGCGGATCGGGCGCCGTCGCCCGGTCGGCGCGCACGGGCGGAACGATTCGGCCGACGGACCGTTGTCGCGCCGCCGCCCCGGCGGCGCATCGATCGCGATGCGATCGCCAGCGGGGCCCCACGATCGAAAGTCGGCAGAGGATGACCCCGACCGCTCCCGAGATCACGATCCCGCTGTCGCGCGCCGCGCCGCCCGGACGGCCCGCCTCTCCGGCGCAGGCGGCGCGCGCGGTCGCCGCCCAGGCCTTCGCGGGCGCGCCCGCCCTCGACTGCGACGGCGCCTACCCCGCCGCCGATGTCGCCGCCCTCCATGCGGCCGGCCTGCTCGTCGCTCCGTTGAGTCTGGCCCTCGGCGGCGCGGAAATTTCCCCGCTCGCGCTGTGCCGGATCCTGCGTGAGATCGGCGCCGGCAGCCTGCCGCTCGGGCGGCTCTACGAAGGCCATGTCAACGCGATCGGCCTCGTCGGGCGCTACGGCAACGACCGACAGCGCCGTCTGGTCGCGGCCGAGGCGCGCGCGGGACAGATTTTCGGGGTCTGGAACACCGACGACGCGGCGGGACTTCGCCTGGATTGGGAACGCGGCCGCCTGCGCCTGCGGGGCCGCAAGATCCTCGCGTCGGGCGCCGGCCGCATCGAGCGCCCGCTCGTCACCGCCACCGACGGCGAGGGGCGCCGGCTGATGGTGATGCCGCGGCTCGACGGCCCCGAACGCGCGGATCTCTCGCAATGGACCGCGCACGGCATGCGCGCCTCGGCCACCGGCGCGGTCGACTTCACCGGCGTCGTCGTCGATCCCGCCGAGATCGTCGGCGGCGACGGCGACTACGAGCGCCAGCCGGCGTTCTCGGGCGGCGCCTGGCGATTCGCCGCCGTCCACCAGGGCGGGATGGAAAAACTGTTCGACCTGCTGCGCGACCATCTGCGCCGCGCCGGGCGCGGCGGCGATCCGCATCAGGCGGCGCGGGTCGGCGAGGCCGGGGTCGCGACCCAGACCGCGCGGCTGTGGGTGGAGCGCGCCGCCGCGATCG
Organism: Roseiarcus sp.; assembly: GCA_049509635.1. Lineage (GTDB taxonomy): Bacteria > Pseudomonadota > Alphaproteobacteria > Rhizobiales > Beijerinckiaceae > Roseiarcus. The sequence continues at coordinate 12,886 of JBEKZS010000018.1, forward strand.
CCGAGGACGTCGATCGCGACGCCGGGCAGATCGTCGCCCATGTCAATCTCGCCCGCACCGCGGTCGAACGGGCGGGCGTCGCCCTCATGGAGCTCGTGCATCGTTCGGTCGGCCTCCAGGGTTTCATGCGGCCGCATCCGATCGAGCGGATCTGCCGCGATCTGGCGACCTATCTGCGTCAGCCCGGACCCGACCGCGCGCTGACCGGCGCCGCGGCCTGGATGCTGGCGAACGACGCGCCCGCGGCAGACCTGTGGGACTGAGCCGATGACCGCCGGCGAAGCGCTGCGGGCGGCGCGTTCCTTGCCGGTCTCGACGCTCGCCGAGCGCCTGGGCGAAGGCGGCCTGGTCGTCGTCGCGCCGCATCCCGACGACGAGAGCCTCGCCTGCGGCGCGTTGATCGCGGAGGCCTGCGCGCGCGGCCGCCCGACGCGGGTCGCGATCGTCAGCGACGGCTCGGGTTCGCATCCCGCCAGCAGGAAATACCCGAGACTCCGGCTGCGCGCCGTGCGGGAGGCGGAGGCGCGAAGGGCGGTCGCCGCGCTCGGCCTTGCGCCCCGCCACGCGATCTTCCTGCGCCTGCGCGACCGCTTCGTCCGCGGCGAAGGCGCTTCGGCGAACGCCGCGGCCGCGGCGATCGAAGCCTGCGCGCGCGAGGTCGGCGCGCGGGCGCTGTTCGTCAGCTGGCGCCACGATCCCCATTGCGACCACCAGGCGTCCTATCGGCTCGCGCGCGCGGCGCAGCGGCGGCTTCCCGGAGTCGCGCTCTATGAATATTCGGTATGGGGCGCGGCGCTTCCGCCCGCCGCCCCCGTCGATCCGCTGGCCGGCGGCTTTCGCTTCGCCGTCGGGGGACATCGCGCGCGCAAGCGCCGCGCGATCGCCGCCCATCGCTCGCAGACCACGGCGATGATCGACGACGATCCCCGGGGTTTCCGGCTGTCGGCGGCCGATCTCGCGCGCTTCGACGGGGCTTACGAGAGCTTCTTCGAGGCCGCCCCGTGAGTCGATCGCCGCGGACGCTGGAGGCCGCCTATTTCGACGCGATCTATCGGGCCGATCCCGACCCGTGGAAATTCGCCTCCAGCGCCTATGAGCGCGACAAATACGCCGTCACTCTCGCCGCATTGCCGAGGCAGCGCTACGAAAGCGCGTTGGAGATCGGCTGTTCGATCGGCGTGCTCACCCGGTCGTTGGCGACGCGATGCGACCGGCTGCTCGCGGTCGATGCCGCGGCGGCGCCGCTCGATGAGGCGCGCCGCCGCTGCGCCGCGGCTCCCGGCGTTCGCTTCGCGCGCATGCACGCGCCCGCCGAATGGCCGGCGGGCGGCTTCGATCTCATCCTCGCCTCGGAGGTCGTCTACTATCTGAGCGCCGACGACGTCGCGCGGCTCGCCGACCGCATCGCCGGGTCGCTGGCGCCGCGCGGCGACCTCGTTCTCGTCCATTGGACGGGGGCGACCGACTATCCCCTCACCGGCGACGAGGCGGCGGAGCGGCTCATCGCCCGCCTAGGCGACGAGGTCGCGGTCGTCAGTCAGGACCGCTTCCCGGATTTCCGGCTCGACGTCCTGACGCGCCGCCGGCGATCCGCCGCGTAGACGCGCCAGGGCGCGCCGGGCGCCGGCGATTTGATCGGGAAGGTCGGCGGGCGCCAGCCGGCGGGCCGCCAGCGCGGGGCTTTGCGCTTCGATCGCGCGCCAAGCCGCGCCGAAACACGCGGTCCGCGCGATGCGGTCCGCGGCGCCGGGCGCGATCCCGAGCGCGCGCCCCCAGTCGCCGGCGAGCGCGAAGCCGCCGCGCCGGCGGGCGCGCCGCAACCGCCCGCGCCATCCCGCGCGGCGGATCGCGGTGCGGAACGGCTCGAGCGCCTCGTCGCACAAGGCGTCCGGCTCCGCGCTGCGCAGCCTGAGGGTGTCGGCGACCCCGCCGCGCGCGCGGCCCCTGACGCGCGCCGATGTCGTCACGGTGATTTCGGGAGCGAATCTGATCCGCGCGTCCTGCCGGCGCAGCGCCTCCACCAGCGCCTTGTCCTCGCCGAGCGGCACGCCGGGCAGGCCGCCGACCCGGCGATAGGCCTCGACGGTGACCGCAAGGCTGGCGCCCGAAATCGTCCCGTGACGCGGCCAGGGATCATGTTCGAGCGGATCGAGCAGCGCCGACAATTCGGTCAGCGCCTCCTCATAGGCGCTCTCGAGCGCGCCGCGCTGGTGCAGCGAGGCGGGGAGCAGGACGCCCTCCTCGTCGAGCGCGACGCGGCCGAGCACGGCGTCCACGCCCGCATCGATCGCCGCCAGATTGGCGGCGATCCAGTCGGGCGGGACGCGGCTGTCGGCGTCGGTCGTCAGGATCACGCCGCCCGGCTCGCTCCAGGCGTCGGCGAAATTCATCGCGGCGCGCCGGGCGCCGCCCGCATGCGCCTGCTTGGGCGGCAGGCGTCGTTCGATCACCCGCGCCTCGAATGGCGAGGCCGCGGTCAGCCCGCGCGCCAGCGCCGCGCTCCCGTCGGTGCAATTGTTGGCGAACACCACGACGCGAAACGAATCGGGCGGGAGCGGGCGCCCCGAGAGGTCGCGCTGCTCGGCGAGCGCGCGCAGACAGGCCGGCAATCGCAGCGCCTCGTCCTTGACGGGGATGGCGACGATGCCGCCGCGTCGGATCGAGGTCGCAGCGGCAACGAAATTACGCACGGGAGGGACGAGCATGGACAGGCCTCTGACGCTTCGCGACACGGACGCGGGGCCTACAATGGCGATGACCGCCCGTTCGTTCCGCAGTCGAGGCGAGATTCGAGCGCCGCGCGCGGGTCCGGCGTCGTTTGGCGAGCGAAATATCGGAACGCTCTGCGTGCCCGCGGGTTGTGAGGGCGCTATGTCAGCCGAACGGTCGCGAAAACGATCGGCGGCGTCGGACGGGGAGGATCGCGCGCGTGGAAGGGTCGTATTTCCTGCGTTATCAGCGGCGCGAGGGCGACGCGCCGCTCGAGGAACGCTTCGAATCGGAGCGGCGGGCGTTGGTTCAGGCGTTCGCCAAACTCACCCACGACGTCGTCCATCGGGTCTGGATCGAGGACGCGGGCGGTCATGTGCTGATCGGCGAGGCCGACATCCGCGAGCGTGCGAAGAAGGAAGTGCTGACCTGAGCTTCACGCGTCGCGCCGAAGCCAGGGCTCGAAGGAGATCGCCCGATGCCCGACAGCGACGACGCCCCGAAGTCCAAGGCGGTTCCGCCGCCGCGCGATCCGCATTTGCGCGAACTCGCCAATTGCATCCGGGCCCTCGCGATGGACGCGGTCGAACGGGCCAAGAGCGGGCATCCCGGCATGCCGATGGGAATGGCCGACATCGCCACCGTGCTGTTCGCCGAATTCCTGCGCTTCGACGCCGCCGAGCCGCATTGGATCGATCGCGACCGTTTCGTCATCTCCAACGGCCACGGCTCGATGCTGCTCTACGGTCTCCTCTACCTCACCGGCTACCAGGACATGCCGATCGAGGAAATCAGGCGATTCCGGCAGATCGACAGCAAGACGCCGGGCCATCCCGAATACAACCACGCCGACGGCATCGAGACCACGACCGGCCCGCTCGGCCAGGGCCTCGCCAATTGCGTCGGCTTCGCGCTCGCCGAGCGGATCATGAACGCGCGCTTCGGCGACCCGCTCGTCGATCACTACACCTATGTGTTCATGGGCGACGGCTGCCTGATGGAAGGGATCAGCCACGAGGCGATCTCGCTCGCCGGCCATCTGAAGCTCGGCAAGCTGATCGCCTTCTTCGACAACAATTCGATCTCGATCGACGGCGCCACGAGTCTGGCCGTCTCCGACGACCAGGCGGCGCGCTTCCGCGCCGCGCACTGGCACGTGCAGGAGATCGACGGTCACGACACCGACGCGATCCGCGCCGCGATCGCGCAGGCGCAGGCGGTCACCGACAGGCCCTCGATGATCTCCTGCCGCACGATCATCGGCTTCGGCCTTCCGACCAAAGCCGGCACCCAGAAGGCGCACAGCGACGCGCCCGGCGAGGAGGAGATCGCCGGCGCGCGCAAGCTGCTGGACTGGTCGGCGCCGCCATTCGTGATCCCCGAGCCGCTGCTGGCCGCCTGGCGCGCGATCGGCGCCCGCGGACGCAAGGGGCGGCTCGCCTGGGACGAGCGTCTCCAGGCGGCGCCGGCGGCGTTGCGCGCCGATTTCGAGCGGCGCCTGCGCGGCGAGCTTCCCGAGGGCTGGCGCACGGCGATCGGCGCCGCGCGCGCGACGTTCCTGCAAGGCGGCAAGGAGCTCGCGACCCGGCAGGCGAGCGGCGCCGTGCTCGATCATCTGTTCGCCGCGATCCCGGAAATGCTCGGCGGCTCGGCCGATCTGACGCCCTCCAACAACACGCGGGCGAAGGGCCAGGTCGAAATCCGGCCGGGCGAGTACCAGGGCTCCTATGTCCACTACGGGGTGCGCGAGCACGGCATGGCCGCCGCGATGAACGGGATCGCGCTGCACGGCGGCCTCATCCCCTATGGCGGCACGTTCCTGACCTTCTCCGACTATTGCCGGCCGGCGATCCGGCTCGCGGCGATGATGCGAATCCGCACCATATTCGTGATGACCCATGATTCGATCGGGCTCGGCGAGGACGGCCCGACCCATCAGCCGGTCGAGCAGCTCGCCGCGCTGCGCGCGATCCCGCATCTGGCCGTCTACCGGCCGGGCGATCCGATCGAGACCGCCGAATGCTGGGAGGCGATCCTCGATGCGCCGCGCGAGGCGGCGCTGATCGCGCTGTCGCGCCAGCCGATGCCGCTGCTGCGCCGCGACGGCGGATCGGACAATCTCTCGGCGCGCGGCGCCTATGTGCTGCGCGAGGCCGAAGGCGGTCCGCGCCGCCTGACCCTGATCGGCACGGGCTCGGAGCTGCATCTGGCGACCCAGGCGCGCGAGGCGCTGCAGGCCGAGGGCGTGCCGACCGCCGTGGTGTCGATGCCGTGCCGGCTCCGCTTCGAGCGGCAGCCGGCCGACTACAAGCGCGCGGTGCTCGGCGAGACCGCGCGGGTTGCGGTGGAGGCGGCGGTGGAAATGTCCTGGGACCGCTATCTCGGCCTCGACGGCCGCTTCGTCGGCATGCACGGCTTCGGCGCGTCGGGAAAGATCGCCGACGTCTATGCGAAATTCGACATCACCGCCGAGGCGGTGGCGGGCGCAGCGCGCGCGGCGCTCGCGCAATTCGGAGCGCGGGCGTAGCGCGCGGCGTCCCCCGCCGCGGTCACAATTGCGTCCGCACCTGCCAGAGCTCGGGGAACAGCACGACCTCGAGCATGCGGCGGAGATAGGCGACGCCCGAGGTGCCGCCGGTGCCGCGCTTGAACCCGATCACCCGCTCGACCGTGGTCACGTGGTTGAACCGCCAGCGGCGGAAGTAGTCCTCGAAATCGACGAGCTTCTCCGCGAGTTCGTAGAGCTCCCAGTGCAGGCGCGGATCGCGATAGACGCAGGCCCAGGCGGCGCGCACGCTGTCGTCGGCGGCATGGGTCGCGGCGACGTCGCGCGCGAGCACTTTGGGGTCGATCGGCAGGCCGCGCCGGTGCAGGGCGACGATCGCCAGATCATAGAGGCTCGGCGCCCGGCGGACCGCTTCGAGCTCGGCGAGCCGCGCGGGATCGTGCTCGTGCGGGCGCATCATCGCGGCGTTCCTGTTGCCGACGAGATATTCGATCATCCGGTACTGATAGGACTGGAAGCCCGAGGACTGGCCGAGTTCGTCGCGGAACGTGGTGTATTCGCTCGGCGTCATCGTGCGCAGCACGTCCCAGGCCGAATTCAGCTGCTCGAAAATGCGGGCGATCCGGGTCAGCTGCTTGAACGCGGGACGCAGGTCGTCGGCCGCGATCGCGGCGCAGGCGGCGGTGAGCTCGTGGATCGCGAGCTTCATCCACAGCTCGGAAGTCTGGTGCTGGATGATGAACAGCAGTTCGTCATGCGCCGACGAACGCGGCGTCTGGGCGTCGAGCAGGCGGTCGAGCCTGAGGTAGTCGCCATAGGACATCGCCTCGCGGAAATTCATCGCGGCGCCGTCGGCGGCGGGATCGATCGGGCCGTTTGGCATCGCGGCGCGCTCCCGGCTCAGGTGACGGCGTGGCGCCGGGAAAACCGGGCGTCGCGCCAGACTTCGGCGCGCACGCATTGGGCGAGGGTCTCGGCGGCGTCCCAGACCTCGGTCCGCCCGAGATAGGCCGGCGCGAAGCCGAAGCGCATGATGTCGGGGGCGCGGAAATCGCCGACGACGCCGCGCGCGATCATCGCCTGCACCACCCCATAGCCCTCCTCGAAGGCGATCGCGACCTGGCTGCCGCGCCGCGCCCGCTCGCGCGGGGTGACGATCTCGAGCTCGGGCAGCAGGACCCCGACCCGCGCCATGAACAGGTCGGTGAGTTCGAGGCTCCGCGCCCGCAGCGCATCGACTCCGACGCCGTCGAGCGCGTCGAGGCCCGCCTCGACGCCGCGCATCGAAAGGATCGGCTGGGTTCCGCAGAGAAAGCGGCGAATCCCGGGGTCGGGGCGGAAATCGCGCTCGAACGCGAAGGGCGCCGCATGGCCCCACCAGCCCGAGAGCGGGCTGCGCGCCTGCGCCAGCAGGCGGCGCGCGACCGCGAGATAGGCGGGCGATCCCGGGCCGCCATTGAGATATTTGTAGGTGCAGCCGACCGCGAAATCGACCTCCTCGGCGTCGAAGGCGAACGGGATCACGCCGGCCGAATGGCAGAGATCCCACACGACCAGCGCGCCGACCGCGTGAACCTTGCGGGTGATGTCGGCGACGTCGAGCAGTTCGCCGCTGCGGTAGTCGACGTGGGAGAGCACGACGACCGCGACCCGCTCGTCGAGCAGGTCGTCGATCGGCACGTCGTGGCGCACGAGCCGGCGCTGGATCGCCCGCCCGCCCGAGGCCATCGCGCCCTCGATGATGTAGAGGTCGGTCGGAAACGAGCCCGCCTCGGCGACGACGACGTCGCGCCCCGGCCGCATCCCGATCGCGGCGTGGACCGCCTTGTAGAGATTGATCGAGGTGGTGTCGCAGACGACCGTCTGGCCGGGCGCGGCGCCGATCAGCGCGCCGAGCCGGTCGCCGAGCGTCGAGGGCAGGTCGAACCAGCCCGCGCTGTTCCAGCTGCCGATGAGATCGCGCGCCCATTCCTGCTCGATCGTGCGCGCGAACGCGGCGACGGCGGCGCGCGGCATCGGCCCGAGCGAATTGCCGTCGAGATAGACGAGGCCGTCGGGGATGACAAAACGCTCGCGCAGCGCGCGCAGCGGATCGTCGGCGTCGAGCGCGGCGCAGGCGGCGCGCGAGGCGGGCGCGGCGGATTTGGGCATGAGCGGCTCCCGGGGGACGGCGCGGCGCAGCCTTGTAGCAGAATTCCGCGCGGCTTTCCCGGCGCGGCGCGCGCGGCGCGAATTTTCGGTGCTGGCCGGCGCCGCTCACGCCGCGAATTTCGCCTTCACGTCGGCGCGAGCATCGCGAACACGCTGACCAGCGCGAGCGCGGCGATCCCGAGCGCGATCTCGGCGACGCTGTTGCGCGCGATGGCGCGCAGGGCGTCGGCGCGACGCGCCTTGAGCCGCGGAACCAGCGCGTAGCGATTGACCGCCGCGAGCCCGATCATCGCCGCGACGGCCGCGATCTTGGCCGCGAGCAGGGCCTGATAGGGCGAGGACAGGTCGATCCTCCAGGCCGCGAGCGTCAAACCGGCGTTGACGACGCCGGTCGCGACGACCAGCGCGACGATCGCCTGGCCGACAGTCGAGAAGCGCCGCAGCGCGACGCCGGCTTCGGCGCGCAGGCCGGCCTCGGCGTCGCGCCGCAGGCACAGGATCAGCGGCGGCAGGCCGCCGAGCCAGGCGCCGGCGCACAACAGATGCGCGGCATGGTTGATCCGGTCGGCGACGCCCGCGCCGCCTGCGATCATCGCGGCATGGCCGACGAGGCCGAGGCTCGCGAGCAGCAGGCCGGCGGCGGGCGTGACGAGCGGCCAGCGATCGTGCCGGCCGATCGCGAGGGCGCCGACGAGGACGAGGCCGAGCGCCATCCGCCACAGCCAGACGCGGCCGAACGCGGTCTCGAAGGCGACGGCGCCGATCGCGTCGGGATCGAGGCTGTCGCGCCAGCCCTCGCCCATCTGCCCCGCCTCGAGCGCGAGCCAGATCGGCGCCGTCGCCGCTGCGACGAGAATCGCCGCGCCGACCATCCGCCGCACCGGCGGCGTCAGCGCCTGCGCGAGGCGCGGCGGCGCCAGCGCCCAGACGAAGCCGGCGGCGCCGAACGCCAGCATCGTTGCAGCGAAGTGCAGGAAGCGGCAGAGCGCGAGCGCGGCCTCCATCGAACGGTCAGGCGCGCGGGCGCCGCAGCGGCCGGGCGCTCACATCTTCATCCCCTTCATGCCGTCGGCCGGCCCGGCCGCGCCGCCGGGCCCGGACGCCCCGACCGCCTCGACGTGAAACACGACCGCGACCTTGCCGGCGTGTTCGAACGTCAGCGCGACCGGGACGCTCTCGCCCTTCTTCAGCTGCCGCTTCAGGCCGGTGAACATGATGTGAAAGCCGCTCGGCCCGAGCCTGGCCTCGCCGCCGGCGGGAATCTCGAGGCCGGACGGCAGCGCGCGCATCTTCATCACGCCGCCGTCCATGCTCATCTCGTGGACCGAGACCGCCTCGGCGAAATCGGCGGCGCCGCCGAGCAGCCGGTCGGGCGTCGCGCCGCGATTGTGGACGACGAGATAGCCGGCGGCCACATCCGCCCCCTTCGGCGTCGCCCGCGACCAGGGATCGTCGATCGTCAGGTCGCCCGCCTTGAATTCCTCGGCGAGGCCGGGCGCCGCCGCCAGCGCGACCGCCGCGGCGAGCGCGGCGCCGCGCAGGCGCGCCGCGCGGCCGGGGCTCGACGCCGCGCTCACGGCGCCACCGTGAATTCGAAGCCGCCCTGGGTCTTGTGGGTGTCGGTCGAAACGACATGCCAGGTCACCTTGTAGACGCCGGGCTTCAGCGGCTGGGTGACCGGCGCGATCAGCACGCTGGGGTCGGCGGGATCGACGCTCGGCTTGCCGATCGGCGCCGGCGCGCCTGTCTCGCTCGCCAGCGCGATGCCGGAGAAGCGCGGCTCGACGCCTTCGCTGAACTTGATCCTGATCTCCTTCGGAGAGCCTGCGACCGTGCCGCCGACGGCGGGCGTGGCCTGCTTGAGCAGGGCATGGGCCGACGCCGCGGAAGCGGCGAGCGCGAGGGCGAAAGAAACGGCGATGCGGAGCGTGACGATATGCGGCATGACGGGCCTCATTGCAGGTTGAACAGGGGTTTGCCGAGCGTATCGGGGAACAGGTCGTCGAAGAAGAAGTGCAGTTCGGCGACGCCGCCGACCCGGTGGCCGGACGCCGCATTCAGCGGCACGAGCGCCTCGACCGCGATCTGCCAGCTGTCGGCGAGATAGACGACCCCAGGCTGGATCGTCCCCGTCGTCGTCTGGCCGCCCGGGGCGTAATTGCGGACCGGGGTCTGGAACGCGAATTCGGTGATTGGAACGAGATGCCTGACGAAATCGGGGCCGCCGATCTCGCTGACGTTCGCGTTCAGGTAGGGCAGGCTGTACTGGACCGTGAACCCCCAGTTCAGGACGGTCGGATCGAGCGCGACGCTGAGGAACGGGTTGCCCGAATCGTCGAAGGCGGTCGACGAAATGTGCGACTCGCTCGGGATCGCCAGGCCGATTTCGGCCGTCAGCGCGAACGGGCGCAGCAGGTCGAGGCTGGTCGGAAGGTCGCCGAAGCCCTTGCCAGCGTCGAGCACCGGCGTGAACGTGTTGAACGGGTCGGAAAAATTCCGCGTCCCGGTATTGGCCCAGGTCGCGTCCAGGCCAATCGACGCCATGAATTCATGGGGATCACTGGTGTAGAAATTGTATTTCAGCTCGGTGTCGATATTGCCCCAGCCGGCGCCGCCCGGCTTCAGCCAGGTCTTGCCGTCTGCGATCGAGAGCCCGAGACCCTCGATGATCGTCTTGGTGTAGCTGAACGAGGCGTCGAATTCGTGGACGCCGTCGGAATTGGAGGGCAGCGCGGTCAGGGTCGGCAAGGCGAGTTCGTCGCCGACGCCGGGATCGTCGATGCCGAGCGTCGCCGGGAACACGCGGTTTCCGGCGATCGCATGGGCGAAGGCCGGCGTGTCGGGAAATGCGGCCGACGCGGCGCCGATGGCGCCCGCGAGGGCCAGGGAAGTCCTGGAGAACATGGAAGTCGCCTATGGGAACAGAGGACAGGAAGCGGCGACGCGCTCCCGGGTCGGGGCGCGTCGCGGCTCGGCCGGGTCGGTTCAGGCGAAAATCGGCGGCGCGCGCGGCTGGGCGGCGGCGACCCGGCGCGGCCCCGCGCAGGGCGCGTCGGCCAACACGGCGAGACGGCCCGCCGGCCGCGCGAAGCGCGTCGGAACGGCATGGCCGCGCGGAACGAGGGCGACGGCGTGGCCGCCGTGCTGGCACAGCGCGCAATCGTCGCAGCAATGATGAGGATCATGGGCGGGCGCGGCCGGCCCCGAACCGTCCTCGTGCAGGCACAGCGCGACATGCGGGCCGAGCAGCGCCTCGAGCGCGCCGAGCGCCGCGACCGCCTCGCCGGCGTTCGCCGGCATGCGCGGCGCGGCGGTCGCGCCGAGCTGGACGATCAGCGCGAGGGCGGCGAACCAGGCGACGAAAGACGAGCCAAGCCGCGCCAGGCCGCGACGTCGCGCCGTTGAATCTTCATCCGTTCCGCGCACCGGCGCCGCTCGCCCGCCCCCAATCGCCCAAGACTAGTCTAGTTCGCCGGTTCTGTTAAGCGTCGCGGCGCCCGTGCTGTCGCAGTCCGCCGCCGCGCCCGCCGGATCGGAGAAAGCCGCTTGGAAACCTCGCTCTACCTGCCGGTGAAACGCTTCCTCGAAGGGCTCGGCTTCGCGGTCAAGGGCGAAATCGGCGGCTGCGACCTCGTGGCGCTCCGCGCCGACGCGGCGCCGCTCGTGGTGATCGGCGAGCTGAAGCTGAGCTTCAATCTCGAACTCGTGCTGCAGGGCGTCGACCGCGCCGCGGCCTGCGACGAAGTGTGGCTCGCCGCCCGGCTGTCGAAGCGCGGCAAGGGGCGCGAGAGCGACGCGCGCTTCCGCAACCTCTGCCGCCGGCTCGGTTTCGGCCTGCTCGGAGTTTCCGGGACCGGCGAAGTGCTGGTGCTGGTGACCCCCGAGGCGCCGGCCCCGCGCAGGAATCCGCGCCGCCGCTCGCGCCTCGTCGAGGAGCATCGGCGCCGGCGCGGCGATCCGGCCGCGGGCGGGGGATCGAAAGTCCCGATCATGACCGCCTATCGCCAGCAGGCGCTCGCCTGCGCGCTCGCGATGGCCGACGCGCCGCGCCGGCCGCGCGACCTCCGGGCCGCCAGCCCGGACGCCGCCAAAATCCTGCAGGGCAATGTCTATGGCTGGTTCGCGCGCCTCTCGCGCGGCCTCTACGGCCTCACCGACGCGGGTCGGGCCGCGCTGGAGCGATGGCCCCAGCTGCGGCCCGACGCGGCCGTCGAAGCCTGATACGCGATCAGGCGCGGCCGGGACGCAGCGTCATCGAGGACACGCCGGCGGCGAGATCGAGACCGGTCTGGGTCTGGATCGACAGCGGCTGGAGCGTGAAGGAGCGATCGGAGCCGCCGACCAGCGCATTGGCGCCGAGGCCCGCGCCCACCGTCGCCGAAGCGCCGACGCCGACATAGTCGCCCGCCAGCGCGTGCCGCCTCGGCCCCTCGGTCGGCGCGAACACGTCCCAGGCGAGCGTGCCCCGGTTGGTCGCCCCGATGTCGAGGCCGAACTTCTGGATCGTTCCGAAGTAATGCTCGGTGCGGCCGTGCGCGGACGTGAACCGGCATTCCATCTGCTTGCTGGAGGCGATGATGAGGCCGAGGCCTCCGGAGACTTCGCAGCGCAACGCTCCGACCTTGACGCTCTCCTGAGCGAAGGCGGGCTGGACGATGGCGCCTGCGGCGGCCAGGGCGGCGATGCATAGGGCGGCGCGAACAGTCATGGAATATCCTCCTCGGCGACAGCAGAACGTTCTGCATCGCGGGCCCAACGCTTTTGGCGGGCAAAGGTTCCACGCCGCCGTCACCGGCGAAGCGCCGCGAGCAGCTTGACCGAAGGCCGGCCGTCGCGGTCGAGGCCGTTCTTGCTCTGGAAATCGGCGATCGCATCGGTCGTCTTCTTGCCGATCGCGCCGTCGGGCTCGCCGACGTCATAGCCGTGCGCGATGAGCAGCCGCTGCATCTCGCGCCGCTCGGCGCGCGACAGGCCGGGATTGTCGGTCGGCCACGGCGTCGCGAACGGCGCCCCGCCCGCCAGCCGGTCGGACAGCGCCGCGATCGCCAGAGCGTAGGATTCAGAAGCGTTGTAGGAATAGATCGCGTCGAAATTGCTCGTCACCAGAAACGTCGGGCCGCCGAGCCCGGCCGGCGCCAGCAGCCCCGCCTGGCCCTCGCCGAGCGGCCGGCCGTCGCTCCGGGTGATCCCGCGCGCCGCCCATGCCGCCATCGGCGCCTTGTTGCGTCGCCCCGACGGCCCGGAATAGCCCGAGGGGACCTTGACTTCGAAACCCCACGGCGCGCCGGTCCGCCAGCCCGATTTCATGAGGTAGTTGGCGGTCGAGCCGAGCGCGTCGGCGGCGGAATCGACGACGTCGCGGCGGCCGTCGCCGTCGAGGTCGACCGCCAGCCGCAGGAAGGTCGAGGGCATGAACTGGGTCTGTCCGAACGCCCCGGCCCAGGAGCCGTTGAGCCGGTCGGCGGCGACGTCGCCGTTGGCGAGGATCTGCAGCGCCGCCATCAACTCGCCGCGGAAATAGCTCGCCCGTTCGCCCAGGCACGCCAGCGTCCCGAGCGACTGCACGAGCGGCCGCTTGCCCATCGCGCGGCCGAAATCCGATTCGACCCCCCAGATCGCGGCGATCACATAGCGGCTGACGCCGAACCGTTGCTCGGCTTTCGCGAGCGCCGGCGCGACCTCCGCCATCTTCGCCTTGCCGTCGGCGACGCGCTCGTCGTCGACGAGGCTCGCCAGATAGTCCCATACCGGAATCTTGAACTCCGGCTGGTCCCGCTGGAAATCGAGGACCTTCAGATCGGGCTGCAGACGGTCGAACGCGGCGTCGACGACGGCGGCCGAAACGCCGCGGCCGATCGCCTCGCTGCGCCGCGAGGCGAGGCCCGTGGGAAAATCCGCGCGCGCCGGCGCACAGGCGAGGGCGGCGGCGAGGCAGGCCGTCGCGAACGGCCACGATCGGTTCGACAGTCGGGTTCCCATTCGCTCCACGCTGTCGCGCGCGCGCGGGCGCGTCCCCGCCGATCGGACGCCGGCGGTCAGAGCCAGGGCCGCGCGTTCGCCGCCTTGGCCTCGAAGGCGGCGATCGCGGGCGCCTCGACCATGGTCAGCCCGATGTCGTCGAGGCCTTCGATCAGGCAATGCTTGCGGAACGGGTCGATTTCGAAGCGCACCGTGCCGCCGTCGGGACCCTTGATCGTCTGGGCCGGCAGGTCGACGCTGAGGGTGGCGTTCGCGCCGCGCCGCGCGTCGTCCATCAGCTTCTCCAGATCCTCGGGGCTGACCCTGATCGGCAGGATGCCGTTCTTGAAGCAATTGTTGTAGAATATGTCCGCGAAGTCGGTCGAGATCACGCAGCGGACGCCGAAGTCGAGCAGCGCCCACGGCGCATGTTCGCGCGAGGAGCCGCAGCCGAAATTGTCGCCCGCGACCAGGATCGTCGCCTTGGCGTAGGCCGGCTTGTTGAGCACGAAGTCGGGATTGGGCGAACCGTCGTCCCTGTAGCGCATCTCCGAAAAAAGCCCGGCGCCGAGGCCGGTCCGCTTGATCGTCTTCAGATATTGCTTCGGGATGATCATATCGGTGTCGATATTGTCGATCTCGAGCGGCGCGGCGACGCCGGTCAGCGTGGTGAATTTTTCCATGGCGCTCGGCTTCCGTCGGCGGCCGCGGTCGACCGGCCCTCGGCCGCGTCTATCAAATGCCGCATGATCGCGCAAATTTCACGCCTCGGGAACGAGCCTCGGGGGCGGCCGGCCCCGGCTCAGGCCGCTTCCGCGTCCCGACGCCTGTCGCGCGAGTCGAGCCTCTCGTCCGGCGTCGAACGCGCGTAGCGGCCCGTGCAGTCGCCCTCGTAATGGCTCATTCCGGAATGGGTCAGCCTGCTTTGCAGATCGAGCCAGATCTCGCCGCCGAGCGCGCGCCAGCGACGGCAGAAGGCGTAGTCCTCGCTGAGATAGGCGCCGCTCTCGGGATCGATCGCGCATTCGTAGAGGGCGCAGAGATTGGCGCTGTTCGGCGCCTCGTTGGTCAGCGTATGGACCGCCGTGAACCTGAGTTCGGGGTGGGCGGCGATCATGGTCTCGAACACCGAGCGCCGGATCAGCTGGAAGCCCGCGCCGGCGTATTTCGCGGTGGCGAACCCGCCCTCGCGGCGGAGCTGCTCGCCCTCGCAGATCTGTCCGACGTAGGACAGGCCCGCTGCGGCGAGCGGCTCTCCGGCGACCGCGCGGCCCGGAAGCGCCCGCCAGTCGATCTGCTTGAGCGGATAGGCGCCGGCGACGAATTCCTTGTCGAACCGCAGCAGGCGCAGGAACTGATCGGGCTCGAAGCCGATGTCGGCGTCGACGAACATGAGATGCGTCGCGCGGGGATTGTCGAGGAAGCGCGCGACCAGCACGCTGCGCGAGCGGGTGATCAGCGAATCGCCGCCGAGCAGGACGACGTCGAGGTCGAATTCTCCGCCCGAGGCGAACTGGACGAGCTTGAGGATCGACAACATGTAGTTCTGGTTGACGAGCCCGCCGTAGCACGGGGTCGCCACAACGACAAAGCGCTTCGACATGCCTCTCGTCTCCCGCCGCGCGCCGATCGATTCGGGCAGGCCGGCGACCGGGAAAAGCTAGGGGCCGAGGCTTTCGCGAGCCTTGCCCGGTTCGTCGGGCCTCGCCATTTACCGGATGTCAATTCGCGGGCGGTTAGATCCCCGCATGCGTCGCGGACCGAGTTGAATGTCGTCCCTCCCCAAACGATCCGCCGAACAGGCCTCGGGCGCGCGTTTCCGCCAGATTCTCGCCGAGGTCCGCAGAACCGACGCGGCTGACCCGGCGCAGGCCCTCGACCCGGCCTGGACGCGCCCTGCCCATCCGCATTCGGGCAGGGTGTTCTCGATCGACGCCAACCTGCGCATGGCGGGCGGCGGGGGGGCGGACTGGGACGCCGCGCTCGCCTGGATCGACGAGCGGGAGGAGCCGGGCGGCGCGCCCGCGCCGCTCCCCGAACTGGCCGAAACGCCCGAAGCGATCGGCAGGGAGCTCGGGCTTTGCGAAGGCCTCAGCCATGAACAGCTCAATCGCCTGAGGCGCCTGTTCATGTGGCGCAACCATCCCGATCGCCACGGCGAGGCGCACCGGCAGATCGCGACGCGCCGCGTGGCGATCGCCAACATGCTCGTCGACCGCGCCCAGGCCGGACTAATTTACAGACGAAAGCCGAAGAATTGAAATACCTTCGTCACGGCGAAAATATTCATCTGACATTAGCACAGCTCGGCTAACCTTCCGCGCGCGGGTTGCAACCGGAGCGGCGATGACGCGGCGCGCCTACACATCAGCGGATCGTCAGAGCCGGCGCGGCGCGGGCGCGGCGCCCGGCGCGCCTGCGCGGGCGGATGCGCCGTGAGACTGCGCTCGACGGTCGCGGCGCAAGTGGCGGTCATCGTCCTCATCGCCGTCGCCGGAATTCTCGGCGCGGTCTATTCGCTCCAGCAGCCACCGCTGCTCGCCGCCATCCTGTCGCTGATGGGGCTCGGCTATCTCGGCATCGGCCTCGGCGAATTGCGCGCGGCCGGCAAGGACGCAGCCCCGCCGTCGACCGCCAAGGACGATCCCGACGCCAAGCCCGCGCAGCTCGAGGGCGAACTGGTGACGATCGACGATCTCATCCAGTCGCATCTCGACGCCAACGGCGACTTTTCCCATTCGCTCGCCGAAGCGAACAAGAATCTGCCGCCGCTGACCAACCCGGAAAAGGTCCGCGCGATCGTGCATCTCCTGATCGACGCCAACCGGAAGATGCAGAGCAAGACGAGCCACATGGCGCGGAGCCTGGAGAAATCCCGATCGCGGGTCGCGGCGCTGCGATCGAGGCTGCGGGACGCCAAGGCGCTCGGCATGCGCGATTCGCTCACCGCGCTGGGCAACCGGCGGTTCTTCGACAGCCGACTCGCCCGCGAAATCATCGGGGCGCGGGCGCAGGGCACGGAAATGTGCCTCGTGCTCGGCGACCTCGACCATTTCAAGGAGATCAACGACAGCTTCGGCCACCCGTTCGGCGACCGCGTGCTCAAGCATTTCGCGGAACTGCTGACCAAGCACATCCGCGCCACCGATATTGCGGCGCGCTTCGGCGGCGAGGAATTCGCGGTCATTCTCCCGCAGACTTCGCTCGAACACGCCAAACGGCTGACCGACCAGATCCGGAACCGGCTCGAGACGCAGGAATGGATCAACCTGCAGAACGGTCGACTCTACAGCCGGATCACCGCGTCGTTCGGCGTCGTCCGGCTCGGCGAGGACGACGATCGCGAAACGCTGGTGAACCGCGCCGACGCCATGCTCTACCAGGCCAAGCGTGCGGGCAGAAACCGGATCATGGTCGAAAGCGCGGCGTGACGGCGGGCGCGGATCAGGGCTTGGGCGTGGGCGGCCAATCCAGCGCCGCGCCGTTTTCGCTCAGCAGGACCCACCGCTGACCGACCTTCTCTATCGATTCGATCCGCCCCAGTCTCGGCAGGACGTCGCCGGCCTTGACGTGGAGGAGGCCGACGTCGGTCTGCAGCAATCCCTCGCCCTCCGAGACATAGAGCAGCTTGAATGCGGGCGCCGCCGCCGAACCGGCGGCGAGCGCCGGGGGCGCCACGCCGTCGGCGACAGGGCCGGCGCCGGCGCGGTCGGGGATCGATCCGGTCGGCGTCCGGTCGAGCGCACGCTCCGACGGATCGCGCGCCCCCGGCGCCGACAGCGCGCCGACGCGCGCGTCGGACGGCGTCGGCGAACGGCTCGGCCGCGCGAAAATCGCGAGATATTCCATGCCGGCGACCCGCGTCGGCCGATCGATGTCGGAAACCATGTAGCCGGCGAAGCCGAGCGACGACAGGGCGATCAGGACGCCGAAGCCGGCGAGCGCCAGGTCGACCCGCGACCGCGGGACGATCGCGGCGACGTCCGGCTTGCGGCGCGGTCGGCGGCCGCGCGAGCCGGGTAGATCGGCGATTTCACTCATCTCGGCGGTCGCCTTTCGGTTTGGCGGGGATCGTCGGACGCCGCTTCACGACGGCTTGCCCGGCTTTTCGAATTTCGGGTCGGCCTTCAGGGCGACCGCGAGCTCCTGGAACGCGTCGACGCTCGGGCCGGACGACAGGAGCTGCGTCATCGCCTCGTAGATGCGCGGCACGATGCTGATGGCCTGATCGAGGTTGGCGTCCGACCCGGCCTGGTAACCGCCCATCAGGCGCAGATCGCGCGTCTCCTCATAGCGCGAGACCAGGCCGCGCAGCCGCGCCACGAGCTTGCGCTGCTCGGCGGTCCATCCGAAATGCGCGAGGCGCGAGATCGAGGACAGGATGTTGACGGCGGGATAGCGGCCCTGATCGGCGATCGCGCGGTCGAGCACGATGTGACCGTCGAGCGTTCCGCGGATGCTGTCGGCGACCGGATCGTTGTGGTCGTCGCCATCGACGAGCACCGAGAAGACGCCGGTGATCGACCCGCTCCCCTCGAGCCCCGGGCCGGCGCGCTCCAGCAGCCGGGGCAGCTCGCCGAACACGCTCGGGGCGTAGCCGCGCGCCACCGCCGGTTCGCCCGCCGCGAGCGCGACGTCGCGCGCCGCATGGGCGAAGCGGGTCACCGAATCGATGATCAGGAGGACGGAGTCGCCGCGATCCCGGAAATATTCGGCGATCGTCATGGCGGTCTTGGGCGCCAGTCGGCGCATCATCGGACTCTCGTCGCCGGTCGAGACGACCGTGATCGCCGAGGCCTTGTTCGCGCCGAGCGTGTCGTCGAGAAATTCGCGCACTTCGCGGCCGCGCTCGCCGACGAGCGCGATGACGACGGCGTCGAAGTCGGGCGACTGGGCGAGCATCGCCAGCAGCGAGGACTTGCCGACGCCCGATCCGGAGAAGACGCCGATCCGCTGGCCGGCGCAGAGCGGCGAGAAGAAGTCGATGACCCTGATGCCGCTCTTGATCGGATGCTTGACGCGCGCCCGCCGCATCGCCGGCGGCGGCTCGGCGTCGAGCGGCATGGACCGCTGCCCGTGCAGCAGAGGCGGCCCGGAATCGATCGGCCGGCCGAGCGCGTCGATCACCCGCCCCTTCCACAGCGGATGAGGCGACAGCGAGAGATTTTCGGTCCGGAACGCCCGCGCGCCGATGCCGGCGTCGCAGCGGGAATCGAACGGCTTCAGCGTGACGTTGCCGTCCTCGATCCGCACGACCTCGCCGAGCTGGGCGCGGCCCTCGACGTCGAGGCTGACGCATTCGCCGAGCTTCAGGAATCGCGAGAGGCCCGCGACGCGGTAATGCGACATCGCCACTTCGGTCACGACGCCGCCGAGGCGCACCGGCTCCAGGTTCTTGCGGCCCCAGGCCATTCCCGCTTCGAGGCGCTCGAGGGCGTTCATGAGCGCGCGGCCCGCCGGTCCGCTCCGGCCGCCGGCCGCCGCGGTCCCGGCGTCACGAGCTCGACCCCAGCGTCTTGATCGCGTCGGTCAGCGAGGATTCGGATTTCTCGGTCGCCGCGTTGATTCCGTCGAACGCCCGGGTGACGGCGATGAGCTTGGTCATCTCCATGATCGGGTTGACGTTCGAGCCTTCGAGAAAGCCCTGTTCGACGCCGTTGGCGCCGAAGTCGAGGATCGGGGTGGCCGGCCGGTCGGGAATGACGCCCGAATTGTCGTAGCGGGTCAGCCCGGCGCCGTCGTCGATCGCGAACAGCCCGAGCGCGCCGACCTGGACGCCCTTCTGGCTGATCATCCCGTCCCCGGCGATGTCGGGGGCGCCCGCGCCGGCGTCGAGCAGGATCGGCGCGCCGCCCGCATCGAGCACGGGATAGCCGTTGAGCGTCGTGAGCTCGCCCGATTCCTGGATCGTCATGCGGCCGTCGCGGGTGTAGACGGTCCCGCCCGGGGTCTTGACGCCGAGAAAGCCGTCGCCCCGGATCGCGACGTCGAGCGGATCGCCCGTCTTGCCGAGGCCGCCGGCGCGGCGCGAAATATATCCGGCGCCGCCGCCCGCGAACGCGACCGTGACGTCCCCGGTCTTGGCCAGCTGGGCTTCGAAGCTGACGCCGTCGGCGCGGTAGCCCGGCGTGTTCATGTTCGCCACGTTCGAGGCGATCGTCTGCAGCCGCCGCTCGAGCGCGACCTGGCCGGAGAGCGCGACATAGAGGCCAGACTGCATGGAATAGGCCCGTCCCGGTTGGTTGTGGTTCCGACGGCGGATCGGCCGGCGGCGCAGGGGCCGCGACCGCCAGACTTCCATGCGTGACTTGTGCGAAGCTGATTCGGAACCGG
Source organism: Roseiarcus sp. (assembly GCA_049509635.1). Taxonomy (GTDB): domain Bacteria; phylum Pseudomonadota; class Alphaproteobacteria; order Rhizobiales; family Beijerinckiaceae; genus Roseiarcus. The sequence continues at coordinate 32,543 of JBEKZS010000018.1, forward strand.
GCCAGCCTCACACAAGCTCGAAGACGCACCCTGCGAGGGCTCGGAAACGGCGGGAGAGCCAATTGAATTTCGTCATCGGGTTGGTAATCGCGTTCGGATGCATGCTCGGCGGCTTCGCCGCGCTCGGCGGCCACCTCGAAGTGCTCGCGCAGCCGTTCGAATTCGTCATCATCGGCGGCACGTCGCTCGGCATTTTCGTGGTCGCCAATCCGCTGCCGACCATCAGGGATTGCGGCGCGGCGATCATGGAGGCGATCTTCGACAAGGGGCCGAAGGCGCGCAATTTTCTCGACGTCCTCAGCGTCCTTCACGCCCTGATGCGGGAATTGAAGGGCAAGTCGCGCAGCGAGGTCGAGAACCACTTCGAAAATCCCGGGGAATCGGAAATCTTCAGGGCGTTCCCGAACCTGCTGAAGGACACCGACCTCATCACCTTCATCTGCGACTATTGCCGCCTCATCATCATCGGCAATGCGCGAACGCACGAAATCGAAGCGCTGATGGACGAGGAGATCCAGACCCTGACCTACGACCGGTTCAAGCCGGTCCATGCGCTGCAGGCGGTCGCCGACGGCCTGCCGGCGCTCGGCATCGTCGCGGCGGTGCTCGGCATCATCCATGCGATGGGCTCGCTCGACCAATCGCCCGAGATCCTCGGCGGGCTCATCGGCGCGGCGCTGGTGGGCACGTTCGCCGGCATTTTCCTCTCCTATGGGATCGTGTCGCCGCTCGCCAGCAAGATCAAAACCGTGCGCCAGAAGCAATTGCGCAGTTTCGTCCTCATCAAGCAGACCCTGCTGGCGTTCATGAACGGGGCGATGCCGCAGGTCGCGGTGGAGTTCGGCCGCAAGACCATCCCGGCGAAGGAGCGTCCCTCGATCGACACCGTCGAGAACGAGACGATCGCCGGCGGCGGCGCGCCCGCCGACGCCTCCAGGGTGGCGGCGTAACCCATGGCCGCCCGACAGCAAGCCGCCTCGCCTCAGCGCAGGGGTTCCGATCCGCTGCTCGACCAGTCCGGGTTTTCGGTCGAGCGCATGCCGATGCTCGGCGTCGTGTTCGAGCGGCTCGCGGCCGGCCTCGTCGAGGGCATGCGCGTCATCAGCCGGGCGCCGACCGCGTTCGCGGTCGAGGGGCTCGCGACCGGCGGCCTGTTCGAGGTGCTGACCGCGTCGAGGGGCGGAATCGGCGCGGTCCTGCATTCGCCCGAGCTCGACTGCCGCGCGCTGGTCGCTTTCGACGCCAACTTCGTATTCGCGCTCGTCCAGACGCTGCTCGGCGGCGACGGCTCCGACGTCCCGGAGCCGCTGGACCGTCCGTTCACGCGGATCGAGCTGGCCCTGGTCCAGAGGGTCGCCGAACTCGCCGCGCGGGCGCTGCCGGGCGCGCTCGCCGGCCTCGTCTCGGCTTCCTTCAAGGTCGAGCGGCAGGAGCCGATCGTCGACACGACGCTGCTGGGCCGGCGCGACGCGGCGGTGGTGGCGGCCGACTTCAGCTTCCAGGTTCTCGGCGCGCGGGGAAAGTTCACCGTCGCGCTGCCGCAGGCCGCGCTGCAGCCGATCCGGCAGAAGCTGGCGCGCGACCCGTCGAACGACAATGCGAGCCTCGATCCGCAATGGACCCGGCAGATGCAGGACGGGATCAGCGCGGCCGAGATCGTCGTCAAGGGCATTCTCGAGGAGATCCCGATGACCCTGGGCGACATCGCCGCCATCGAGGTCGGCCATGTCCTCGAGCTGCAGGGGCTCGGCATGGGCCGGGTCAGGCTCGAATGCGGCGAGCACGACCTGTTCTGGTGCAAGCTCGATCAGGTCGACGGTCGCTACACCCTGGAGATCGAAGAGCCGATCGTCGAGAACAACGACGTTCTGGAGGATCTCATCCTGACCTGAGCCCGGGCGGGCGAGCGCCGCGCAGCGCGCGGAACGTGCCAGGATCACCCGAGCGCCGCAGCGGCGCTCCAGCCGAACCGAACGAGCGACGCCGCCCCCTCCCTTTGCCGAGCCGACGAGAAAGCGAACCCCGAAATGACAGCCTCCGACGCCCCGACCAGCCCGGCCGCCGCGACCAATGCAGGGGTGCGCGAAAACGCCCCCAATTACGAGACCATCCTGAAGATTCCGGTCACCGTCCAGGTCGTGCTCGGCTCGACCTCCATGCCGGTCGCCAGCCTGATGAAGCTCGGACGCGGCGCCGTCATCTCGCTCGACCAGCGGGTCGGCGAGCCGGTCAGCGTGGTGGTCAACGGCCGCATCGTGGCGCGCGGCGAGGTCGTGGTCGTCGACGAGGACAGCTCGCGCTTCGGGGTCGCGCTGACCGAGATCGTCACCGCCTCCGGCGCCGAAGCCGCGGGCTGACGAGGGAGGCGCGCCGTGACCATTTCCTCCGTGCGGATTTCCGGCGACGCGCGCGTCCTCAAGGGCGCCGACAAGGTCGCCGCTCTGCTGCTGGCCATGGGCAAACCGGTCGCCGGGCGGCTGCTCAAGCATTTCGATCCGCTCGAATTGCGCCTGATCACCCGGTCGGCCTCCGAGCTGGGCTCGGTGCCGACGCCCGCGCTCGAGGCGCTCATCGAGGAATTCTCCGGGCATTTCGCCAAGGGGCTCGATCTTCTCGGCAATGCCGGCGAGGCCGAGCAATTGCTGAACGGCGCGTTCCCGCCCGAGCAGGTCGCCGACATCCTCTCGGATGTCCTCGGCAGCTCCAATTCGGGCATGTGGGAGAAGCTCGCCGCGGTCCCGGAGGCGGTGTTCGCCAATTATCTCGTCAAGGAGCATCCTCAGACCGCGGCCTATGTGCTGTCGAAGCTGGCGCCGGGCGCCGCCGCCAGGATCTCCGCCCAGATCCCGCGCGATTTCCGCAATCAGGTGATGCGTCGCATGCTGTCGCTCGAACCCGCGCAGGAATCGATCCTGCGCTGCGTCGAAGAGGTTCTGCAGGAGGATCTGCTGAAGGCGGCGGCGCGCCAGCCCGGCGGCAATCCGCATTCGCGCATGGCCAACATCATCAACCAGCTGGAGCCCGAGCAGATGGAGGACGTCCTCCAGAGCCTGACCCTGGCGCGCCCCAGGGAGGCCGAAGCCCTCAGGAAGCTGTTGTTCTCCTTCGACGACATGCTGAGGCTGTCGGCCAGGGCGCGCGCGACCCTGTTCGACCGGATTCCGACCGAGCGCGTCGTCCTGGCGCTGCGCGGATCCGACCCCGCGTTCCGCGACGCCTGCCTGTCCTCGCTGACCTCGCGCGCGCGGCGGCTCGTCGAGAGCGAACTCGACGACGGCGCGGTCGTCGCGCCCCGCGACATCCAGAAGGCCCGCCGCGCGATCGCCGATCTCGTGCTCGAGCTCGCCCAGAGCAACGAGATCGAGATTTCGTCCGGCGACGACGCCGGCGCGGCCTAGCCGGCGCCGATCCGGAGATGAGCGACGCCCCCGACAGGGAAAGTCAGACCGAAGCGGCGACCGAGAAGAAGCTCCACGATTCGATGGAGCGCGGCGACGTGCCGGTGTCGCGCGAGGTCGCGCTCGTCGCCTCCCTCGCCTGCATCCTGATCGCCATGATCTTTCTCATGCGCGACGGCGCCGAGCGGCTCGCCCACGCGCTCGTCCTGTTCATCGACGATCCCGCCGGCCTGCGCCTCGACAAGGTCGACGACGTCATGGCGCTCTACAAGGTGGTGACGGGCCAGGCGTTCGCGTTCCTGGCGCCGATCGTCGGCCTCTTGATGATCGGAGGGGTCGTCGCCTCGATGGCGCAGAACGCGCCGCGCTTCGTACTGGAGCGGATCCAGCCCGATCTCTCCCGGCTGTCCCCGCGCAGCGGCCTGTCGCGCATGTTCGGCCTGAAGGGGCTGACCGAATTCTTCAAGAGCGTCGTCAAGCTCTGCGCGGTCGTCGCCATCGTCGCCGTCGTCCTCGGCGGCGAGCGGATCACGCTCGTCAATGCGATGTTCACGGACATCGGCGACCTGCCCGAGCACATTCTGGGGACGGTGATCCGGCTGTTCTCGGCGGTCGTCGTGGCGACCGCGGCCGTCGCCGGCGCCGACGTCGCATGGGCGCGAATCCACTGGCGCCGCGACCACCGGATGAGCCACCACGAGATCAAGGAGGAAATCAAGACGACCGAGGGCGATCGGCTGATGAAGTCCCGCCTGCGCTCGATCCGCCTCGACCGCTCGCGCCGCCGCATGCTGGCCAGCGTGCCGAAGGCGACGATGGTGATCGTCAACCCGACCCATTACGCCGTCGCGCTGCGCTACGTGCGCAGCGAGGGCGGCGTGCCTCAGGTCGTGGCCAAGGGCCTCGACCTGATCGCGCTCAAGATCCGCGAGATCGCCGAACAGAACGGGGTCCCGGTGATCGAAGACAAGGCTCTCGCAAGGTCCCTGTTCGATGTTGTCGCCGTCGACAGCGTGATTCCCGCCGAATTCTACCGGACGATCGCCGAAATCATTCATCTCATCCAGACCAGGAAGAGCAGTTGGCCCATCGTCAGACACGGACAAAGCCGATGATCCCACAAGGCGGCAGGACGGATTTTCGCTCCTTCGAGAAGATCATCGCCGAGGCCATGGTCGACGTGGCGACCGAGATCCGGCTCGCCGACGCCTCGGACCTCATGCTGTTCATCCGGTGCGACCAGTCGGCGAACCTCGAGGACATCGTGAATTCCTCGACCGAGCTCTATTTCAAGAACGGCACGCTGAAATATGCGCTCGCCGCCGGCTGCAGCGTGCGATGGGACGCCTCGCCGACCATCCTGCTCGACATGGAGTTCAGGCACGCGGCGGTGAGCGTCTTCTTCCGGCTCGTGCTCAGCCAGTCGCGCGCCGCCGTCGAGATCATCGACATATTCTTCGACGAGACCGGCCTCGCCGAGGACGAGAAGGTCCGCCGGCTGCTCGACGCGGTCGCCGACGCCCGGCTGCCCGACCCGCGCGGGCGATCGTCGCAATCGGCCGCCTGAGGGTCGCCCGGGCGCCACGCCAGCCTCGGGCAAGATAGGCCCGATAGGCTCATGAGACGGAACGGCTCCGGGAGTCCCGCTTTGTCCGGCATCTACCTCCTCCAGTTGGCTTCGCAGCAGGCCCAGTGGCTTTCCGCCCGGCAGCGCGCGACGGCGACCAACATCGCCAACGCCAATACGCCGGGCTACGCCAGCATGGACATTCAGCCGTTCGCCGACGTGCTCGACAAGACGGAGATCACGATGGCGTCGACCAACAGCGCCCATCTGCTGCCGGAAGGCGACGACTTCGCGGCGAGCCGGCCGGCGGCGACCGATTCCTGGGAGACCACCTTCTCGGGCAATTCGGTCAGCCTGGAACAGGAGCTGATGAAAGAGGGCGAGATCAATCGCAGCTACACGCTCAACGCCAACATCAAACGGGCGTTTCACCAGATGCTCATGCTCAGCGTGAAGTGATCAGCCATGGTCGATCCGTTGCAGGCCGCCCTGAAGATCGCCGGCTCGGGGATGGAGGTCCAGTCCGCCCGGCTGCGGGTCATCTCGGAGAACGTCGCCAATGCGCAGTCGACCGGGACGACCCCCGGCGCCGACCCCTACCAGCGCAAGACCATCTCGTTCGAAAACGAACTCGATCGCGCCTCCGGGATCCAGACGGTGCGGGTCAAGGGCATCGGCGCGGACGATCAACCGTTCAAGATCGAACTCGATCCGGGCAATCCGGCCGCCGACGAGCGGGGCTATGTGAAAATGCCCAACGTCAATCTGCTCGTCGAGCTGGCCGACATGCGCGAAGCCAACCGCTCCTATGAGGCGAATCTGCAGGTCGTCAAGCAATCGGGCGATCTGACCTCCATGACCATCGGCCTGTTGAAGGATTGAAGATGATAGACGCGATTCCAGCGCTCGCCGCTTCCAGGTCGTCCCCCGGCGCGCTCGGCGCGAGCGGAGCGGCGGGTCCGACCGCCGGCGCGACCGGCGGCGCCGATTTCAGCGCGATGATGAACCAGATTTCCGGCGATGCGATCGGGTCGCTGAAGACCGCGGAAGCCAGTTCGATCCAGGGCATCCAGGGCTCGGCGCCCGTCCACAACGTCGTCGAATCGATCATGGCGGCGCAGCGGTCGCTGCAGTCGACGCTGGCGATTCGCGACAAGGCGGTCGCCGCCTATCAGGAAATCAGCCGGATGGCGATCTGAGGAACGAGATCATGGAAACCCTTGCCATCGCGGCGACCGGCATGAGCGCGCAGGAAAAGAACCTGGAGGTCATCGCCAACAACATCGCCAACATCAACACCACCGGGTTCAAGCGCTCGCGCGCCGAATTCACCGATCTCATGTACCAGTCGGAGCGCCTGATGGGCGTCTCCAACCGCGGCCGCGACGCGACCATCCCGGAGGGCGCGCAGCTCGGTCTGGGCGTGCGCACCGCGGCGATCCGCAGCCTCAACATCCAGGGATCGCTGACCAACACCGGCAACACGCTCGATCTCGCCGTCAACGGCCGCGGCTGGTTTCAGGTCGCCATGCCCGACGGCACGATCGCCTATACGCGCGACGGCGCCTTCAACACCAATGCGACCGGCCAGATCGTCACCACGGACGGCTACGCGATCACGCCGGGCATCGTCATTCCGATCGCCGCGACCAACGTCGCCGTCAGCCAGACCGGCGTGGTGACGGCGACGATTCCCGGCCAGGTCGCGCCGCAGACGCTCGGCCAGCTGACGATCGCCAATTTCGTCAACGAGGCCGGCCTCCAGCAACTCGGCAGCAATCTCACCCAGCAGACCTCGGCGTCCGGTCCGCCCACCGTCGGCGTGCCGGGCGATCCGGCGTTCGGCACGCTCCAGCAGGGCTATCTCGAATCCTCCAATGTCGATCCGGTCACCGAGATCACCAATCTGATCGCGGCCCAGCGGGCCTATGAGATGAACTCGAAGGTGATCCAGGCGGCCGACCAGATGTCGGCCACGATCACCAACGTCAGACAGTGACGGGCGCGCGCCATGCCGGCTGACAGGGGACGGCGATCGCGCCGCTGGGCGCCGGCGCGGCCGGCGCGCGGCATCCTGTCGGCGTGGGCGCTCGCGCTCGCCGGCGCCGTGGCGGTCGCCCACGCCGAGGACCGGACCGTCCCGACCCCGAGCCAGGTCATCTATCCCGGCGACGTCATTCGCGAGAGCATGCTGGTCGACACCTCGGTCTACGATCTGCCGGCCGCCGATGGCGCGATCGTCGATCGCCGGGCCGCGCTGGTCGGCAAGGTCGCCGCGCGCACGCTGCTGCCGGGCCGCGCCATCGCCGCCTTCGCGGTCGTCAATCCGCGCGCGGTCGCGAACGGCGCCGAGGTCAAGCTCGTCTATACCGACGGCGGCCTCTCGATCGTGACTTCGGCGCTCGCGCTCGAGGCCGGCGGAATCGGCGACACGATCAAGGTCCGCAATTCCGACAGCGGCCTGACGATCTCGGGCGTCATCCAGCCCGACGGCTCCGTCAGCGTCGGTGGCGGCTGATGCGGCGGTTGGCGCTCGGCCTGATCGCGTGCCTGTTCGCCGCGCAGGCGGGCGCCGCGGTGCGCATCAAGGACATTTCGACGCTGCAGGGCGTGCGCGACAACCAGCTCCTCGGCTACGGTCTCGTCGTCGGCATCCAGGGCGCCGGCGACACGCTGCGCAATTCGCCGTTCACCCAGCAGGCGATGCAGTCGATGCTCGATCGGATGGGCATCGACGTCCGCGGCGTGACCCTGGGCAGCCGCAATGTCGCCGCGGTCGTCGTCACCGCCGATCTTCCCCCGGCCGCCGGGGTCGGTTCGCGCATCGACGTCACCGTGTCCTCGCTCGGCGATGCGACCTCGCTGATGGGCGGCACGCTGGTCCTGACGACGCTGGCGGGCGCCGACGGCCAGACCTACGCCGTCGCGCAGGGCGCGGTCTCGGTCACCGGCTTCGACGCCGCCGGACAGGCCGAAACCCTGTCCCAGGGGGTGCCGACCGCCGGGCGCATCTCCAATGGCGCGCTGGTCGAAAAGTCCCTGCCGCCGATCAGGGACGGCGGCGTGCTGACGCTCGAACTCACCAATCCCGACTACAAGACCGCGGTCCGGATCGCCGATGCGATCAACGGCTACGCGCATCCGCGATTCGGCAGGCAGGTCGCCTATGAGCAGGATTTCCGGACGATCACCCTGTTCCGGCCGCCGCAGATCGGCGTCGCGCGGTTCATGGCCGAGATCGGCGATCTGCTGATCGAGCCCGACATGGCGGCCCGCGTCGTCATCGACGCGCGCACCGGCACGATCGTGATCGGGCAGGACGTGCAGATATCCACGGTCGCGGTGACCCACGGGACGCTGTCGGTCCGCATCAGCGAGAAGCCCCAGGTCTCCCAGCCCAAGCCGCTGTCCGACGGCAAGACCGTGGTGGTTCCGCGCACCGAGATCGTCGCCAGCGACGAGGGCGGCCAGATGGCGGTTCTCGGCGGCACGAGCCTGCGCTCCCTGGTCGCGGGGCTCAACCGGATCGGGCTCAAGCCGCCCGGCATCATCGCGATCCTGCAGGCGATCAAGACCGCCGGGGCCCTGCAGGCCGAACTGGTCGTCCAGTAGCGCGCCGGGCAGTCCGCGCGGCCTGGCCACCGCCGCCGCGAAGCGCCGTCCGCGCACGCGTCGAGAACCAAACAGAGATTCGCGGCGCACCCGAGGCGGGGCGCCAGGCCTCGCGGCCGAACCCGGCCTGGCGTGCGGCGCGGCGGATCGGCTGTCCGGCCGCTCTCGACGCCTGCCGCCTCGAGCGCGCTCCGGATTGCGGCTCGCGTCCGGAGCGCCGGTCGTCATCGCGAGCGGAGCCCGGGCTGACGTCTGCAAAACAGAATTTTGAGATAGTTCTTCCCAAATTCAGAATGATCGGCTATAGTCCCATCATTCGAACCTCCACAGGAGCCGCAGCCATGCCCGACCCCGCCATGCCCGACCCCGCCATGCCCGACACCGCCGTCCCCGTGTCCCCGGCCGCCGCCTCCGTCAGCGCGATCGAGCGGGAAGTTCGCCGGCATCGCATCATGGACCGCGCCCAGCGCGGATGGAGCTACGAATTGATCGCCAGCAATGAGAATCTGACGCCTCGGCGGATCCGCCAGATCGTCAGGGAGACGCTGACCTTGCGCGAGATCGATCCGGCCGGGGAGCATGTCCGCCTGCAGATCGCCCGGCTCGACGCCTCGCTGCGGCTCGCCGCGCAGAGGGTCGAGGACGGCGACCTCGCCGGGATCGACCGGCTG
>JBEKZS010000180.1:0-7768 GCA_049509635.1 Roseiarcus sp.
CGTGTCCGGCAGAATGACGGCGAATTCCTCGCCGCCGTAGCGGGCGGCGAAATCGCCCGCGCGCCAAAGCGTCCCCGCGATGGCGCGCGCGACCGCGCGCAGGCACTCGTCGCCCTTCTGGTGCCCGTAGGTGTCGTTGTAGGGCTTGAAACAGTCGATGTCGATCATCAGCAGCGACAGCGGCGGCTGGTCGCGAAAGCCGCGGCGCTGCTCGGCGAGCAGTCGCTCGTCGAAATTGCGGCGGTTGGCGAGGCCGGTGAGGCCGTCGCGGGCGGCCAGCGCCTCGAGATCGGTCTGCGCCTGCTTCTGCAGCGTGATGTCGCGCAGCGTCTCGACGACCGCGATCAGATCGCCCGATTCGTCGTAGATCGGGCCCGCGTCGATCGCCAGATAGAGACGGCGTCCGACCTTCGGCATGACGCACCAGTTCTCGGCGGAGACCCCGAAATCGCTGAGCCCGAAATTGCCGCTGGTCGCATAGAACGAGGATATCTCGGAAACGCGCCCATCGACTACCAGATCGGCCAGACAGGGACGACGCTCGCCATAGAAGGCGCGCCAGTGATCCTTGCCGCCGATGACCTCGTCCGCCGGGACGCCGGTCAGCCGCTCGCAGGCCTTGTTCCAGATCAGGACCTGCTTGCTCGCGTCGATCACGAAAGTCGGAACGACGAGATGCTCCATCAGGCTGATCGCGAAACCGTGATCCCGCTGCGCAACGACCCGCGGATGCGATCGACCTTCCTGCAACGCTCGCACGGCCGCTCCCCCCTCGATTCTGACGCAGAGCCGAGCCAATGACAGGAACAGGTTAACGTCTCGTCAATCATCGAAAAAATCCTGGCCATCGTGGAACCGCCGCGCGTCGAGCCAGGGGTGAGCGCGGAAGAGCGGCGCCGACGCGGACCGGTTGCGCGGCGGGCCGGAATGGCGGCATAAGCGGGCGCGCCCCCGCCGAGACCGCCGCCGATGACGACCGACTATGTATCGCCGAATCTCGAAACGCCGCGGCTCGACGCACTGTTCCCGGACATGATCGTCGGCCCCAGGGAGACCGTCACCTGGCCCTATTTCAGGAAGGAGGTGGCGCACACCTGGTACGTCGACCGGCGCCAGCCGGAGGTCGGATTCATCAACCGCGACGAGGCGGCGATCCTGTATTCGAACGCGCGGCTGTTCTCCGGCCGGCGCGGGCTCGAGATCGGCGCCTGGCGCGGCTGGTCGTCCTGCCATCTGGTCGCCGCCGGGCTCGGGTCGCTTCACGTCGTCGAACCCCTGCTCGCCGATCCCGCCTGGCGCGCCGAATTCGCCGCGGCGATCGCCGGCGCCGGCGGGGCCGAGCGCGCCATCCTCGTGCCGGGCCCGAGTCCGGCGGAGGTCCTCCGCCTGGGCGAAAGCGGCTGCCGGTGGTCGTTCGCGTTCATCGACGGCGATCACGACGGGGAGGCGCCGACCGCCGACGCGCGCGCCTGCGCGCGCTTCCTCGAGCCGGCGGCGATGATTCTGTTTCACGACCTGGTCTCGCCCCATGTCGGCGCCGGGTTGCGCGCGCTCGCCGACGCCGGCTGGAACACGCGCCTCTACCGGACCGCGCAGATGATGGGCGTGGCCTGGCGCGGCGACATCGCCCCCGTCGCCCACACGCCGGACCCGACGCAGATCTGGCGCATCCCCGAGCACCTGGCCGGTTTCGCGCTGTCCTGACGCCGCGCGCGAGGGCTCAGAGCCGGGCGCCGACGATGGCGCGCCAGAACCCGGTATAGCCGAGTTCAAAGGCGACGATCCGGAAATCCAGCGCGATGCCGTCGAGCACCTCGTAGGCCGAATTGCTGCACAGGGAGAAGATGATCAGGCCGCTCTTTCTGATGTAGGCGCCCGCCTGGCGGAGGAAGGCCCCGACGATCCGGCCGTCGGGGTCGCACAGGCTGTATTTCTCGACCGCGGCCTCCGGCTCCTGATCGATCAGCGGCGTGTTGAACACGATCAGGTCGAAATCCCTCTGGTCGATCGCTTCGAACAGGTCCGAAACGATCGTCCTCACGGCGAGGCCGTTGAGCGCGGCGTTGCGGCTGACGGTCTCGATCGCCTCGAGGGAAATGTCGGAGGCGACGACCTCGCTGTTCCAGCGCGCCGCGACATAGAGCGAGATCGCCCCGCAGCCCGCGCCGACCTCGAGCACCTTCGGAAATCTGGCGGGGTCCATCGCCTTCATCGTGCGGATGAAGAATTCCGAGCTGGAATCGAGCGTCGGATGGTAGATTCCGGCGGGCGCGTCGATCGTCAGGCCGTCGATGTCGAACCGCGCCGGGACGTTCTGCCGCTCGACATGGGCGTGATGGAATTGAGAGATATCGATCATGGCGGTCGACACCAGCGGCGACACGCCGAGCCGCCGCAGGACGGCGCCGCGGGCCGCTTCTCTTGGCTTGAATTCTCTTGGCTTGAATTCCATCGTCGGTCCACCCCCAGGATCGGCCGGGCTCGCCGCATCCCGCCTCGCGAGACGGCCCCCGTCCGGGACTTTCGCGCCGCTCGCCGTCCGTTTCGCCCGGGGCGCCCGACGATCCCCGACTGGCCGGGCTTGTCCCATGGGTCGGACGGCTTGGCAACACGACGGGATCGACCGTTCGCGCCGCGAACCGCCGACGGCGGGCGGTTCATTGCCTTGCCGGGCGCGCGCCGGCTAATATGGAACCTTCGCTCCAAGGCGAAGTTGGCTCAAAAGGTCGCGAGGCGCGCAGCGGCGCGACACGGCTCTCGGCGATCCGGCGGGGCCGCGGCGGTGAAAATCTGAGGAGACTCGCAATGGCGAACTACAGGATACTGACGGCGTCGGAAATCGAGTCGGAACTGAAATCCCTGAAGGACTGGTCGGTCAAGGGCGGCAATATCGAGGCGGCGTTCGAATTCAAGGACTTTCGCGACGCGATCTCGTTCATCGTCCAGATCGCGATCGAGGCCGAAGTCATGAACCACCACCCCGAATTCTCCAATTCGTGGAACAAGGTCTCGTTCTCGTTCTGCACCCACGACGCCGGCCACAAGATCACCGACCTCGACACCAAGATCGCGGCCAAGATCAGCGCCACGGCCAAGCGATTTCTCAGCATGGCGTGACGTGCGGCGGGACGCCCGCGCCACGGCGCGGGCCTGAGCGAGACAGCAGCCAATGACGGGTCGGAAGCTTCTGCCGGGTAGACCACTAAAGCCTTCGGAAATCACGGATTATCTCATCGACAGAGGCGATTCCTCGGAGATTTTCTCGCCCGCTTTCCTCCGCCGCCTGAACGCGCTGAACAGCCTCGTCGGAGAATCCGGCGAGCCGCTGGAAGGCGGCGTCTTCTACTGGGACCAGGAGCCCGACTACCAGGGGCGCCCGCCGGCGGCGAGTCTGGCGCCGGCGCGCCGCAATCTCTGGCGCGCGACCCGGTTCAAGGCGCGCATGATCGAGATCGGGGTCAACGCCGGCCACAGCGCGCTGTTGGCGCTGAGCGCCAATCCCGACCTGATCTACTACGGGGTCGACATCGACCTTCATCGCTACACCGCGGCGTGCGTGGCCTTTCTGGCGCGCGAATTTCCCGGCCGCGTCCACTATTTCCCCGGCGATTCCCGCGAGGTGCTGCCCTGGATCGCCACCCACCGCGCGGAGCTGGACTTCGACATCTTCCACGTCGACGGCGGCCATACGACGGAGATCTGCCGCGCCGACGTCTCCAACTGCCTTCGCCTCGCCGGCGGCGGCGCCGGCAAGCACCTCCTGCTGGACGACATCAACGCGAGCTGGATTTTCGATGTCTACGCCGAATTCGTCTCCCGCGGCCGCCTGGCGACCGAGACCTTCTTCGGCGACTGGGAGGACGACAATCGCAACGTCCTGGCCAGAATCCTCTGAGCGGCGGGATCGCTGGCGATGACGGAACGAGCGCGGGCGCCGGCCCCGGAATTTGCGACCTTCTGGCAGGGACCGCTCGACGCCCTCGCCTGGAGCTGCCTGGCCTCGTTCGCCGCGGCCGGCGCCTCGTTGCGCGTCTACGCCTATTCCGGCGCGCTCGACCTGCCGCGCGGCGTGGAGGCGGCGGACGCGCGCGCCGTCTGCCCGGACGAAACGCTGACCGGGCGCTATTTCGTCGACGGCAAGCCGTCGCTTGCGACCTTCGCCGACCTGTTCCGCTACCGCTTCATCCGCCAGACCGGCGGCTGCTGGGTGGACGCCGACATCCTGTGCCTGCGGCGGCCCGATTTCGCCGCCGACCCCATCGTGTTCGGCCGGCAGGCCGACTTCGACGGCCCCGGCCTCATCAACAACGCCGTGCTCAAGCTGCCGCCCGATCATCCGATCCTCGCGGACCTGCTCGCGCGCGCCGGGGCGATCGTCGACTCCGAGCAGCCCTGGGGCGCGATCGGCCCGTTCCTGCTGTCGGCGCTCGCCGCCGAGCGCGGGATCGACCGCGAGGCGCGCGACTTCACGCAGTTCTACCCGATCGATCCCGACGAATTCTGGAAGCCGCTGCTGCCGGAGCGTCGCGACGAGGTCGCCGCCGCGACTGCGGGCGCGACCTTCCTGCACCTGTGGGGCGAATTGTTCACCCGCGCAGGTTATGACAGGAATATCTGTCCGCCCGCGGGCTCGTTCCTGCACGAAGCGTTCGCGCGGCTCGGCGCGGTCGGGCGTTTCGCGCGCGTCTACGGAGCCGACGAATTGCGCGCGCTCGTCGACGAATGGCAGCGACGGCCGCCCGCGCCGCGCCGCGCCGCCGCTTCGGGGTGACGTCCGACCGGTCGCCGCCGTCGCCCGCCTCGCCGCGGCCTCGAACCCCAGGGGAGCCATTCCGATGCCCGAACTCGCGCAGATATTCGAGGACATCATGGCGCGCAATCGATGGAGCGGCGGGGAAAGCCGCAGCGGCCCGGGCTCGACGCTCGCCTACACCGTCAACCTGCGCCATCAGCTCGAAGTCTTCCTGGCGCACTTCGAAATCCGTAGGTTCTTCGACGCGCCATGCGGCGACTTCAACTGGATGAAGGAAGTGAACTTCCCGCCCGCCGTCGCCTATCTCGGCGGCGAGATCGCCGGCTCGCTGGTCGCGCTGAACCAGAGCCGCTACGCCTCGCCGTCGCGAGAATTCGTCGCCTTCGACATCGTCGCCGACCGCTTCCCGGCGGCCGACGTGTGGTTCTGCCGCGACTGCCTGTTCCACCTCCCCGACGCGGCGATCTTGCAGGCGCTGCGCAGCTTCTGCGCCTCGTCGATCCGCTACGTGATGATGACCAACCACATCAACGCGACCGGCTTCGAGAATTCCGACATCGCCGCCGGCGAGTTCCGGCTGATCGACTTCCACGCGGCGCCATGGCGGCTGCCCCGCGACGTATTGTTCCGGATCGCCGATTACGTCCATCCCTTCCCGCAGCGGGAAATGTGCCTGTGGACGCGCGAACAGGTCGCCGCCGCGGTCGCCGGGCGCTGATCGCTCAGGCGAGCGCGCGCGCCGCCGCGCCGTGCTCGGCGAGCATCCGGCCGAGATCGACGCCGACCGGCGCGCCGTCGACGACGCGCCACCGGCCGGCGATCATCACGCGGTCGGCGCGATGGGCGCCGCACAGCACCAGCGCCGCGATCGGGTCATGGGCGCCGCTGAAGCGCGGCGCGTCGAGCGTGAACAGCGCGAGATCCGCCTCGAGGCCGACCGCGATGCGCCCGATGTCGTCGCGCCCGAGACAGCGCGCGGAGCCCTCCGTCGCCCAGCGGAGCACGTCGAGATGGCTCACACCCGACGCCCCGTAGCGCAGCCGCCCCGCCATCAGCGAATGGCGCATCGCCTCCATCATGTTGGAGGAGTCGTTCGAGGCGGAGCCGTCGACTCCCAGCCCGACCGCGACGCCGGCGGCCTCGAGATCCCGGGTGGGACAGATTCCGAGCCCGAACGTCATGTCGGAGGTCGCGCAATGGCAGACGCCGACGCCGGCTCTCCCGAGCCTGGCGATTTCGCCGGCGTTGAAATGGACGCCATGCGCGACCCAGGCGCGCGGGCCGAGCCAGCCTGCCTCCTCCAGCAGGTCGACCGAGCGCATCCCGAATGCGGAGACGGCGTAGACGTCCTCCTCGGGGGACTGGCACAGATGGGTGTGCAGACGGCAGTCGTATCGCTCCGCGAGCCCGGCCGATTCGGCGAGCACGCGGCGCGGCACGGCGAGCGGCGAACAGGGCGCCAGCGCGATGCGGATCTGCGCGCCGGGGGCCGGATCGTGGAACAGCTTCAGCACGCGTTCGCTGTCGGCCAGGATCGTATCCGCGTCCTGCACGATCGAGTCGGGCTGCAGCCCGCCGTCCTTCTCGGACAGGCCCATCGAGCCGCGGGTGAGCGTCATCCGCAGGCCGAGCGCGCGCGCCTCCTCGACCTCGATGTCGATCGCGTCTTCGAGCGCGCGCGGGAACAGGTTGTGATGGTCGGCCGCCGTCGTGCAGCCCGAGAGCATCAGTTCGACCATGGCGACGCGCGCGGCCAGCCGCAATTGGCGCGGCGTGATCCTGGCCCAGACGCGTTCGAGCGCGACGAGCCAGGGTACCAGTTCGAGGCCGAACCCGGCCGGATGGGCGCGCGTCAGCGTCTGGTAGAAATGATGATGCGTGTTGACGAGCCCGGGCAGCACGACGTGGCGCGAGGCGTCGAAGACGGCGTCGACCGGCGCGGACGGCGCGGCGGCGCGGCCGACCGCCTCGACGATGCGCGTTCCCTCCACCACCACGCCCCGCGGCGCGCCCTCGGCGAGTATGGCGAGCGGGTCCTTGATCCACATCCGCATCATGCGCTTTCCGGGCCGGCGCGCGACCGGAGCGGCCGGCCTTGCCGGAAAATCATTCTGAAGCATGGCGGCGCCGCGGTCCACCCGGGCGACGCCTCGCGGCCGGCCGTCTTGATTCGCCTGGTCAGACATGGTCCTGTGTTGCCGCCTGTCCAGGGTCGGGAAGCGGAGAACTTGATGCCTATCGTCATTCGTAACGTCGGGTCGGCCGCTCTGGCGGGGGTGTTGTTCGCGTCCGGACCCGCGCTCGCGCTCGACAAGGTCACGTTCGGCACCAATTGGCTCGCCGATCCCGAGGCGGGCGGCTATTATCAGGCGGTCGTCGACGGCACCTACGCCAAATACGGGCTCGACGTCACCGTCCTGCCCGGCGGGCCGCAGTCGAACGGCGGCATGCTCCTGGTCGCCGGCAAGATCGAGTTCTTCATGGGCGGCGACATGATCGGCGACTTCCTGTCGGTCGAGCAGAACATCCCGACCATCGCGGTCGCCGCCGACTTCCAGAAGGACCCGCAGGTGTTCATGTCGCACCCGGGCGTCGGCCTCGACAAATGGACCGACCTGCCCAAGGCGACCGCCTTCGTCAGCAACGGCGGAATGCCCTCCTACTACGCGTGGATGCGGCTCGCCTGGGGCTTCAAGGATGAAAACGTCAAACCCTACGTATTCAACTCGGCGCCGTTCATCACCCTCAAGGATTCGATCCAGCAGGGCTATGTGACCTCGGAGCCGTTCGAGGTGGAAAAGCAGGGCGGCTTCAAGCCCAATGTCTTCCTGCTCGCCGATTACGGCTATTCCACCTATGCGACGCTGATCGAGGCGCGGCGCGAATATGTCGACAAGAACCCCGACGTCGTGCAGCGTTTCGTCGATGCCTCAGCGGTCGGCTGGTATCATTATCTCTATGGCGACAATAAAAAAGCCAATGAGGCGATCAAGAAAGACAATCCCGAAATGACGG
>JBEKZS010000181.1:0-7750 GCA_049509635.1 Roseiarcus sp.
GCAGCCGGGCGCGATCAGCGTATCGATCAGGCCGGCGGCGATTCCGACGGCCGCCGACCCGGCGCAGGCCGCGCCGAGCGGGTCGGGCGGCTGTCTCGCGGTCGATGACAAGCGGCCTCACTCCCCGGGTGCGACGCCCGCGCTCCCCCCACAGAGTCTCTTCGAATCGGCGCTTGCGGCCGATCAACGCTTCGCGGGGCGGCTCGGCGAGGCGAGGGGGCGAAGTTCGGGCGCGCGTCGCGCGGCGCCGTTCGCGTCACGCGCTCTTCTCGAACAGCTCGCGCCCGATCAGCATGCGCCGGATCTCGCTGGTGCCGGCGCCGATCTCGTAGAGCTTGGCGTCGCGCAGGAGGCGCCCGGTCGGATAGTCGTTGACGTAGCCGTTGCCGCCGAGCAGCTGCATCGCGTCGAGCGCGACCTGGGTCGCCCGTTCGGCGGCGTAGAGGATCGCGCCCGCCGAATCCTCGCGCGTGGTCTCGCCGCGGTCGCAGGCCTTGGCGACCGCATAGACATAGGCGCGCGCCGCGTTCATCGTCACATACATGTCGGCGAGCTTGCCCTGGACGAGCTGGAACGAGCCGATCGGCGCGCCGAACTGGCGCCGCTCGTGGACATAGGGCAGCGCGACGTCCATCGCCGCCTGCATGATGCCGAGCGGCCCGGCGGCGAGCACGACCCGCTCGTAATCGAGCCCCGACATCAGCACCGCGGCGCCGCGCCCGAGCGCGCCGAGCAGGTTCTCCTGCGGCACTTCGCAATCCTGAAAGATCAGCTCCGACGTGTCGGAGCCGCGCATGCCGACCTTGTCGAGCTTGGCGCCGTTGGAGAAGCCCTTCATGCCGCGCTCGACGAGGAAGGCGCTGATGCCGCGGGCGCCGGCCGCCGGATCGGTCTTGGCGTAGACCACCAGCGTGTCGGCGACCGGGCCGTTGGTGATCCACATCTTGGCGCCATTGATGACGAAGCGGTCGCCGCGCTTCTCCGCGCGCGTGGTCATCGAAACGACGTCGGAACCGGCGTTGGGCTCGGACATCGCGAGCGCGCCGACGTGTTCGCCGGAGATCAGCCTCGGCAGATAGCGCCGCTTCTGCGCTGCATCGCCGTTGCGGACGATCTGGTTGACGCACAGGTTGGAGTGGGCGCCGTAGGACAGGCCGACCGAGGCGGAGGCGCGCGAGACCTCCTCGATCGCGACGCAATGCTCGAGATAACCGAGGCCGAGCCCGCCATAGTCCTCCGGCGCGGTGATTCCGTGCAGCCCCAGCGCGCCCATCTTCGGCCAGAGATCCCTGGGGAAGAGATTGTCGCGATCGATCGCCGCCGCGCGCGGCGCGATCTCCGCCTGCGCGAAGCGCCGCGCGGACTCGCGGATCATTTCGGCGCTTTCGCCGAGATCGAAGTTGAAGGGGCGGGGGGCGTTGGGGATCATGGGGGGCGGCGTCCAGGACGGAGGCGCGAGTCTGGAGACAATCATCCCGGGTGTCCAGCGCGACTCGCGGCGATCGAGGCCGCGATGGCGGCGATCGGACGCAACAGGATCGAAGGATCGTCCCTGGAGGCGATGAAGCCTTTGCGGGCCCAGAATTCCGCGGCCTGGCGGTCGATCGCGTTCACGATCACGGCGCGGCCGCCGACCAGCCGCGCCGCGTCCACGCAACGTCTGAGCGCATGGTTCAGCAATCCCGAGCCGACGCCTTTGCCGCTCCATTCGAGGTCCGTCGCGAGCTGGCCGAGAAGCAGGCACGGAACAGGCTCGGGCGGCTGCCCGGTACGGATCGAGCGCGGCAGAGTCGAAGCCGTGACCGCCGTGGGGGCGAGGCCGTAGTATCCGACGACCCGCATGGCCTCGTGCACGACGAGGACGGCCGTGAATCCCTTCTGATGATTCGACAGCGCGCGCAGCCTCAGCCAATTGTCGAGAGCCGGCTTGCCGCAGGAGAAGCGGGAGAGATCCTGAACAGGCTCGATCGGCGTCGGCGAGGAAAGGGCCACAATCCCTGTCAACCCGCCTCGGATTCCTCGTCCCACGGCGCAGGGCGCCCGAGAAGCGCGACCATTGCGGGGATCGGCTCGGGCGGCTCGGACAGAATCTTGAGGAAAGCCGCAAAACCCTCGGCGCTCATGCGGATCGGCGCGCTCTCCATCACCACCTCCTCCGCCGCGCGCACGGCGGCGTCCCGAACGAATTCCGTGCGCGAGCGACCGCGCAGCCCGGCGGCGCGATCGATGATCGCGATGTCGGCCTTCGGCAGACGCATGGACAGCGGATGGTCTTTTCTTTCGGCGGCTGGCGTCACGGCGAAGCTCCAGGCGGGACAAGACTCCAAGGGGCATTGTGTCAGGCTGTAGCGCAAATCGCAATACAGATTGGCGGAGCTTGCTTGGCGCCTCCAGACCGGCCGGTCCCCGCGCGCCGTCCCGTATCGAGAGCCATCCTGAGCGCGAGCGCGGCCCGGGCGGATCGAACGCGCGACGAGATAGGCCAAGTTCGGGCCGGGCGTGAGGACCATGCCGAGCGCGACGGCGGCGAAGGCGAGCAGGGCGGCGACGTCAGGCATGGCGCGGCCCCCGACGTGTGTGTGGCCCGGCGCTCAGGACGAGGCGACCGCCGTCATCGCAGGAGAGCGCCGACAAGAGCGCAATTGTGCGTCGACCAGGAAGCGATCGCGCGACGTGCAGCGCCGGGTGGTCACCCCGCCGCCTCCACCGCCGCGATCGCCGTCATGTTGACGATCCCGCGCGCCGTCACCGAGGGCGTCAGGATATGCGCGGGCCTGGCGGGGCCGATGAGGATCGGGCCGACGGGCAGGGCGCCGGCGATGACCCGGGTCAGCTGAAGCGCGGTGTTGCCGGCGTCGAGATTGGGCAGGATCAGCACGTTCGCTTCGCCCGCAAGGCGCGAATTCGGCAGCACCCGGTCGCGCGCCGCCAGCGACAGCGCGGAATCGGCCTGCATCTCGCCGTCGACCTCGAGTTCGGGCGCGCGCGCGCGGATCAGCTCGAGCGCCCGGCGCATCTTCAGCGCCGAGGGCGTGTCGGCGGAGCCGAAGTCGGAATGCGAGATCAGCGCGATTTTCGGCGTGATGCCGAAACGGCGGACATGGCTCGCGCAGGCGATCGCCATGTCGGCGATCTCCTCGGCGTTGGGATCGAAGCGGACATGGGTGTCGGCGAGGAAGAAGGCGCCGGCGCTGGCGATGACCAGCGACAGCGCGGCGAAATCCTGCGCGCCGGGCGCAAGGCCGATGATGTCGCGGATGTGCTTCAGCCTCGACTGGAAGCGCCCGTCGAGCCCGCAGATCAGCGCGTCGGCGTCGCCGCGCCGCACCGCCAGCGCGCCGATCACGGTGGTGTTGGTGCGCACCAGCGTGCGCGCGGCGCTCGGCGTCACGCCCTTGCGGCCGGCGACCTCGAGATAGGTGGCGACATAGCCGCGGTAGCGCGGATCGTCCTCGGGATCGACGAGTTCGAAGTCGCGCCCGGGAACCATCGCGAGGCCGAACCGGCGGATCCGCTCCTTCACCACGTCGGGACGGCCGATGAGGATCGGCCGCGCGATCCCTTCCTCGAGCACCACCTGGGTCGCGCGCAGCACCCGCTCGTCCTCGCCCTCGGCGTAGATGACGCTGCGCCGCGCCGCCTTGGCGCGGGCGAAAATCGGCTTCATGATGAAGCCGGAGCGGAACACGAAGCGGCCGAGCTGGTCGGCATAGGCGTCGAAATCGGCGATCGGCCGGCGCGCGACGCCCGAATCCATCGCCGCCTTCGCCACCGCCGGCGCGATGCGGAGCATCAGGCGCGGATCGAACGGGCTGGGGATCAGCGAGGCCCGGCCGAACGGCGCCGCCTCGCCGCCATAGGCGCGCGCGACGACCTCCGAGGGCGCCTCGCGCGCGAGCCCGGCGATCGCCTTGACCGCCGCCGCCTTCATCGCCTCGTTGATCGTCGTCGCGCCGACATCGAGCGCGCCGCGGAAGATATAGGGAAAGCACAGGACATTGTTGACCTGGTTGGGATAGTCGGAGCGCCCGGTGCAGATCATGGCGTCGGGCCGCTCGGCGATCGCCAGCTCCGGCATGATCTCCGGCGTCGGATTGGCGAGCGCCAGGATCAGCGGATCGCGCGCCATGCGCTTCAGGAGCTCCGGCTTCAGCACGCCGCCCGCCGAGAGCCCGAGGAAAATGTCGGCGCCGCCGATGACCTCGGCGAGCGTGCGCGCTGGCGTCTCCTGCGCATAGACCGCCTTCCAGCGATCCATCAGCCGCGCGCGGCCCGCATAGACCACCCCTTCGATGTCGCAGACGAATATGTTCTCGCGCCGCGCGCCGAGCAGCACGAGCAGGTTGAGCGAGGCGAGCGCGGCGGCGCCGGCGCCCGAGGCGACGATTCTCACGTCCTCGATCCGCTTGCCGGTCAGCTCCAGCGCATTGGTCACCGCGGCCGAGACGATGATCGCGGTGCCGTGCTGGTCGTCGTGGAATACCGGTATGCCCATGCGGGCCTTGGCCTTCTCCTCGACCTCGAAACATTCGGGGCCCTTGATGTCCTCGAGGTTGACGCCGCCGAAGGTCGGCTCCAGCGCGACGATGATGTCGACGAGCTTGTCGACGTCGGTCTGCGCGACCTCGATGTCGAACACGTCGATGCCGGCGAATTTCTTGAACAGGACCGCCTTGCCTTCCATGACCGGCTTGGCCGCGAGCGGGCCGATCGCGCCGAGGCCGAGCACCGCGGTGCCGTTGGTCAGCACCGCGACGAGGTTCTGCCGGATCGTCAGATTGGCCGCCTCGGCGGGGTCGGCGGCGATCGCCTCGCAGGCGAAGGCGACGCCGGGCGAATAGGCGAGCGCGAGATCGCGCTGGTTGCCGAGCGGCTTGGTCGGCTGGATCTCGAGCTTGCCCGGGCGCGGCTCGCTGTGGAAATGCAGCGCGTCGGACTTGAGGTCGTGGTCGGCTTCGCTCGCCATCCGCTGTGATCCCACTGGTCGTCGCCACGACGACATTGGCCCCGCGCACGCCGTCTCCGCAAGGATGAATTTGCGCGCCGTCCACGGCGCCGCCGGCTCGTCGTTCGACAACGGCGATGGCGGCCGGGATTTTCCCGCGCTATGGATCGTCGGGCTGGCGCTCGCGCCCGGCCGCGACGGCGCCTTCGCCCTGCGGCGGACGCCGTTCGGCGCGCCCGCTCGCCGAAGCGCCAACATGCAAGAGGAGCCCCAGCCATGACCGCCACCGCAACCGCGCCGTTGCGCATCGGCCGGGTCGCGCTCACCGTCCACGATCTCGATCGGGTCGGCGCCTTCTACCAGGAGGCGATCGGCCTGCAGCGGATCGCGGGCGACGAGACCGCGCTCCAGCTCGGCGCGGGCGGGGCGATCTTGCTCGAACTGCGGCGCGACAGCGACGCCCCGCGCGCTTCGCCGCGCGAGGCCGGCCTGTTCCACACCGCGTTCCTGCTCCCCTCGCGCGCCGATCTCGGCCGCTGGCTGACCCATGCCGCGAGCGCGCGGCTGCAGATCCAGGGCGCTTCCGACCATCTGGTCAGCGAGGCGGTCTATCTCGCCGATCCCGAAGGCAACGGCATTGAAATCTACGCCGATCGCCCGCGCGCGCAATGGCGGTGGGCGGAGGGCGCCATCGTCATGGCGACCGAGGCGCTCGACGTCCAGGGCGTGATGGCGAGCGGCGGCGGCGAGGCCTGGCGCGGCGCGCCGGCCGGGACGACGGTCGGCCATGTCCACCTGCAGGTCGGCGCAATCCCGGCCGCCGACGCCTTCTACGGGACGCTGCTCGGCTTCGACCTGACCTGCCGCTATCCCGGCGCGAGCTTCTTCGGCTCGGGCGGCTATCACCACCATTTCGGCGCCAACATCTGGAACAGCCGCGGCGCGCGGGTGCGCCCCGAGCGCACGACCGGCCTCGCCGAGGTCGAGATCGTCGCCGCCGACGCCGCGATCGTCGCGGCGATCCGCGCCCGCGCGGAGCGGGCGCCGGTGGAGGCCGCGCCGGGCCGGCTCGCGCTGCGCGATCCCTGGGGCACGAAGCTCGCCATCGTCGCGGCGGGGGCCTGAGCGATGCTGGTCGATGGACGCTGGACCGCCGATTGGCAGCCGGTCCAGGCGAGCGACGCCAGGGGCGGCTTCGTGCGCCAGACCTCGAGCTTTCGCAACTGGGTGACGCCGGACGGCGGGGCCGGGCCGACCGGGGCGGCCGGCTTTCCCGCCGATCCCGCCCGTTACGTGCTCTACGCCGGGCTGATCTGCCCCTGGGCCTCGCGCACGCTGCTCGCGCGCAAGCTGCTCGGCCTCGAGGCGATCGCGGTGCGGATCGTCGAGCCGGCGATGACCGACGAAGGCTGGCGCTTCGGCGACTATCCCGGCGCGAACCGCGACGACGTCAACGGCGCGACCTACATGCACGAACTCTACACCCGCGCCGATCCGCATTTCACCGGCCGCGCGACGATCCCCGTGCTGTGGGACCGGGTGCGCGGCACGATCGTCAACAACGAATCGGCCGACATCCTGCGAATGTTCGGTTCGGCCTTCGGCCCGCGCCCGATCGACCTCTACCCGCAGGATCTGCGCGCCGGGATCGACGCGCTGAGCGCGGAAATCTATCCCACGCTCAACAACGGCGTCTATCGCGCCGGCTTCGCGCTGAGCCAGGAGGCCTATGACGAGGCCTTCGCCGACGTGTTCGGCATGCTCGACCGGCTGGAGGCGCGGCTCGCACGCGGGCCGCTGCTGTTCGGCGCGCGGGTCACCGAGACCGACATCCGCCTGTTCGTCACGCTGGTGCGGTTCGACGCGGCCTATCACGGCCTGTTCAAATGCAACCTCCGGCGGATCGCCGACTATCCCAACCTGTCCGCATGGCTGGCTCGCATGCTCGACCTGCCGGGCGCGCGCGAGACGGTGAACCTCGACCACATCAAGCGCGGCTATTATTCGATCAAGGCGCTCAACCCCGGCCGGATCGTGCCGCGCGGCCCGGCGCTCGACTGGGAATCGCCGCCCCCGCCCATTCAAGGCGGCCCGGGGAAGAAATCCCAAGTCTTCCCCGGCGATCGATGGCGTTGAGATCATGACATCCGTCGGGACTGGGGGAGAAACCCGCGTCTTCTGAATCCCTCCAGACATTTCCCCGGACCGCGCCGCCGCAGAGCGGCGAGGCCCCGAAGCTTGGCGCGCGTCGATCCCCCTCCTCGCGCGTAGCCGAGGAAAGGAAATTTCTGGAAGCTACTTTTTGGCGATATTATACTTCCCATACCCACGCACCGCCTATAGGATAGGGGACTGATTCGTGGGAGCCCCTCTTTCAAACGATTTCACCGGCGCCCATGATGGCCGCGCCGTGGAAATTCATCCCGGCGGGCTATGGAGCCTGTGGGACGTTATGATCAACTTCGGCGCATTCGGGCTTGTAAAAGCAATTGATAGTTTGAAATCACTTCACGAGGAGTATGAAGGCAGGTCTTCTTATGTCAATTACGAATTGAAAAAAGGATCTTCATATACGGATATTGTAAATAGCGAAATTGGTCATGAAGTATCAGATGCTGATGCCAGAAAAATCCTAGAGCTACTTAAATTTGTCGAGTCGGAAGCTCACACTCTAGGAATGCAAGGAGTTATGTATAGGATCAGTATGTTCAGGCAGGCGGCGCAAAGAAGAGGAATATCTATTAATGAGGTCGCGACAGAGTTAAAAATACTTCGTCAGACAGTTGAGTCCGACCTAAATAAGGT
>JBEKZS010000182.1:0-7697 GCA_049509635.1 Roseiarcus sp.
GGTCAAGCCGGCTGCGCCGGTCGCTGCGCGCCAAGAGGCGCTCCGCGAACCTTGACCCGCGCGCCCGTCCCCGGCCGTCATCGACCGAGACCTTTTGCTGCGAAGCGCGGCCGATCTCGACCGCGCTGCGCAGCAAAAGGTCTCGGTCGCCAATTGCCGCGCCGTCGGGGCGCAGTCACCCGAAGGGTCGGAACGAGGTGGAGGAGCGGCCTCTTGGCCGCTTGACGGCGCGACGGCGGCGTGGCCTCCGCCCGGTCGGAAATCAGCCGTACTCCGGCCTCGCCCGTCCCTCCATCAGAGCCCACGCCATGGCGTGGGCCCATTCGCTCAATGGCGACCGCGGTCGGGCAGATCGGGGACGACGATGCGCGTGAGGCGGGCCATGCCCAGTCCGATGATGCGAGCTCGAAGAAGCGGCATTTGAAATCGCTTCCCCGAATTCCCGATCGACGAAGCGCAGGTCGACCGCGATGCGAAAGAAATGACGCAGTTTCTCGACACCGAGATTGGCGCTCTGCAACTGCGCCTGCCGGACCCTCGCATAGGTCGCCTCGATGAGCCGTTCGAGGACGTCGAGCGCGGTCGCCTGGATTCGGTCGCCGATCAGGAATTTCTGGCTTCTCGGGAACTTCTCGACCGTCGGCGCCAGCCAGCGGATGAAGCCGTTCATCGCTTCGAGCGCGGGGCTCACCTTCCTGTCGGCTGGCCCGGTATGCGCCAAGGCGACCTACGCGCCCTCGACAAACATCGAGATCCTCTGGCTTGAAGACGGCGATCACGATCTCAAGCCGCGCAAGACCGTCTCCGGCTTTTCGGTGGCCAATCATCTACAGACGTTAGCGGAGACGGCCGCGGCCTGGGCCACGAGGATCGCGGGCTAATGATGAAGATCTGACGCTTGGTTCTCGTACCGCAGATGACCGGAGCTGGCCGACAGGAGAGCGGCAGCTATTGAACGGAATTCTTGGAAAGCGGACTATTTATGTGCCCACGACGGACAATTTCGAGCTCTTGGTCCGCGCCCGGCGAACCTCCCGGCTCCGGAGGAATGACGCGCCTGACTCCAAAGGAATGGGGACATCTCCCTCACCCGTTGGCGAGCGAACGCAGAATTTTGATGGCGGCTTGTGCGTCTTGTGTATCGCGCCCCTGCTTGAATTGTTCGAGGACGGGCGTCAGGACGGCGCGGCCCTTGCTGCGCCCGGCGGACTTAAGATACAATCGAGCCAGGCTCGTGGCGGTGCGAAGTTCCCAAGCCCTGGCGTCCTGCCGCTTCGCAAGATCGAGTGACCGCAGCAACATCGCTTCCGACGCGCGGGGACTTGCCTCATTGCTGCCCGAGACAGCAGGGCACGCCGACACCCTGAGAAGCTCCGGAGCACACCAGATATCCTCGTCCGACCGCGCGCGCGCCAAGGTATCCGCCCCCAGAAATCCGCCATCGAAGGTGGAAAAAAGGTCAACCTGCGCGGGAATTGTCGGCTTGATCGCGGAATGCCTACCGGCGTTTCTCTGCCCCAACCCAGCTACCGCTCCGCCGAGAAACCGGCGATAGAGCAAACCCCATTCATGATAATGCTGGAATGCCTGTTGCGAGCGCTCAAGAAGAATGCCGACGAGGACATGCGCCTTCTCAATATCCCCACGCCAGATGGCGACGGGACACATATTGAAGGTGATCGCCCAGCAGGTGGATTGTTCATGTCCGCGTTGCATCGCCTCAGCGAGGCATTCCTCCGCCACCGCTTTGGCGTCATCCGGATAACCCCGCAGCCATAGCGTCCGCGCGAGGATGGCCTTGGCCGCTATCTTGTGGTCGATATCGTACGCATGCAAAGCCGGGGACGGCGTCGCCGTTTGATCGAACCGCAGGGCTTGCTCGATGTGGTGTTGCGCACGGCCATGTTGACCGAGATCGCTCAGCGCCCGCGCTAGCATGCGGTTGCTGCGAAATTCCGCGGTCGGGTCCGCCGCTCTGCGCGCTGACGCTTCGAACAATCGCGCGTAATGTAACGCCTGACGATAGCTCCCAACATTGCCGGCTTGCCCGTACAACATCCAAAGGACGCGAAGCTCGTGGCCCTCGTCGCCGATATCCCGCGCAATGTCCCGAGCCCTCAGAAGTTGGTTTTCGGGAACCAGCTCCCACCCTTCGGTATAATATTCGGCCTGCGCCACCGCCGTGCGAAGCGCCATTTCGGAACGGAGGGCTGCTTCACTGGGCGGCGTCGCGCTGGCGCTCCCCACGATATGATCTAACGCGAGGTCGAGATATTTTTTGTGCTCTCTCAGAAGAGAGAGTTTGAGAAAGACCGGGGTGGCGGCCGAGGCCAGATCGACGCCAAGGGCGAGATCGCCGCCGCGCACGAGGGACCACTCCAGAGCCGCGCGGACATCGGCCGTCCCCCGGCGCAGCGCCGTTTCGCCGTCTTCATCGGTGTTGGACGGGCGGCACGCCTGCAGGAATCTTTGCGCATGGCGCCGTCGCTGAGACTGAGCTCCGCCGCTTTCTAGTTTGTCCTGCGCATAGGTCCTTGTGGTGTCGAGCAGGCGGTAGCGGAAGGTTTGATCGTCGCGTCTTGCAATCACCAAGGACTTGTCGAGAAGACTGGTCAGACGATCGCTCGCCTCGCTCAAGCGGACGTCCATCACGAAGGCGGCATCCTCCAAAGTGAAGCTTCCATGAAACACCGAGACGTCGCTCAGCGCTGCCTGATCTTCGGGCGTCAGCAACCGGTAGCTCCAGTCAAGCGTGGCCCGCAGCGTTTGGTGGCGCGGCAGCGCCGTGCGCCGCCCGTGCGTCAGAATAGCGAAACAGTCCTCGAGCGAGTTGGCGAGTCCGTGCACGCCGAGCCCTTGCAGCCGCCCAGCGGCGAGTTCGATGGCGAGGGCTATGCCATCCAGCCGCCGACAGATCTCGGCCACGCAACGCGCATCCGCGTCGCTGAGCTGGTAGCCGCCGAGCGCAAAGGCAGCCCGTTCCTCGAACATCTCGACCGCCGGATAGGCCCGGGCCTCTTCAGCCGTTAGAGCCGGAGAATCCGGCGGCGCGTCCAAAGGCGAAATTTGATGAACCCACTCTCCTTCGGCGCGGAGCCGCTCGCGGCTCGTGGCCAGGATCGTCACGCCGGGCGCACCGCCGAGCAGGGCCTCGACGAAGGTCGCCGCAAGGCTCACGACATGCTCGCAATTGTCGAGTACGATGAGAACGCGACGATTTGCGACGGCGGCGGCGATGTCGTCGATCGGATTCTCTTGCAGACGGAGATTGAGGCCGAGAGCGGCGATGATGGCCGCCGACATCTGCGGCCCGCTCTCGATTGACGCAAGTTCTACAAAAGCAACCGCGTCGAAGGCCGCGCGCAGGCGATCCGCGACGACTATGGCCACTGTTGTCTTGCCGATGCCGCCCGCGCCCACCACCGACAGCAGGCGGCGCCGCATTGCCTCGGCTGTCAGGGAGGCAATGACTTCCTCCCGGCCAACCACCCGGGCGATCCGAACCGGGAGACGGTGCGGCCTCAGCCGCTCTGATGGAGGAGCCTCGGGAGCGGACCTCCCGAACGTCGTCTCGACGTCGCGCGCGAAGCAATAGCCGCGCCCGCAAACCGTCGTAATGAAACGCTCTCCGTCACCGCCCAGAGCTTTGCGAACGGCTGACATGCCGACCCGCAACGACGTGTCGTCGACGGCGGCTCCTCGCCAGACCACGTGCGTCAATTCGTCTTTCGACAGGATATGGCCTGGATTTGACGCCAGAGCGATCAGGATATCCAGCGCGCGGCTGCCCAGTTTGACCGGTTTAC
Source organism: Roseiarcus sp. (assembly GCA_049509635.1). Classification (GTDB taxonomy): domain Bacteria; phylum Pseudomonadota; class Alphaproteobacteria; order Rhizobiales; family Beijerinckiaceae; genus Roseiarcus. Next base: position 3,807 of record JBEKZS010000182.1, read on the forward strand.
CGCGGCGCCAAAGCATTCGCGCGACGGGAGCGAGCTCGAACTCCCCAAACTTGAGCCGCTCTCCGACTGCACTATCGAGCTTGGTTGACATCGCCGCTCCAGCCAACGCCGCATGGACGAGATTAGGCAAATTTCTTTCTCAGAGCAAATGCTCCGATCGTGGGCAAAAGTCACAATCGTTTGCGGTCCCCGGGCGACGTGTGAGCCGGACGCAACAACCAATCACATTTTTTCACTCGCGAGGTCAGCGCGGGATTGCAAGGTTGATGTCCTCGGCGGCGCTTGCTGCACGTAGGAAGCGCGTCCGGCCCACACAGACATAGTTCGATGTCCTCTTCAAACATAGAGAGAAGATCATGACGCAGCCCCTTAAGAACGTTGTCCTCGTGCATGGAGCATTCGCGGATGGCTCCGGCTGGAAGAGGCTCGCCGACATCCTCAAGAAGGACGGCTACAAAGTGTCGGTGGTGCAGCACCCCGAGACGTCTTACGCCGACGACCAAAAGTACACGAAGGCCGCCATCGACGCGATGGGCGGGCCGGTCGTTCTGGTCGGCCATAGCTATGGCGGCTCGGTCATCACCGAGGCCGGCAATCATCCCAACGTCAGAGCGCTTGTCTATATCGCAGCCTTCGCCCTCGACGAAGGTGAAAGCTGTGCGGATATCGAACAGGCCGTACCGCAAGCTTCGAAGGCGTTCAAGCCGGATGCCAACGGGCTTTGGTGGATTGACGAGGCGCATTTTGTCGCCGACTTCGCCGCAGACATTCCGCGGGATGAGGCGGAGTTCATGGCGATATCGCAGGTGCCGATATCCACCGACGCGTTCACCCACAGGGTTACGAATCCCGCGTGGAAGCATAAGCCCACCTGGTACATGGTCGCCGCCGACGACCGGTCCATCAATCCGGAGCAAGAGCGCATGATGGCCAGACGCGCCAAGGCCAAGACAGTCGAAGTCAAGTCTAGCCATGTCGCTTACATTTCTCATCCTGAGGAGAGCGCGAAGCTCATCAAAGAAGCCGCAACCGCCGTGACGGCCGGCTAAAGGAGCAGCGCGGCGTGACCGGAGATTAATGTAGCGCCTCGTCAGGAGGGCGGTATGATAAATCAAATCGACATCGAATCCCGGGACGGAAAGTTTCGCGCCTACGTTGCTCGACCGGCTAGGCTGCCCGCACCGGCGGTGGTCGTTCTTCAAGAATTGTTTGGCGTTAACGCCGACATCAGGGCGACCTGCGACGAACTGGCGGCGCGGGGATTCCTCGCGGCCGCCCCCGACCTGTTCTGGCGTCAGGAGCCGGAGGTCGACCTCGACGTCACCTCCGACGCCGACTGGCAGTACGGGCTTCGTCTCTATGAGGCCTATGACCGGGACGCCGGTGTCGGGGACATCGAGGACACGATTGATGCCGTAGCCAGACTGCCAGAGTGCAGCGGCAAAGTTGCCATCCTCGGCTATTGCCTTGGCGCGCTCATGACGTTCCTGACGGCCGCGCGCCATAAGGGGATCGACGCCGCGGTCGCCTATCACGGCGGTGACACCGAGAAATATCTCGGCGAAGTCGGCGGCCTCAACGGGCCGCTGCTTATGCATCTCGCCGAAGAGGACGAGTTTATTTCCAAGCCGGCGCAAGCCGCGATCAAGGCAGCGCTGGCCACCAAACCACGCGCGACGGTCTATAGCTATCCGGGTCAGAAGCACGCCTTCTCCCGGCACAATGGGAGACACTACAACGCCGCGGCGGCGGCTCTCGCCCACGAGCGGACATACGAATTTCTACATCGAGAATTGCGGTGAGCTTCGATCACTTCGTCTATATTTCTTAGTTATGGTCACCACGAGAGCGCAATCGAAATGATCGCACCGCCATAGGCAGGGGGCGTCGGATGAGCCATTCGAGCGTACGCCGAACATTCAACGTCGAACACCGTTTTTTGGAATGCAAGTTATCCTTCGATGAGGTCCATCGAGCCCTGTTGGCTATCCTGCCGCCGTTGAAGCGAGAGGTCTCGGATATGTTGGCGCAAGGCGAACGGGAGAGAGTGGAGGCCGCGAGAGGAAGTGGCCCAAAGCTGTGGTTATTTCTGATTCGCAATCACGGCGAGCTCACAGCAGCCGACGGACTGAAGTCCAAGGCCACACAGTACGAAATAGGCAACCCCCTAACCGCAGAACGGATGACTCGTCACCAGTTGGCAGCAGGTCTTTATGCACCTCTGCGAGTTTACCTTTATGAAGATACGCGAGGTCGGGCGATATTTGAGTACGATCTTCCGTCGAATCTATTTGGACAATTCGGTGACGATAGGGTCACGGCTGTAGGGCGCGAGTTGGATTTGGAATTGGAGCAAGCCTTAGAAGCGGCCGCCGGCCTATAGAACAAATCCAACAATTCCTCTTTAGCGCTCTCAACGACATAATGTCTGCTTTCGAGAAGTGCGCAAACGTCGCTGAATGTCCGACATCGGCGCAAACCGGCCGCCCCTCCTGGGCAGGATGCGAGGCCCGCTAACCACCCCCCTGTGTTTCGAGGCCCTCGCCCGGATCTCGCGGCGGCGCATCGAGTCGCGGCGCGCGGCGAAAGCCGGATGACCTGTCCGGCGTTCGCAGTCATCGCGCCCGCCGGCCCCATCGGCCGTGCTCCCAGGGCCGTTTGCAACGATGACCTTTTGGTGCGCAGCGCGGCCAATCGGCCGCTTCGCGCACCAAAAGGTCATGGTCGCCAATTGCCGCGCCGACGGGGCGCGGTCAGCCCCTGGCGACGAAGTCGTCCGGCGAAGGGCCGGAGCGGCCTCTCGGCCTCGGGCGATTGCTTGCAATCGCCCTGAGTCGACGGCGACCCGGCGGCGTGGCCCTCGCCGCCTGCAAGTCCGGCGGGCGCGAGCAGGCTCGAAGCGGCAGAGCCGAGTCATCCACGGCTTACCCGAGCGAAAAAATTCGGCCCGAACGCCGCCGCGGACTTCGCCTGAAGAAAAGACATGAAGAATCAGAGCGTCCTGGAGAGGCGGAAGCCGACGACGACGAGGCGGAAGTCCGGCGCGTTCCTGAGGCGGACCGCGCAGCGGAGGAACCTCGGAAAGTTGCTCCAGGAACCGCCGCGCACGGCCCGCGGGGCCGAAGGGTCGGGTTTCCTCCGGGTCTTTTTTTTTTCTTCCCCGCGTCCCTCGCGGGCGCGGAACGGGGCTCCGTCCTTCGGCAGCCCGGCGATATTGTCCGCCCATTCGTCCGCGCACCATTCCCAGACATTGCCGATCATGTCGTGGAGGCCCCATGGGTTGGGCTTGAAATGATCGACCGGCGAAGTGCTGCCGCCTTCGAAGCTTCGGGCGCCGTTGGCGCGCGCCGGGTCCCAGGACGGGCCCCACCAGCGCCGCGCCTCCGTGGCCGCCCGGCACGCATATTCCCACCGCGCCTCCGACGGCAGCCGATAGGCGGAGGTCCCGAGCCGGTCGTTCAGCCACGCGACATAGGCCTGCGCCTCGTCCCAGCTGACGTGGATCGCCGGCCGCCGGTCGCGGTCCCAATGCCTGTTCACGGGCCGTTTGCGCCGCGTCGCGTCGCAGAAGACGTCGTATTCCGCCGAGGTTACGAGGTAGCGCCCGAGCGCGAACCGCTCGGGAATCCGCATCGGCCGCTTGCCGACGCCCGGCGCGATCTCGTCCTCGTAGGCCTTGTCGTCCTCTTCGAGCTCCGCCTCGGCGATCTCGGATCCCATCCGGAACTCGCCGGCGGGGAGAACGATCATTTCCGGCGCGAACGGGGCCTCGCGGAAGCCGGCGAAGTCGCGCAGGCGGCGGGTGGCGAGGCGGTGGCGGTCCGCGGGGGGGCGGGCGAGGTCGGTCTTCAGAAACGCCGGGTAGTCGGCGGCCCGCGCCAGAGCGCCCGG
>JBEKZS010000183.1:0-7600 GCA_049509635.1 Roseiarcus sp.
GGAATTGCGTGCTCATCACGCGCCCGCGCTGCGCGTCGCCGACCGCCGCCTGCAGAATCGAGACCGTGCCGGTGCGGCGCGCCTCGCCCGCGAAGCCGTAGCCGGCCATGATCGCAATCGCGACGATCAGACTGTTCGCGAACATCAGCGCCGCGACCGCGAGCGTCGAGCCGAGGAACGCCCACAGAACCCGATTCGGACTCGCCCGCGCCGCGCCGCCATGCGCGAGCCAGAGCGCCGACACCGTGGCGCCCAAGCCCGCCGCGGACAGCAGGCTCGACATGCCCCGAACCCCGCTGCCGAGCAGCTCGTCGGCGATCGCGGGCAGCATCTGGCGCACCGCCGTCGCCAGCGCATCCCCCATCAGCATCAGCATCAGCAGCGCCGAAATTCCGCGATGGCCGACGATGTAGCGCGCGCCGTCGGCGATGTCGCCGAGGATCGAACGCCCGGTCGGCGCGGGCTGGACATAGCCATCGGGCGCACGCAGGAACGCGACCGAGACGAAGTAGACGAGATAGCCGACGACATTGGTCGCAAAGGCCGCCGCCACGCCCCAGCGCAGGATGATCCAGCCGGCCAGCGCCGGACCGGCGAAGACCGCAAATTGCGTATAGGCGGAACTGACGGCGATCGCCGAGGCGAGTCGTTCCCGCGCGATGAAACGCGGCATCATTCCGAAGGCGGCCGGCACGCTGAAGCTGTGGATGGCGCCGTGCAGGAAGGCGAGAGCCGCCAGCGGCGCCAGCGTCAGCGCGCCGGCGCAGGCGAGCGCCGTCAGCGCCAGAACATGGAGCCAGGCCGCGGCATAGGCGATCAGCACCATCCGAAACCGGTCGAAGCGATCGGCCAGCGCGCCGCCGAGCGGCAGCAGGACCAGGTTCGGCGCGATATCGAGCGCGGCGATGATCGCGAGCCAGGTGGTGGAATGCGTGAGTTCCCAGGCGGTCCAGGACATCGCGACCACCTGGACGAAGAAGCTGAGCCAGGAGAGGATGGAGCCGACCGAATAGACGCGAAAATTGCGGTCCGCGAAGGCGTCGCCGATCCCGCCCAGCCTCCCCGTCATCGCGCTTCACCGACTCCGCCTCAGCTTCCTTCGCTGGATACCACGCGGAAGCGCGAACTTGGGAATTTCTGCGGCCTCCCGGGAATCGGGAGGGATCGACGCGCGATCGGAGAGCGGGGCGGTCGGCCGGCTCCGTTCGGCGCGGTCGCGGCCCATCCCATCTGCATGAGGGGCGGGGTCACGCGAATTCGCGGCGCGGGCCGCCGAGGCCGTCGCGGAAGGGATCGGCGGGATCGCGGCGCAGCTCGGACTCGGCGCAGAGGAACGCCCGGCCGCCGATGCGCGGAATTATTCCTCCGCGATTGCCCGGCCGGTAGCTCGCCTCGAACCGGCCGCCGATGACGCTCTCCTGAACCCAAAGCTCGCCCGGGGCGAGCCTGCCGTCCGCGGCGAGGCAGGCGAGCTTGGCGCTGGTGCCGGTCCCGCACGGCGACCGATCATAGGCGCCGCCGGGGCACAGAACGAAATTGCGGCTGTCGGCGCCCGGCGATGCGGGAGGGCCGAACAGTTCGACATGGTCGATTTCCGCGCCGTCCGCTCCGGTGACGCCCTGCGCCGCGAGCGCGCGCCGGATCGTCTGCGCCGCCGACGTCAGCGCCGGAATTTCATCGACTATGAGCGGTCGACGCCCGGCGGACGCGAGGAAGAACCAATTGCCGCCCCAGGCGACGTCGCCGGACACGGCGCCGAGACCCTCCGCGTCGATGCGGACCCCCTTCGCATGGCGATGGCTCTCGACGTTCTCGACCGTCGCCTGATTCCTGCCCGTCAATTCGACGCCGACGATCCCGACCGGCGTCTCGAAAGAGTGCGCGCCGGGCCCGATGCGGCCGAGATGCGCGAGGGTGACGGCGGCGCCGATCATGGCGTGCCCGCACATGCCGAGATAGCCGACATTGTTGAAAAAGATCAGGCCGGCCGCGCAGCGTGCGTCCTCGGGCTCGCACAGCAGCGCGCCGACGAGCGCGTCATGGCCGCGCGGCTCGCCGACGGCGAAGCGCCTGACATGATCGAATTGCTCGGCGAGGCGCCGTCGCCGCTCGGCGAGCGGGCCATTCCCGAGCGGCGGCCCGCCGTCGACGATCAGCCGCGTGGGTTCGCCCTCGGTATGGGAATCGATGACGCGCATCGGGTCATCCTCCCGCCCGGCGCCAATCGGCGTACCAGGATCTGAACAGCGCCAATCGAGTCTCGGCGAAGCGCTGCTGGCTCGCGCTCAGCGCGTCGGAGGCGTTGAAATGCAACGCATATTCCGGGTCGCCGGCCAGCACCATCAGATATTTGTAGTAGAGGACGAGATCGGTCCCCTCGTCGAAGCCGGACAGGACCGCGAGCGCGCCCTCGAGTTCGAGCGCGCGCCTGCGCGCCGCGGCGTCGCCCTCGGCGGCGCGCGCGCACAGCGCGACCAGATGCAGCACTTCCCCGGGCAGGACGTTGCCGATGCCGGTGATCGCGCCGGCCGCGCCGCAATTGACGAAGCCGTGGAACACCTGTGTGTCGACGCCGACCATCAGCGTGACGTCGGGCGACTGGCCGACGATGTGCTCGGCGGCGTAGCTCAGGGACTTGGCGCCGCCGAATTCCTTGAAGCCGACGAGGTGCGGGTGCCGGCCGCGCAGTTCGAAGAACAGTTCGGCGCGCGTCTCGAAGCCGTAGTGGGGGCTGTTGTAGATGACCGAGGGAAGGTCGACGGCGGCCTCCAGCACGGCGGAAAAATGCGCCCGCTGGGCCGCCGCCGAGCCGCCGCGCGACAGGACCCGCGGGATGATCATGAGCCCGGCGGCCCCGACCGCGCGGGCGTGGCGGGCGAGCGCGGCGGCGCGCGCGGGGCTCTGCGCGCCGGTGCCGACGATGACCGGGATTCCGGCCGCGACGAGACGCTCGACCCCGGTCATGCGCTGTTCGTCGGTCAGCAGCGGCCAGTCGCCCATCGATCCGCAATAGACGACCGCCGACATGCCCGCGTCCATCAGCTGCCGCCCCTTGCGCGCGAGCGCGTCGAAGTCGGGCGTGCGATCGGATTTGCAGGGCGTCATAAGGGCCGGAATGACGCCTTTGAAAATGTTCGAGGCCATGGCGATCTTCTCCCGCTCGTCTGCGACGGACGACGCGGAGATTCCCACGGACGCCAGTTCCGGTCTTGTCGGAACCGCTGGCGGAAAATCGATAATCCGCACAATATCGGCGGCGATGAGCCCGCATCCCGACCATCGGCAGGATTTCCTGAACGCGCTCGGGCGCCCTTTCCTCGGCGAGGAATTGTTCGACCGGATCGCCGATACCGTGTTCTTCCTGAAGGATCGCGCCGCGCGCTACGTGGCGGTCAACCAGACCCTGGTGCGGCGGTGCGGTCTGCCGGGAAAGGCGGATCTGCTCGGCCGAACCGCGCGCGAGATATTTCCCGCGCCGCTCGGGCAATGTTTCGACGATCAGGATCGGCGCGTGCTCCGCGAAGGGCTCTCGATCGACGGCCGGCTGGAGCTGCATCTCTCTCCGGGCGGCCGGCAGGGGTGGTGCCTGACCTGGAAGGAGCCGCTGACCAGCCGGAGCGGACAGATCATCGGAATCTCCGGCATTTCGCGCGACGTCCCGGCGCCGGCGAGCCCGCGGCCCGACATGACCGCGCTCTCCGCCACGCTCGCCTATCTCCACGATCACCTCGACGCCCCGCTGCGGATCCCGGATCTCGCGGCGCGCGCGCAACTCTCGGCGTTCCGGTTCGACCAGCGCGTCAGGGCTCTGTTCGGCCTTTCGGCGAAGCAATATCTGATCCGCGCGCGGATCGAGCTCGCGTGCAACCGCCTGCGCCAGACCGAGGCGCCGATCAGCCGCGTCGCGCAGGAATGCGGCTTCGCCGACCAGGCTGCGTTCACCCGCCAGTTCCACAAATCCGCCGGGCTGACGCCCAAGGCCTACCGCAACGCGACGGCCGGCGCTCGCCGCGATTGAACGGGCGATCGCCCGGGCGAGAGCGCAGCCCGGTCGGGTCAGACGGAGCCGCGAGCCCTGCCCGTGGCGCATGTGCGCCGCAACAGCAGGCTCGCCCAGCCCTCCAGATCCATCCGCTCGGCGAGGTGCAACCCCTGCGCGCGCCAGGCCGCGAGCACGCCCGGCACGTCGGCGCCGAGCAGGCCGGAGAGGATCGCCTCGCCGCCAGGCGCGATCAGCGCGGCGAGCGAAGGGGCGAGGCGGCGCAGCGGCCGCGCCAGAATATTGGCGAAGACGAGATCGTAGGGCGCGCCCGCGCGCAATTCCGCGCGTTCGACGCCGCGCGAGACAAGCGGGCGCACATAGGCGCCGACGCCGTTCAGCCGCGCATTGTCGCGCGCGACGGCGACCGCGACCGGATCGATGTCGCCGAGCCGGACACGCCGGCGCAGCGCTTTCGCCGCGGCGATCGCGAGCACGCCGGTGCCGCAGCCGACGTCGAGGACGCGGCGCGGCCGGCGGCGGCGCAGGACGCGCTCGAAGTGCAGCAGGCAGCCGCGGGTGGTGCCGTGATGGCCGGTGCCGAAGGCGAGCGCCGCCTCGATCTCGATCGCGATGTCGTTCGAACGCACTCGCGCGCGGTCATGCGCGCCGTGGACGAGGAAGCGCCCGGCGCGCACCGGCGAGAGGCCGGCGAGCGCATTGGCGACCCAGTCGCGCTCGGGCGTGCGGCCGAATTCGAGCGCCGCCGCCGCCGCCTCGCCCGCCGCGGCGGCGACCAGGTCGCGCAACAGCGCCTCGTCCGGCGCGAAGCCGAAATAGACCTCGACCATCCAGGCCTTGGCGCCCGCGAGCGGCGCGTCGGTCTCGAACGCGGACGCCGCTGTCTCCGCGGGCTCGAAACTTTCGACGACGAGGTCGGCGATCGCCCGCGCGCGCGCCTCGTCGCAGACCAGCCGCATCATGTGGGCGGCGTTGTTGGGCGGCAGGCCTTCGAGCATCGGGCGAGCTAGCACGCCGCCTCAGCCTCTGTCGACCTCATGGAAGAACTGGTAGACGAGCCGCGCCGTCGCCGCATTGACCCCAGGCGCCTTTTCGAGATCGGCGAGGCCGGCGCCGGCGACGCCCTTGGCGGTGCCGAAGGCGTTGAGCAGCGCGCGCTTGCGCGCCGGGCCGATGCCCGGGATCTCGTCGAGCGGGCTCTTGACGAAATCCTTCTTCCGTTTGGCGCGATGCGTGCCGATCGCGAAGCGGTGCGCCTCGTCGCGCAACCGCTGGACGAAATAGAGCGCGGGATCGCGCGGCGAGAGCCGGAACGGCTCGCGCCCTTCGACGAAGAAGGTCTCGCGTCCCGCGTTGCGGTCGGGTCCCTTGGCGATCGCGACCAGCCGGACGCCCTCGACGCCGAACTCGGCGAAAATCCGCCGCGCCGCCTCGAACTGGCCGCGCCCGCCGTCGACCAGCACCAGATCGGGCCGGTCGGGGAAGCCGCCCGGCGCCTCCGGCGCATCGGCGGCGGCGAGCCGCGCGAAGCGCCGGCCCAGCACTTCGCTCATCATCGCGTAATCGTCGCCCGGCGTCAGCGACTGGCTCTTGATGTTGAACGTGCGATACTGGCCCTTCACGAAGCCCTCGGCGCCGGCGACGACCATCGCGCCGATCGCGTTGGTCCCCATGATGTGCGAATTGTCATAGACCTCGACGCGGCGGATCGGATGATCGACTCCGAACGCCGAACCGAGCGCGCCGAGCAGCTTTTCCTGGGTGGCGGCGTCGGCGAGCTTGCGCGCGAGCGCCTCGCGCGCGTTGCGCACCGCGTGCTCGACCAGCTCCTTCTTCTCGCCGCGCCGCGGCGCGCCGATGCCGATGCGATGGCCCGCGCGCGCGCTCAGCGCTTCGCACAGCGCGTCATGGCTCTCGATGTCGTGCGACAGCAGCACCAGCCGCGGCGCCGGCCGCTCCAGGTAGAATTGCGCGAGAAACGCGTCGAGCACCGCGGCCGGCCCGAGGCTGCGGTCGGCGCGCGGGAAATAGGCGCGGTTGCCCCAGTTCTGGTAGGTGCGGAAGAAGAACACCTCGATGCAGAACTGCCCCGCCTCCTCCGCCACCGCGAACACGTCGGCCTCGGCAATGCCCTTCGGGTTGATGCTCTGCTCGCCCTGGATCGCCGACAGCGCGGCGATGCGGTCGCGCAGCCGCGCCGCCTGCTCGAAGGCGAGCGCCTCGGCCGCCGCCTCCATCTCGGCGGCGAGCCGGTGGCGGATCGACCGGCTGCGGCCGGACAGGAAATCGCGCGTCTCCGCGACGAGCTGCTTGTAGTCGGGGATCGAAATCTCGCCGGTGCAGGGCGCCGAACAGCGCTTGATCTGGTGGAGCAGGCAGGGGCGCGTGCGGTTCTCGTAATAGCTGTCCGAACAGGTGCGCAGCAGGAACGCCCGCTGCAGCGCGTTGAGCGTGCGGTGGACGGCGCCGGCGCTCGCGAACGGGCCGAAATAGTCGCCCTTGCCGGTGCGCGCGCCGCGATGCTTGAGCAGCTGCGGCGCGTCATGGTCGCCGGTGATGAGGATATAGGGGAAGCTCTTGTCGTCGCGCAGCAGGACATTGTAGCGCGGCTTCATCTGCTTGATGAAATTGGCCTCGAGCAGCAGGGCCTCGGCCTCCGACTGCGTCGAGACGAACACCATCGAGGCGGTCTGCGCGATCATCCGCGCGATGCGGCCGGGCTGGCGCTCGGGCGTCGTATAGTTCGCGATCCGCTTGCGGATGCTGCGCGCCTTGCCGACATAGAGCACCTCGCCGTCGGCCGCGACCATGCGGTAGACGCCCGGGCCGTTGGGTGCGTGGCGCCGGAAGGATTTGATGACCGCCGCGCCGCGCGCGAGCGGTCCGGGCTCGGCGTCCGCCTCGGCGAGATCGAGATCGACGTCGGGGCTGGCGGCCTCGTCGTCCTCCTCGGGTCCGTCGAACGGCGGCGCATCGGGAGCCGGCGCGTCTTTGGGGGAATCGGTCATGCGATGTCCATCTAGGCGCCGAGGCGGCCTCTGGGAAGCCTCGTCAGCGATCGATGAATTCCCGGTTGCGCTTCTCGAGCTCTCGCCCGTAGACGCGCAGGGCGTGCGCTTCCGACAGGGTTCCGACGATCCGCCGCGTCTGGGCGTCGTCGAGCACGGGCAGCACGTCCGCCTCGCTCGCCTCGAACAGGTCGAGCGCCTCGCGGATCGTCGATTGCGGCAGCAGGAAGTCGTCGCGCCATGCGGCGAGCGAGTCGAGCCGGCCGGACTCTTCGGCCTTGGCGGCGTGGAGATCGCTGACCAGGACGGTTCCGGCGAAGGCGTCGGCGGGATCGGTGAGGAACAGCTCCCTGGCCGCGCCGATCGGAAACATCACGCGCGCCGCGCCGATCGTCCGATCCGCCGCGACGGCGCGAAAATCCTTGCGCATCAGCCGGCCGACTTTGAGGTCGCGGACCCAGCCGACGTCCTGCGGGCCGCGGATCGCCTCGCCGCGAAGGTGGAAGCGCCAGGTGGCGAAGGAATAGCCGAAGGTCTCGCGAACGATCAGGCTGCTGAGCGCGCTCGCCACCAGCGCCGCGACCATGATGCG
>JBEKZS010000184.1:0-7596 GCA_049509635.1 Roseiarcus sp.
CAGATTTTGCACCAGCCCTTCGGGCTGATATCGCCCTTGACGGTCTTGCAGGCGTTCGGCGCGATGAACAGGTTGCATCCGTCGCACTGATGGCCGTCCTTCGGGCTGTCCTGATAGCCGACCGCGGTCGGCGCCATCGAGGCGGCCTGCGCCCGGTTGGCGGACAGAACCAGCAACGGCGCCGCGCCTGCCGCCGCGAGCAGCACCGCTCGGCGGTTCAGGCGGTTGTTGATCTCGAGTTCGTTCACTTTATCCGTCTCCCTTGATTGGCTTCGCGGCGCCTTTATCGATCATGCCCCGTCCCGAACCCGGTGACCAGAATCGGAATCTACGCATTTCCGCCGATGGCGCATCCGTCCGGCGACGCTCGACTCCGCAAGGTCTCATCGCCGAACTCTCCGAACCGGCGCCGCCCTCCGGGCGCGGCCTTGGGAAGGGAGCAGCGACAGCCGAGCCTTGATCCAGATCAACAAGACCCGCACGCGCGCCGCCGGCCGTGATCGGGCGCGCGAATGTCCGCAGGCCGCGCGGCGAAGCCGCTCGACGCCGCTCGCGGCGGCGGCGCGATCAGACCCCGACAAGCTTCCTGGTCAAGGGATGGTCGGGCTCGGCGAGGCCCTCGACGACGTCGAAGTGATGGCGCCCCGCCTCCTCGACCCGATCGACGAGGACGTCGAATCCGGTCCAGACATTGGCGAGCAGCGCGTTCTGGCGGACGAATTCGGGCCGCTCCTCGGCGCCGACCCAGCAGGTCAGGTCGACGCCCGGCCGCGGCTCCTGAAGGGCGGCGCTCTGCGAGCGCGCCTCGGCGAGGTCGAGCCGCAGCGTGGCGTTCATCGCCGTCTTCATCAACGGCCTGAGATCGTGCAGGCCGGAGATCGAGACGATCTTGCGCAGGCGGCGCTGGAGCGCTTCGGGCAGCGGCGTCGCCTCGACGATCATCTGGGTCGCGAGGTGGCCGCCCGCCGAATGTCCCGCCAGATGGATCGGGCCAGAAACCTGCGCCGCCGCCGCGCCGATCGCCGCTGCGACCTGGGGCGCGATTTCGCCGAGGCGAACCTGCGGGCACAGATCATAGGACGGGATGGCGACCGCGAAGCCATGCGCGAGCGGCCCCTTCGCCAGATGCGACCAGGACGATTTGTCGAACCGCATCCAGAAGCCGCCGTGGACGAACACGGCGAGGCCGCGCGGCGGACGCTCGGGCATGAACAGATCGTAACGCGCCCGCGCCCCCGCGCCATAGGCCAGGTCCTCGCGCAGCCGGCCGCCCGCCCGCATCGTTTCGCGATGGGCCGCCGCCTCCGCCCGCCAATGCGCGGGATATTCGGCGCCGCCGGGAATATGCGGACCGTTTGAATAGGCGTCGTCCCAGTCCCTGCTGAAGCCGTCGGCCATCGCTGTCTTCCCCTCTGCAGGTTTGGGCGCGCCGGGAGGATGACCTCTCCTCCCGGCGCGCTATCCGTCCGCGCCGATGCGCGACTTCGGATGGTCGAGATAGGCGGCGAGCCGCCGCTCGAGCGCGCTCGGCCGGTCGGCGAACAGGCGCTCGAATTGCTTGCGCGCGCGATGGGCCAGACGCTTCTGCCGACGCTCGACCTTGAGCGCGAGATCGGTCAGTTGCACGAGCGACAGATCGGGGCTGCCGACTGCGAATTCGGCGAGCACCGTCAGGTCATTGTGCTCGCCGAGCGTCTGCCGCATGCGCTGGAATTCGGCGCCGACCGCCGCCAGCAGCGCCGGCCAGGCCGGCTCCAAGGCTGCGAAATCATGGCCGAGATCGACGATCTGCGCGCGCAGTTCGTGAAGTTCCTGCGCGCCGCCGTGGGTCAGCGCGCGCCGACCGCGCCGGCGCGCCGCCCGATAGGCCGCGCGCAGCGACTTCAGCAACTGGGTCGTCGTGACCCTCGCCGTGACGTGCCAGCCTTCGACCTTGCGCGCGAGATCGCGCAATTGCGCGATTTCGGCGGCCGCGTCGATGTCGCGATGCGCGTGGCGCGCGACTTCCCGCTCGAAGGCGATCGCCCGTGCAAGCCGCGCCGAGGTCTTGCTGTCGATCGCCGTCCCCAGGCTCGCGAGCGCCGCCGGCATGACGTCGAGATCGCGCGCGCGGCCCAGCTTGCGGCGCGCCGCCTCCAGCGCGCTGATCGCCTCGTAGGCGGGCGGGCCGATCGCGGGCGCAAACAGCCGGGCGAGCGCGCGCCCCGCCTTCAGCGCCTTGCGCAGCTCATGGATGCGCGCGCCGCTGTCCTCGCCCGCTTCGGGAAAGACGTCGGCGGCGCGAACGACCGAGGCGACCAGCCGGCGAAGGCAATGTTCCGGCCACGGATCGGTCGCGGTCGCCATCCCCTAGCCCTGGTCGATCGCGCGCGCCCGCTCCCGCAACGCGAATTTCTGCACCTTGCCGGTCGATGTCTTGGGGATTTCGGTGAACAGGATGTGACGAGGGCACTTGTAGCGCGCGAGCCGGCCCCGGCACCATTCGATCAATTCGTCCGCGGTCGCTTCATGTCCGGGCTTGAGTTCGACGAAGGCGCAGGGAGTTTCTCCCCATTTCTCGTCGGGCCGGGCCACGACCGCCGCGAGCTGCACCGCCGGGTGCTGGAACAGCGCGTCCTCGACCTCGATCGAGGAAATGTTCTCGCCGCCCGAGATGATGATGTCCTTCGAGCGGTCCTTCAGCTGGACATAACCGTCGGGAAACTTCACGCCGAGATCGCCGGAGTGGAACCAGCCGCCCTCGAACGCCCTGTCGGTCGAGGCCTTGTTCTTCAGGTAGCCCTTCATCACGACATTGCCGCGGAACATGACTTCGCCGAGGGTCGTCCCGTCCGCGGGCGCGCTCGCCATGGTCTCGGGATCGAGGACGTCGAGGCCTTCCAGCGCATGATAGCGCACGCCCTGGCGCGACTTCAGCGCGGCCTGTTCGGGACCGGGCAGGTCGTTCCAGCGATCCTGCCAGTCGTTGACGACCGCAGGGCCGTAGGTTTCGGTCAGCCCGTAGAGATGGGTCACCTCGAAGCCCGCCTCGCGCATCGCCGCCAGCACGGCCGCCGGCGGCGGCGCGGCGGCGGTGAAGAAACGCACGCGATGGGGCAGCGGGCGCTTCTCGCGTTCGGGCGCGTTGAGCAGCGTCGACATGACGATCGGCGCGCCGCACAGGTGGGTGACGCCGTGCTCGGCGATGAGGTCGTACATCGGCTTGGCGCGCACCTGGCGCAGGCAGACGTGGACGCCGGCCTTGACGCTGAGCGACCACGGGAAGCACCAGCCGTTGCAGTGGAACATCGGCAGGGTCCACAGATAGACCGGGTGGCGGCCCATGTCGGCGGTGACGATGTTGCCGACCGCCAGCAGGTTGGCGCCGCGATGGTGATAGACGACGCCCTTGGGGTCGCCGGTGGTGCCGGAGGTGTAGTTGAGCGAGATCGCGTCCCATTCGTCGCGCGGACGCAGCCAGGTCCAGTCGGGATCGCCCTCGTCGAGCAGCGCCTCGTAGTCAAGCCCACCGAGCCCGTCGCCGGGGCCGGAATATTCGGGATCGGCGTAGTCGATCAGCAGCGGGCGCGCCTTGCAGAGACCGAGCGCCTCGCCGATCAGCGCGGAAAATTCGCGATCGACGACGAGCGCCTTGGCCTCGGCATGATCGAGCATGAACGCGAGCGCGGCGGCGTCGAGCCGGGTATTGAGCGTGTTGAGCACCGCCCGGCACATCGGCGCGCCATAGTGGCACTCGAGCATCGCCGGCGTGTTGGCGAGCATGACCGAGACGGTGTCGCCGCGCTTGAACCCGCGGGCTGCGAGCGCGGAGCCGAGCCGGCGCGCGCGGGCGTAGAAATCGCGATAGTTGCGGCGCAACGGCCCGTGGACGATGGCGAGCCGATCGGGGAACACCGAGGCGGCACGCTCGAGGAAGGTCAGCGGCGTCAGCGGCTGGAAATTGGCGGGATTGCGGTCGAGGTCCTGATCATAGGGAGAAACCGTCATGGCCCTGGCTCGCGGCGTTGGCGACCTTTCCCGTGGCGGGAGAGGCGGTTCCGGGCACACTAGGTCGTCTCGCCGCGCGCGACTACCCCTCGGCGCCGGCGGCGGCCGACCATTTCGCCCCGATCACGCGGCGCCGGCGCTCCGCGCGGCGGCGGCGCCCGTCGCGGCGGGGCCGCCGGCGGCGGCCGCCTTCGGCGCCCTGAACGCGAAGGCGCGGAATCCTGCGAAGGTGACCAGCGCCGCCGCGAGCGAGCCGCAGGCGATGCAGAGGGTCAGCACCGTCGAGGACAGCGGCCGGTCGAGCGCGGCGGCGATTTCGACGCAGGCCGCATAGACCGAGTAGTTGACGGCGAGGCCGCCGAGGCAGACCAGCACGTAGCGCGCGAGCGCGCCACGCCAGTCGGCGTCGGCCGAGCGGAAGGTGAAGGCGCGGTTGAGCGCGAAATTGACCAGCGTCGCCGCCGCGAAGGCCGGCAGGCGCGCCAGCAGCGGCGCCACGCCGAGCCCGTGCGCGAGCACGATGGTCAGCGTCGCGTCGACGCAGAAACCGAAGCCGCCGATCGCGAGGAAACTTGCGATCTGGCGCGCCAGTGCAAGGTTCGCCGCCGCCCGCTCCGTTCCGCTCCGACTCATCGCATCCCCGCTTTCCCGTCCGGCACCGCGCCGATTGTGCGCCCGGCTTCCCTAAGGTTTGGTTAGCCCAGCATTTCAGCGAGGCCGGCCCAGACCAGCCGCACCCCGATGAGGAAGGTCAGCGCGTAGACGAGGTTGTAGAACCGGTCGGCGGGCACCCGCCTGACCAGCCAGACGCCGGCGAGGGTCGCCAGAATCGCCAGCGGGAACAGCGTCGCGGCGGCGAACAGGTTCTCGCGGCTGAATTGCCCCAGCGCGATATAGGGCGGCAGCTTCAACAGGTTGGCGGCGGCGAAGAACATCACTCCGGTGCCGGCGAACAGCCGCGGCGACAGGCCCTGCGGCATCACATAGACCTGGAACGGCGGCGCGCCGGAATGGCTGATGAAGCTGGTGAAGCCGGCGAGCGCGCCCCAGAACAGGCCGGGCGCGACCTTCGCCGTCGATGGCGGCGGCTCGCCGCCGCGCGAGCGCCAGAGCATGTAGAGAACGAAGCCGATCGAGATCAGCCCGACCGCGAGCCGCACCAGCGCCTCGCTGACATGGGCCGCGAGCAGAAAGCCGGCGCCGATGCCGATCAACGAGGCAGGAATGAGGATCTTGAGATTGCGCGGATCGAAATCGCGGCGGAACGCCCAGACGCTGACCCAGTCCTGCACGATCAGGATCGGCAGCATGATCGCCGCCGCGCGCACCGGCGAGACGACCAGCGACAGCAACGGCATCGACAGCGCGCTGAGGCCGGCAAAGCCGCCCTTGGACAGGCCGACGAGGATCACCGCGGGAATCGCGGCGAGATAGAAGGGCCAGTCGAGGGTCATTGTCGCTGTTGTTTTCCAAAGCCTCGGGCGCCCGCCGGCGCCGGACCGGTTGCGCTCAACCGCCCCGCGCGGCTAAAGCCGGAGCGGTCGCGCCGCCTTTGCGCGAAATCAATGCCGTCCGGCGATCCGGCCGCCAATGCATCCCGGGCCGCCGCGAGGGACATCCGACCATGTCGACGCCCGCCGGGGAGGCAAGCGAAATGACGAGCCGTTACGCCGAAGTCTATGGAGAATGGCTCGCCGATCCGCAAGCCTTTTGGGGGGAGCAGGCGCGGCGCATCGAGTGGATCGCGCCGCCCCGCCGCATTTTCGATCCCGGCGCAGGCGTCTACGGCCGCTGGTTCCCCGACGCGACCTGCAACACCTGCTTCAACGCGCTCGACCGTCATGTCGCGGGCGGCCACGGCGGCCGGCCGGCGATCCTCTACGACAGCCCGATGACGGGGACGAAGCGACGGCTGACCTATGCCGAGCTGCTCGACGAGGTCGCGACCCTCGCCGCCGTGCTCGCGGGCTTCGGCGTCGCCAAGGGCGACCGGGTCGTCCTCTACATGCCGATGATCCCCGAGGCGGTGATCGCCATGCTCGCCTGCGCGCGGCTGGGCGCGGTCCATTCCGTCGTGTTCGGCGGCTTCGCCGCCAAGGAGCTCGCGACCCGCATCGACGACGCCCGGCCGAAACTGGTGCTGACCGCCTCCTGCGGCATCGAGCCGGGCCGGATCGTCCACTACAAGCCGCTGCTCGATGGCGCGATCGAACTCGCCCGGCACAAGCCGCAGGCCTGTCTGGTGTTCCAGCGCCCGCAGGCCGAGGCGACCCTGCGGAGGAATCGCGACCATGACTGGGCGCAGGCGGTCGACGCCGCCCGCGCGGCCGGCCGGCGCGCGGCCTGCGTGGAGGTCGCCGCGACCGATCCGCTCTATATCCTCTACACCTCCGGGACGACCGGCGTGCCCAAGGGGGTGGTGCGCGACAATGGCGGTCACATGGTCGCGCTGCAATGGACGATGGACAATCTCTACGGCGTCAAGCCGGGCGAGACGTTCTGGACCGCTTCCGACATCGGCTGGGTGGTCGGCCATTCCTACATCGTCTACGCGCCGCTGCTGCACGGCTGCGCCAGCGTGCTCTTCGAGGGCAAACCTATCGGCACGCCGGACGCGGGCGCCTTCTGGCGGGTGATCGAGGACTACGGGGTCGCCGCCTTCTTCACCGCGCCGACCGCGTTCCGGGCGGTGCGCCGCGAGGACCCGGAGGGCGCCTTCCTGAAGCGGCATTCGACCGCTTCGCTGCGTACGCTGTTCCTCGCCGGCGAGCGCGCCGATCCCGAGACGGTCGGCTGGGCGGGGCGCATGCTCGGCGTGCCGGTGGTCGATCACTGGTGGCAGACCGAGACCGGCTGGCCGATCGTCGCCAATCCGGTCGGCCTAGGCCTGCTGCCGATCAAGCCGGGCTCGCCGACCGTGCCGATGCCGGGCTGGCGGGTCGAGATCGTCGACGACGCAGCCCATCCGGTCCCGGCGGGGACGATGGGCTCGGTCGTCATCGGGCTGCCGCTGCCGCCCGGCGCGCTGCCGACGCTGTGGGGCCAGGACGCGCGGATGGTCGAGTCCTACCTTGCCGAATTTCCCGGCTGGTACAAGACCTCGGACGCCGGCTTCAAGGATTCCGACGGCTATCTGACGATTCTCGGCCGCACCGACGACATCATCAACGTCGCCGGCCACCGGCTGTCGACCGGCGGCATGGAGGAGGTGCTCGCCTCCCATCCCGACGTCGCGGAATGCGCGGTGCTGGGCGTCCGCGACGCGATCAAGGGCGAGCAGCCCTGCGGCTTCATCGTGTTGAAGGCCAATGTCGCGCGCGATCCCCATGAGATCGAGCAGGAGATTGTCGCCCTCGTCCGCGAGCGGATCGGCCCGGTCGCCGCGTTCAAGATCGCCATCGCGGTCGACCGCCTGCCCAAGACCCGGTCGGGCAAGATTCTGCGCGGCACGATGAAGAAGATCGCCGACGGCGAGGCCTGGGCGATGCCGGCGACGATCGAGGACGCCGGCGTGCTCGACCATATTGCGGCGGCGCTGAGAGGCCGGGGGATCTGACGCGGCGCCCGCCGCGCCGGCGCGCGGTTCACGGCGACTTCAAGAGATCGACC
>JBEKZS010000185.1:0-9234 GCA_049509635.1 Roseiarcus sp.
CGGCTGGCTCGGCCTGCTGACCCATGACGGCGCGATGCAGGGGGCGGTCGGCGGCTGGTGGATCCTGCCGGCGATGATGGCTCTGGGCGCAGCGGGCGGCCTGCTCTATGCGATGATCCCGGCGCTGCTGCGGGTCTGGCTCAACGTCTCGGAGATCCTCACGAGCCTCATGCTCGTCTATGTCGCCCAGCTCGGCCTCGATTGGCTCGTGCGCGGCCCCTGGAAGGATCCCGAAGGCCACAACCTGCCGGTTTCCGTCAATTTCGATCCCGAATCGACGCTGCCGGTCCTGTTCGACGGCGGTTCGCTGCATCTGGGCGTCCTGCTGGCGCCGATCGCGGTGGCGATCGCCGCGCTGGTGTTCGCCAGGACGCTGTTCGGCTACGAGGTGCGGCTGGTCGGTTCGGCGCCGAAGGCGGCGCGGTTCGGCGGATTCAACGACCGGACGATCGCGGTCGCCGCGTTCGCGATTTCGGGCGGCCTCGCCGGCCTCGCCGGGGTGGCGGAGGTCTCCGGCCGGATCGGCCAGCTTCTGCCGTCGATCTCGCCCGGCTACGGCTTTTCCGCGATCATCGTCGCCTTCCTCGGGCGGCTGTCGCCGGTCGGCATATTCATCGCCGGCCTCGTCCTGGCGCTGACGTTCGTCGGCGGCGAAGACGCCCAGATCGCGCTTCACCTGCCCGGCGACCTGACGCTCGCCTTCCAGGGCGTCCTGCTGATCTGCGTGCTCGCCGCCGACGTGCTCGCCCGCTACCGGCTCCGCTTGACGATGGGGACGCGGTCATGAGCTTCGATCCCCAGCAGATCCAGGACATACTCGTGATCATCGTCGCCGCCGCGACGCCGCTGCTGCTCGCCGCGCTCGGCGAGGTGGTCTGCGAGCGCGCCGGCGTGCTCAATCTCGGCCTCGAGGGCATGATGATCGTCGGCGCGGCGACCGGATTCGCATTCGCCTATCTCGCCGATTCGACGATCGTCGGGGTCGTCGCAGGAATCCTCGGCGGCGTGCTGATGTCGGCGGTCTTCGCCTTCCTGACCATCGGCCTGGCGACCAACCAGGTCGCCGCCGGTCTCGCGCTGACCATATTCGGACGCGGGCTCGCCAACCTGATCGGCGGCGGCTTCGTCGGCCTGAAGCGGACCGGCGCGCCGCATCTCCACGTGCCCGGCCTCTCCGACCTGCCGCTGGTGGGACGGCTGATCTTCGGCGAGGATTTCTTCGTCTATTTCGCCATTCTGCTGACCGCCGCGATCAGCTATTGGATGATGCGCACGCGTTCGGGCCTCACCCTGCGCGCGGTCGGCGAGAACCATGTCTCGGCCCATTCGCTCGGCGTGCCGGTGCGCGGCATCAGGCTGCTCGCGGTTCTGTTCGGCGGCGCCTGCGCGGGGCTCGGCGGCTGCTATCTCTCGCTGTCCTATACGCCGTTCTGGTCGCCCGACATGACGGCCGGGCGAGGCTGGATCGCGCTCGCGCTGGTCGTGTTCGCGTCGTGGCGGCCGTGGCGCGCGCTGGCCGGGGCGATCCTGTTCGGCGGGGTGGCGGTGCTCGCGCTGGCGTTCCAGGGCCTGGGCGTCCCGATCCCGGCGCAGCTGTTGAATTCGTTGCCTTATCTGACCACGGTGGTCGTGCTGGTGGTGCTTTCGCTGCGCGACAGCCGCGGCGCCCTGGCGCCGGCCTCGCTCGGCCAGGCGTTCATTCCGGATCGGTGAGAATGGTTCATCGGCGAAGTTGATCCAATCGGCGACGGGTTCGACCGCCGGCGCCGATGTTGCTAAGGTCGATCGAGAATTCGTCAACGGGAGAACGATACATGCGCACATTCCTGACCGCAGCCGCCGTGGCGGCGCTGTCGCTGGCGTCGGCCGGCGGCGCCGAGGCGGCCGCCAAGGTGAAGGCCTGCTGGGTCTATACCGGGCCGATCGGCGATTTCGGCTATTCCTACCAGCATCCCGACAGCGACAGCGAGCGCGCGATCGAACAGCTCGCCCGCACCGGCTGCAACATCATCTTCACGACCTCGTTCGGCTTCATGGATCCGACGATCAAGGTCGCCAAGAAATTCCCCAAGGTCGATTTCGAGCATGCGACCGGCTACAAGCGCGCCCCCAACGTCTCGACCTACGCGGCCAAATTCTACGAAGGCCGTTACGTCATGGGCCAGATCGCCGGCAAGCTGACCAAGTCCAACACGATCGGCTACATCGTTTCGTTTCCGATCCCCGAGGTCATTTCGGGCATCAACGCGTTCGAGCGCGGCCTGCAGACGACCAACCCGGCCGCCAAGATCAAGATCGTCTGGGTCAACACCTGGTTCGATCCGGGCAAGGAGGCCGACGCCGCCAAGGCGCTGCTCGCCCAGGGCGCCGACATCCTGACCCAGCACACCGACTCGGCCGCCCCGCTGCAGGAAGCCGAGAAGGCCGGCAAGCTCGGCTTCGGCCAGTCCTCCGACATGACCAAGTTCGCGCCCAAGGCGCAACTGACCGCCAACACCGACAATTGGGGCCCCTACTACACCGCGCGCATCCAGGCCGTCATCGACGGCAAGTGGAAGTCCAGCGACACCTGGGACGGGCTCGCCAAGGACATGGTCGTGATGGCGCCGTTCGCCAACATGCCCGACGACGTCAAGGCGATGGCCGAGAAGACGACCGCCGGCATCGCCTCGGGCGCGGTCGAACCCTTCGCCTGCCCGGTGCTCGACCAGGACGGCAAGGATCGCTGCAAGCCGGGCGACAAGAAGCTCGACGACGGCTCGATCCTCGGCATGAACTGGTACGTGAAGGGGATCGACGACAAAATTCCGCAATGAGCGGGCGGACGCGCGGGACGGCGGAGGCGGCCTTGCGGCCGCCTCTTTTTGCTTGTAGCGGGACCCTCCGGTCCCGGCGCGCAGGACCGGCCGCCGGCGCTTGGCCGGCGGGCGGGTCATCTGTATAGGACAGGTCCGCACGGCCGTCGCATGGGGCGCTCGCCGGTCGGCGCGGGAAGGTGCGAGATCGTCATGACGGAGCCGGCGAGCGTGAAGGGCCGCGATATCGAGGTGGCCGAGAAGAAGGCCAGCGAGGGCGGTCTGTGGGAGACGATCAAGGTCATCGTCCAGGCGCTGCTGATCGCCATCGTCATTCGCACGCTGCTGTTCCAGCCGTTCAACATTCCCTCGGGCTCGCTGATCCCGACCCTGCTGATCGGCGACTTCCTGTTCGTTTCGAAATATTCCTACGGCTACTCGCATTATTCCTTGCCCGAATTGTTCGACCCGACGGCGGAGGTGAAGCCGGGATCGCGCGACTTCGAATGGTGGTTCGTCCGGATTCCCTCGGTGGCGACGCTGATGGAGGATCTCCATCTGGCGCCGGTCGCGCTGCCCGGCCGGATTCTCGCTTCGCAGCCCAAGCGCGGCGACATCATCGTGTTCAAGCTGCCGCGCGACGGCCATACCGACTTCATCAAGCGGCTGATCGGCCTGCCCGGCGACAAGATCCAGATGATCAAGGGCCGGCTCTACATCAACGGCGCAATGGCCGAGCGCACGCCGCTGCCGCCCTACGACGTGGCCGGCGGGTCGGGTCCGCCGATCGAAGTGCCCCGATACGAGGAGACCCTGCCGGGCGGCGTCAAGCACCAGATCATCCAGATCCATGGCGACGACGGCGACCTCGCCGACACCGGCGTGTTCGAAGTCCCGCCGGGTCATTACTTCATGATGGGCGACAACCGCGACAATTCGTCGGATTCGCGCGACCCGCGCGGCGGCGTCGGCTATGTGCCGTTCGAGAATCTCATCGGTCGCGCCGAGGTGATCTTCTTTTCGCTGGACGACGACCAGCCGGCCTGGGAATTCTGGCGCTGGCCCTGGACCGTGCGCTGGCATCGCCTGTTCCAGCCCGTCCGTTAGGACCGTGGCCGGGAATTCCAGCGCTTCGCCGCTTCGCGGTCAGCCTGAGGAGGTCGTTTTTCCATGAGCGCGGGCGAAGGGGTGAACGGGCGCGCGCCGGCGCGCGCGTCGAAAGGCGCCCAATCCAGCGGCCTGCGCGAACTGTTCGCGATTCTCGGGCTCGTCCTGCTGGTGTTGGCGGGCGCGCGCACCCTGCTGTTCCAGCCGTTCAACATCCCATCGAGCTCGCTGGTCCCGACGCTTCTGATCGGCGACTATCTGTTCGTATCGAAATACGCCTACGGCTATTCGCATTATTCCTTGCCGAATGTGCTCGATCCGACGCCGGAGGTGACGCCCGGATCGCGCGACCTGCGGCTGGGATTCGTCAAAATCCCTTCGCTCGCCTCGGTGCTGGCGTTCCTTCACGCGTCGCCGCCGCCGGCGCCGGGCCGCATTTTCGCGACGCCGCCCAAGCGCGGCGACGTCGTCGTGTTCAAGCTTCCGAGCGACGGCGCCACCGACTATATCAAGCGGCTGATCGGCCTGCCCGGCGACACGATCCAGTTGCGGCACGGCCGGCTGTTCATCAACGGGACGATCGTGGAGAGGACGCCGTTGCCGCCCTATTCGACGCCCGATCATTTCGGCAGCCTGGCGGCCGTCCCGCATTATCTGGAGACGCTGCCGAACGGCGTCAGCCATGAAATCATCCAGGTCGACGGCGACGAGGGCTATTGGGACAACACTTTGGTCTACGAAGTGCCCCCGGGCCAGTATTTCATGATGGGCGACAACCGCGACAATTCGAGCGATTCGCGGCTCTCGGCGGAGCAGGGCGGCGTCGGCTACGTGCCGTTCGAGAATCTGGTCGGTCGCGCCGAAGTGATCTTCTTCTCGCGCGCTTCCGCGCCGCAGGCGGGGGACGAAGCGGGCTGGCCGGGCCTGGTGCGCTGGCGGCGAATCTTCCAGTCGGTCCGATAGCATGGCCAGGAAGGAAAAGCCGCCGCTCGCGGAGCTCGAGGCCAAGCTCGGCTACGCCTTCCGCGACGCCGATCTGGCCGCGCGCGCGCTCACCCATCTCTCGGCGCAGACCGCCGGAACGCAGGGACGGCTCGGCTGCTACGAGCGGCTCGAGTTTCTGGGCGACCGCGTCCTCGGCCTCGCCGTCGCGCAGATGCTCTACGAGACCTATCCGCAGGCGAGCGAAGGCGAATTGTCGATGCGCCTCGCAAACCTGGTGCGGCGCGAGACCTGCGCGGAAATCGCCCTGAAGTGGGACGTGGGTCCGCACATCGTGCTCGGGATCGGCGAGGCGCAGGCGGGCGGGCGCAAGAAGATCGCCATCCTCTCCGACATCGCGGAATCGCTGATCGGCGCGGTGTTCGTCGAAGCCGGTTTCGATGCGGCCCGAGAGGTCGTCGCCCGATCCTGGCGCGAGCGGATGAACGCCACGCTGACGCCCGAACGCGACGCCAAGACCTCGATGCAGGAATGGGCGCAGGCGCGCGCGCTCGACGCCCCGAGCTATGTCGAGGTCGAGCGCTCCGGGCCCGATCACGCGCCGCGCTTCACCATCCAGGTGTCGCTCGAGGGCTACGAACCCGCGCTGGGCTCGGCGGCGTCCAAGCGCGCGGCCGAACAGGCCGCCGCCCAGGCGTTCATGGCGCGCCGGGCCGCGCCGGACCATCGGCATGACTGAAACGTCCTGCGGCTTCGTGGCGCTGATCGGGGCGCCCAACGCCGGGAAATCGACGCTCATCAACGCGCTGGTCGGCTCCAAGGTCTCCGTGGTCTCGCGCAAGGCGCAGACGACGCGCACGACCGTGCGCGGCATCGTCATCGAAGGCGCCGCCCAGATCGTGTTCGTCGACACGCCGGGCCTGTTCGCGCCCAAGCGCCGGCTCGATCGCGCGATGGCCGCCTCGGCCTGGAGCGCGGCGGCGGACGCCGATGTGCTCGCCTTGCTGATCGACGCGCGCCAGGAATCGCACGGATCGGGCGGTGGCGGCAAAGGCCCCGGCGCGGCGCTCGGCGAGCAGACCGAAACCATCCTCGCCGCGCTGCGCGACATCCGCCGGCCGAAGGTCCTCGTGCTCAACAAGATCGACCTGGTCGACCGCAGCGCGCTGCTCGGCCTCGCCCAGACGCTCAACGCCGCGATGACGTTCGAGGCGACATTCATGATCAGCGCCGCGACCGGCGACGGCCTCGACCGATTGCGCGAACGGCTCGCCTCGATGATGGCGCCGGGGCCGTGGCTCTATCCCGAGGACCAGATCACCGACGCGCCGATCCGCGCCCTCGCCGCCGAGATCACGCGCGAAAAGCTGTTCGAGCGGCTGCACGACGAACTGCCCTACCAGACGACGGTCGAGACCGACAGCTGGAAGGAGCTGCCCGACGGTTCGGTGCGGATCGAACAGACGATTTTCGTCTCCCGCGACTCGCACAAGAAGATCGTGATCGGGGAGGGCGGGCGCACGATCAAGTCGATCGGCACGGCCGCGCGCAAGGACATCGCCGAGGCCAACGACGGGCCGGTCCATCTGTTCCTGTTCGTCAAGGTGCGCGCCGACTGGCTCGACGATCCCGAGCGCTACCGCGCGATGGGGCTGGAGTTCCCGAAGAGCTGAGGAGGGAGTCCCTGTCTTGGACGCGCTGATCCCTGCGGAACCGGCGACCCCCGAGCAAAGCGTCGAACCCAGGATCGCACGCGGGGACGCCGATTTCCTGCGCGTCGTCGCGGCGCTGTTCTTCGGCGGCTTTTCGACCTTTTCGCTGCTCTACAGCGTGCAGCCGCTGATGCCGGTCTTCACCCGCGTGTTCCACGTCTCCCCCGCCGTCAGCAGCCTTTCGCTGTCGGCGAGCACGGGCGTGCTGGCGGTGGCGATGATCGCCGCCGGCTCGCTTTCGGAAGTCGTCGGGCGCAAGCCGATCATGGTCGCCTCGCTCGCCGCCGCCGCCGCCGCCACCATGCTCGCCGCGCTCGCGCAGGACTGGACCCAGTTGATCGCGCTGCGCGCGCTCACCGGCCTTGCGCTTTCCGGCCTGCCGGCGGTCGCGATGGCCTATCTTTCCGACGAGATGGACGGCAGGGCGATCGGCCTCGCCATGGGGCTGTATATCGCCGGCAGCAGCCTCGGCGGCCTCGCCGGACGGCTCGCGACCGCCGTTCTCGCCGACCGCTGGGACTGGCGCGCGGGCTTCGCCGCGATGGGCGCGATCGGCCTTGCGAGCGCGGGCCTGCTCTATTTCGCCCTTCCCGATTCGCGCCGCTTCGTCGCCCGACGGCCGGACCCGCGCGCGCTCGTGTCCTCGCTCGCCGGCCAGTTCGCCGATCCGGGTCTGCGCCTGCTGTTCCTGCTCGCGTTCCTGCTGATGGGCGGTTTCGTCTGCGTCTACAATTACATCGGTTTCCGGCTGCTGGCGCCGCCGTTCTCGCTGAGCCAGACGACGATCGGCTTCGTCTTCGTGCTCTATCTCACGGGAACGGCGAGTTCGGCGGTCATGGGCGACCTCGCCGGCCGGTTCGGGCGCCGGCGGGTGCTGTGGATCGGGGTGGCGACGATCCTCGTCGGCGTGGCCGCGACGCTGCCCGACGATCTGCCGGCGATCATTCTCGGCGTCGCCCTGATCACCACCGGCTTCTTCGGCGCCCATTCGATCGCCTCGAGCTGGGTCGGCCTGCGCGCGGCGACCGGGCGGGCGCAGGCCTCCGCGCTCTATCTGTTCTTCTATTACCTCGGCTCGAGCGTGGCGGGTTCGGCGGGCGGGCTGTTCTATGGGTTCGGCGGCTGGCGCGGGCTCGCCGGCATGGTCGGCGCGCTCGGGCTGGCGGCGCTCGCGGTCGCGCTGGCGCTGGCGCGGATTCCCCCGCCACGCCATTTGGCGAAGACGTGAGGGGCCGGGCGGAATGGAATGGCGCGACGAGGGAATCGTCATCGGCGTGAAGCGGCACGGCGAATCCGCGGTCATCGTCGAAGTCATGACCCGCGCGCATGGCCGCCATCTCGGCCTCGTGCGCGGCGGCCGCGGCGCACGCCTGCAGGGCTGGCTGCAGCCCGGCAATTCGCTCGGCCTGGTCTGGCGCGCCCGGCTCGAGGAGCAGCTCGGCGCCTTCGCGGTCGAACCGCTGCATCTGAGAGCGGGGCGACTGATCGGCAGCGGTCTGGCGCTCGCCGGCCTGTCCTATCTCGGCGCGCTGTTGCGCCTGCTGCCCGAGCGCGATCCGCACGAAGCCCTGCATGGGGCGCTGGAAATCATCGCCGATCATCTCGAGGCGCGCGAGGTCGCGCCCGCGCTGGTCGCGCGCTTCGAAATGGCGGCGCTCGCCGAACTCGGCTTCCGCCTCGATCTCGAGCGCTGCGCGGCGACCGGCTCGCGCGAGGAGCTGATCTATGTCTCGCCGAAGTCCGGCCGCGCGGTCAGCGCCGCCGCCGGCGCGCCCTGGCGGGATCGTCTGCTCGCGCTGCCGGGCTTTCTGCGCGCGGCCTCGCTGGCGGACTCGCCGACCGCCGCGGACCTCGCCGACGCCTTCCGGCTGACCGGCTTCTTTCTCGAACGCGATCTGTTTGGCCCGCGCGGCCTGCCGCTGCCCGACGCGCGGCGGGCGTTCCTCGGCGCCGCGACGAGGGGCGCCGCGCCCGGCGAGGGCTGACCGCCCGATCGGGGCGCGTCCGTCATGCTCCCGCCGGCCGATCGAGGCGCGGGCCGAAATCGCGTGCTTTCCGGGCGCCCGCGGGCTAATAGCCGCCTTCGGATCGCGCCGCCGGCGCATGCTGCGCGGCGAGCCGCGGACGGCGTCGCGGTTCGGCGCCCGTATGACCCGTCGGCCTAATAGGTGTGGCCCGTCTCGAGCTGGGTTTTGGCGTCGAGCTTCTTGTGCGGCGGCGGCGGCAGGTCGGCCTGGGGCGGCGGCGGCGGGGGCGCGCAGGCCGCGAGCGACAGCGCCAGGACCATGGCGGCGAAGGATCGGATGAGTGTGGACATGACGGCTCCAGCTGACGCGAGGCGGCGCGCATCCCGCGCGCAACCCCTCTCTCCATGCCGATCATGGCGGATTCGCGATGCGCGCGTGGCGACTCCAAGGGTCATGCGATGACGCCGGGCGCGCGGGTCGCCGCCGCGATCGAGGTCCTCTCCGACATCGAAGAGCGCCGCCGGCCCGCCGCCGATTCGCTGAAGGACTGGGGCATAGCCCGCCGCTTCGCCGGCTCGAAGGATCGCTCGGCGATCGCCAGCCTCGTCTATGACGCGCTGCGGCGCAAGGCGTCGTCGGAATGGCTGATGGGCGCGGCGGGCGCGCGCGCCGGCGTGATCGGCGCGCTCCGGCAATTGCGCGGCGCCGCCG
>JBEKZS010000186.1:0-7263 GCA_049509635.1 Roseiarcus sp.
CGGCGCCGAACGGCGCCGGAATTCCGATAATGTCGGCTGGAAGTGCGATTTCAGTTTCCTCGGCGATTGCGAACACAAATGGGAACGTCCAGTTCCTCGGAATAAACAATTCAAATACTCAAGCCTATAACCTGCCTATTCTATATTTCAGGGTTGGAACGGCGTCAGGCTCCATCTCCACGGCAAGCGTGATCATTTACATCTGGCCGTTACCTTGAGTGAGTTAAATAACATAAACGAAATTTGCCAGGCACCTACGTTCTATCTGCAAACATATCGGATCGGTTGAAAGTCTATTGGGAACATTATAATGTACTGACTTTTTTATAGCCTTCCTGAAGGCGGTTAATAATTCAGGCCGGTTCCCGACAATAAAGTGCCACCGCTTTGCTTAAGAGCGTATTTGTATAGCTCAAAATCAAGCGCGTTCCGCTCGCAAATGACATCGCGGGTCGCGTCGTCAACCACGCCACCCCGCGCCGCGGCGTTCATTACCGGCGGGGTTTCGCCTTCGATCCCGAGCAGCAGCATACACGCGCGGGCGCTTTCGGCGAAACGCTCGAACAAGCCGACGAAGGCGCGGTCGAGATTGGCTTTGGCCTGGTCGAGCATCCCACGCGTCACCTGGCCGATCGGCACGCGCTGCCACCAGAATGGCCCGTCGGCGATGACTTCGGACCAGTCCCAGGCGGCAAGGCGGCGGGTCTGGCCGTTGTCGCGCATGAAGGTCGGAGCGTTCTCGGCAAATTCGCGCAGGCCGTGCTCGCGGGCAAAGCCGTGAAGCCCGTCATCCCGATGCGATCGCGCGTGAAAGTAGGACGACACGAACCGGTCGACGGGGTCGCGCAGCCAGACGATGTAGCGGCACGGACGCGGGATGAACGCATCGGCGCCGAACGGCATATGGCCGGCGATCAGATCGAAGCTGGCGCGTTCGGCCGCGGTCATCGCCAGGAACACGTTGAATTCCGCTCGCTCGCTCAGCCGAAGGACGTTCGGGAAGCTGCGCCTCAGCCGCGTGGTCAAGGATGTGCCGCCGGTGCGCGGCATATGAACGAAGAGCGGCAGCGGTCCGGCCATCGTGCGCAATCGCGGCTCCCTGAGGTGGATCGCCAACGCTATCCGACGCAACGCCAATAGCCAAGTCCGGCGCGCCCCGCGGTCCCCCATCCGCCGGCCCGGGCCGCGCGATGCGCGCCCGCCGCCCAGGCCTTGCAACAAATCCCGGTTCCGCGCGGCCTTCGACGCCCGTCGCCGCGCGCGCTTTCGATCCCCGGCGGGCGCCCAAGAGGTATGCGATGACCAAAGACTTCTGGCGACATCTCTGCGTCGGCGTCGCGACCGCCGCGGCGACCGCGGCGGTGGCGACGCTCGGCCACTACGACTGGTCGCAACTGGGCGTTTACGCGCCCGCCGCCCAGCTCGGCGCGCAGATCCTGACCGAAGCCTACAACCAATACGTCGCCAAATGATCCGGCGACGTCCCGTCCCGTCCCGCCGGCGCCCGAGAGGGCGGCCGGCTTTTTTGCGAGGTCTCCCCATGAAAGCCAGTCTCTTCGCCGCCGTCTGCGGCGCGCTCACGCTCGCCGGTTGCGCCGGGGTTCCGCCGGCCGCCGGCCAGCTCGCCGCGGTCGCCGGCAAGATCGACGCCGGCGCCCAACTCGTCGCCGCCGATCTGCCCGCCGCCTGCCAGATCGTCGGCGAGATCGCCACGCTCGCCGGCGCCTATTCCGCTTCGGGACTGTCGGGCGGCGGCGCCGCCGCAACCGTCGCCCGGACGGCGAACGGCGCCGCGGCGCTCGCCGGCTCGTCGCTTTGCCGGAGCCCGGCGACCGCCGATCCGCTCGCCGCATCGGTGCAGATCATCGGCGCGGCGGCCGCGGTCAAGGCGGCGACCGCCGGCGGCGTCAGTGCGCCCGCGGCGGCGGCGAGCCTGCCGCCCGGCGGCTGAGCCGGCGGCGGCGCCGATCCCCACCAACCCGCGCGCCGCCGGACCCGGCGGCGAACAAGGGAGGCCTCTGCCATGAGTCTGCCAGCCGTCGGCGAGCCGCCGTGGGGCTTCGTCGAATGGGCGCTGACCGGACTGACGACGCTGGCGGCGAGCGCCGCCGCCTTCGTCTGGCGCCTGATGGCGCGCCTCGAGCGCATGACGAGCGCGATCGATCGGCAGCGTGCGGATTTCGACGCCGAGAAGCAGGCGAGCCAGACCGGGCTGATCGGGCTTTCGGCGCTCCTCGCGCAGATGCACGAGGATCATTGCCGCCTGCGCGAGACGATCGGCGCCCTGCCGACGCGTGGCGACCTGCGCGACATCGAGGATCGCCTCGGCGAGCGGATCGACAAGCTCGCGGCGCGGTTCGACCGCGCGCTGGAAAAGCGCGCGCCGTGACCGCGCGGCAGCGCCGCGGCGCTCAATGGGCCGCGGAAAGCCGCGCCCGCATCTCGCGGGACAGACGCATCGGGCGCCCGTCCGACAGCGCGGCGACGCCGACCGTCGCGCGCACGATCGTCTCCGCGCCGCGCAGCGCCGTCTGGGCGAACTCGATCGAGGCGCCGCCGAGCGCGACGACCCTCGTCTCGATTTCGAGCAGATCGTCCATGAGCGCCGGCTTCAGATAGTCGATCGTTATGCGTCGCACCGCGAACGCGATCCTGTCGCCGGCTGCGAGTTCGCGCTGCCCGAACCCTTGCGCGCGCAGCCATTCGGTCCGCCCGCGCTCGAGAAAGCGCAGGTACGAGGCATGGTAGACGCGCCCGGAAAAGTCGGTGTCCTCGTAATAGACGCGTAGCGCCAGCCTGTGGGTCGCGGAGGGCGACGGGGCGGCGCTGATCTGGGCTCGGGTCATCGCGGTCGGCGGCGTCGGCGTTGCGGGAATCGCCATAGAGCCGAGTTTCAGGCAAAACGCCAATGCCATTCGGCGCGGCGCGGGCCTCGCCGCGGGGCTTTGACGCTCGCGCGGGTCGATGCTATCGCGAGCGCGTCATGCGCATCGTGTTCATGGGCGCCCCCGAATTCGCGACGCCGACGCTGCTCGCGCTGATCGGGCAGGGGCACGACCTTCGCGCCGTCTATACCCGCGCGCCCAGGCCGGCCGGCAGGCGCGGTCTCGCGCCGACGCCGACCCCGGTCCACGAACTCGCCGCTCGCCATGCGATCCCGGTTCTGACTCCGGCCACGCTGCGCGACCAGCAGGCGCAGGACGAATTCCGCTCGCACGACGCCGAGGTCGCGGTCGTCGTAGCCTACGGGCTGATTCTGCCGGCGCCGATCCTCGCAGCGCCGGCGCTGGGCTGCCTCAACCTGCACGGCTCGATCCTGCCGCGCTGGCGCGGCGCGGCGCCGATCCAGCGCGCGATCATGGCCTGCGACGCCCAGACCGGTGTCAGCGTCATGCGCATGGAAGAAGGGCTCGACACCGGCCCGGTCGCGCTCGAGCAGCGCATCGCGATCGATCCCGCCGCGACCGCGGGCGAGATCGCCGGGGAGCTCGCCGATATCGGGGCCGCGCTGATGGCGCGCGCGCTGCCGGCGCTGGCGAGCGACGCGCTGGCGTTTCGCGCGCAGAGCGCGGAGGGCGTGACCTATGCGCGCAAGATCGACAAGAGCGAGACGCGCATCGACTGGCGGCTCGGCGCGCAAGTCCTGCGCGCCCGTATCCACGGCCTTTCGCCGAGCCCGGGCGCCTATAGCGAAGTCGATCTCGGCCGCGGCGCCGAGCGGGTGAAGCTCCTGCGGGTCGCCGCGATCGACGGCGCCGGGCCGCCGGGCGAGGCGATCGACGACGCGCTCGCGATCGCCTGCGGCGCCGGCGCGATCCG
Organism: Roseiarcus sp.; assembly: GCA_049509635.1. GTDB lineage: Bacteria > Pseudomonadota > Alphaproteobacteria > Rhizobiales > Beijerinckiaceae > Roseiarcus. Next base: position 3,820 of record JBEKZS010000186.1, read on the forward strand.
CATTCTCGAAGCGCAACGCGCCGGCCGCGCCGCCATGTCCGGCGAGGAATTCCAGCGCGGCGCGCAGATCACCCGCGGCGCCCGGTTCATCTGAGCGCCGCCAGCTCCGCGAATCGCGCCTCGATCCTCCGCTTGAGGTAGTCCTTGGCCGGATCGCTCGCGCGGAGGATCTGCGCGGCGCGAAAGAAGTCGAGCACGCGGAACTGCTCGACCAGCGGCCGCACCAGGATGTCGGGCCCGCGCGACTTCAGCTTCTGCGCGGTGATAGCGCCCTGCATGATCTGGGCGGCGCCGAACATTGCGTCGAACGGCGCCGGAATGTGCCGTGTTCGCACCCCCCCGAAGGTGACGTCGACGCCGATCACAATGTCGGCGCGGTCGAACAGCAGATCGTAGGGCAGGGGGTTGACGGCGCCGCCGTCGACGAGGATGCGGCCGTCCATTTCGATCGGCTTGATCAGGCCGGGGATCGCCATCGATCCGGCCACCGCCGGCGCCAACTTGCCCGACGAGAAAATGGCTTCCCGACGGTTGTGAAAGTCGGTGGCGACGACGAGCAGGGGGATCGCCAGATCCTCGAAGCGGGTCGGCATCGTCCTCGGCCAGAACAGGTCGAGAAAAATCTCGGCGTCGAGCAGCATCGGATTGGTGAACCCGCGCAGGACGAAATCCGCAAAACGCCCGACGCGCGCTTTCAGCAGCTTGGCAATGACCTGCGACCGGTTGCGCATGGCGACAAGCGTATGGGCGCGCAATTCGGCGGCCGCGATTCCCGCGGCATAGGCGGCGCCGATGATCGCGCCGATCGAGGTGCCGGCGAGCGCGACAGGTTCGACGCCGAGTTCATCGAGCGCCTCGAGGATCGCGATATGCGCGATGCCGCGCGCGCCGCCGCCGCCGAGCGCGATCGCGACGGTGGGCGAGGATGGCGCGCGCGAGGTCTGGATCGAAGGCCGGGCTTCGTCGGAGGCAGGTTGGCGTCGCGGTTCCATCTGTGATCCTTCTTGGCCGGTCCTAAGCCTTCGCCGCGCGCGCCACGGCGCGCCAGCCGATGTCGCGCCGGCAGAAGCCCTCCGGCCAATCGATCGCGTCGACCGCGGCATAGGCGCGCGCCTGCGCCTCGGCAATGCCGGCTCCGGTCGCGGTGACGGCGAGCACGCGCCCGCCGGTCGCTAGGAGCCGCGCGCCGTCGCGGCGCGTGGCGGCGAAGTGGATCGTCACGCCGGGCAGCCTCCCCGCCGTCTCGACGCCCCTGATCTGCGAACCGCCGACGACTTCGCCGGGATAGCCGCGCGCCGCCAGCACCACGGTCAGGGCGGCCTCGCTCGAAAACCGGGGCGCCGCTTCCGGCAGCTTTCCACGGACGCAGCCGAGCATCAGCGCCAGCAGGTCGTCCTCCAGACGCGCCAGCACGACCTCGGCTTCCGGATCGCCGAAGCGCACGTTGTATTCGATCAGCCTGGGCCCGTCGGCGCCGATCATCAATCCCGCGAACAGGACGCCGCGGTACGGAGCGCCGCGGGCGCGCAGCCCGGCGACCGTCGGCTCGATGATCTCGAGCATCACCCGCTCGCACATCGCCGTCGTCATGATCGGCGCCGGCGAATAGGCGCCCATGCCGCCGGTGTTCGGGCCGCTGTCGCCCTCGCCGACCCGCTTGTGGTCCTGCGCGGCGCCGAACGGGACCGCGCGATCTCCGTCGCTGAGCGCGAAGAACGAGACCTCTTCGCCATCGAGGAATTCCTCGACGACCGCCTCGGCCCCCGCAGCGCCGAACCGGCCGCCGAATATGGCGCTGACCGCCGCTTCCGCCTCGTCGCGGGTGGCCGCGACGACGACGCCCTTGCCCGACGCCAGGCCATCGGCCTTGACGACGATCGGCGCGCCCTTCGCGCGAACATGGGCGAGCGCCGCCTCGGCGCGATCGAACCGGCGATAGGCTGCGGTCGGAATGCCGAAATCACGGCAGAAATCCTTGGCGAACCCCTTGGATCCCTCGAGCCGGGCCGCCGCCCGGCTCGGGCCGAAACAGTCGATTCCGGCCGCGGCGAGGTCATCGGCGAGGCCCGCCACCAGCGGCGCCTCCGGGCCGACGACGACGAGGCCGATCGAGAACAGCCGGCAAAAATCGACCACGGCGCCGTGGTCGGCGACATCGATCGCGACCGCTTCGGCGACCAGCGCGGCGCCCGGATTGCCGGGCGCGATGAACAGTCGGCCCAGCAGGGGCGAGCGTGCGATCGAGAGCGCCAGGGCATGTTCCCTGCCGCCCGACCCGATGATCAGGACATTCATGCGGCCTCGATTGGGCGACGACCGAGCGCGGGTTTCCATTCGACGTGCGCGGCCTGAGGCTTATTAGGGGACCGCCGGCGCGCCAGCAACAGCCGCGCGCGCCGATCGAGGCGAGCCTGCGCGCGGCGCCATTGCGCGGCGGCCGAATTGGCCTATCTAGATCGCGACCGTGTGAGAGCTGGACGTGAGGTTGAGCGCGCCGGCGAACGTTGGAGCGCGACGATGAAGCCGGATTGTTTCGGCCTCGGTCTGGGCCTCGCCTTGGCAGTGTTTGCCGCCGTATTGCCCGCGCGCGCCGATTCGGACGAGCCCACGCTCATCTTTCGGAAATCGACGACCTTCAAGCTGTTGACGCCGAACGACAAGCTCGCGGTCTATGGCGTCGACGATCCGGTCGTCGACGGCGTCGCCTGCCATTACACGGTCCCGGAGCGGGGCGGTCTCGCCGGCGCCTTCGGCGTCGCCGAGGAGACCTCGGACGTTTCGCTCGCTTGCCGCCAGTACGGCCCGATCCGGTTCAAGGACAAATTCGAGCAGGGCGATGTGGTGTTTCGCGAGCGCCGGTCGCTGCTGTTCAAGAAGATGCAGATTGTGCGCGGCTGCGACGCAAAGCGCAACATATTGATCTATATGGTCTACACGGACAAGCTGGTCGACGGCTCGCCGAAGAACTCGACCTCGAGCGTGCCGATTCAGCCGTGGGGCGCCGCGGTCGGCGACGTCCCGAAGTGCGGCGATTTCCTGCGCTGACCGCGTGCGGCCCGCTCAGTCCCTGCATTTCACCAGATAGGGGTTCGCGGCGCCGTGGTCGGCGTCGCGGGGTATCGCGCCGGTGACTTCGTCGACGGCCGGCCCGAACGAGATCGCGCCGCTGCGCCCATGCGCCTCGCACCATGCGTCGGCGACGGCGCGGCCGCATTCCCCGCCCTCGGCCAGGCAATCGTCGACGCCATAGCCCTGTCCGGCCGCGATGACGAAGACGTTGCGGTCGGCGGCATGCCCGCGCCCGAGGAGCCCGAGGCCCAGCGTCGCGGCGAGGACATGGGCAAGGATCGCAGACCGCGCTCGGCTTCGACGCATGCTGAAACTCTGGATTGGCGGGATTGAAACGAGGCGGAGACGCCGACGAGATTGGCGCGGCCATGGGCA
>JBEKZS010000187.1:0-7261 GCA_049509635.1 Roseiarcus sp.
ATCGGGCCATTGTCGTCCATCGATCTCTCGGCGGCGCGAAATGTCGATGGACAAATCCTCGTCAAGGCCGAAGCCGCCGAAGGCGGGGGCCGAAGGCCCGCCTTTACAAGGGTTTGGCCATCGACCACGATCGGCGGCCGAGATCGTGGCCGCGCTGATTTCAACCTCTCGCCGTGTTCGCTGGCGAGCACGCGCGATGTTCGGGGACGACGCCGTCCAACCGAAACAGCGAAGGGTTTCGGAGGCGAGGCCGAGACTCGAAAAGCGCACACTCCCCTTCTCCCGCAAGGCGCAGGCCTGTCCGCAAGCGGGAGAGGGGCTACTTGCGCCCGATCGCGGCCGCCGGAGGCCGGCCGGAGCGAGAACACAGACCGGAAAGTGGCGCGAATGCGAATTCGTCTTTGAGCGGCGCGGAATCGCCGGCCCCGCAGGCAGGCAGCTCGGCGCCTGCGAGCCGAAGGCGCAGGCTATTGTTCTGGGGCGCCGTCGCGGCGGCTCTGCTTGCTGTCTGGCAACTATGGCTGTTTCCCGTCTGGACGGTTCGCTATCGGCTCACGATGGACGTCGCGACGGGAGACAGGATCGTGAGCGGTTCCGGCGTGATCGAAACGATCTGGCACGACCAATGGATCAGATTCCCGCTTGCTCCCGGTAGACCTTGGGGCGTTGATGTTCGAGGAGAGGCGGTCACGGTCGATCTCGGTTCGAGTGGACTTCTATTTTTGTTGCTGACTCCGGACGAGGCTCGGGATTCCAACTCTTATCCGATCTCATCCGCCTCTCCGGCATCCTTCTTGTTGGCCGCGTTTACGAACTCCCGGATCACTGGTCCCGGCGCCGCGAGCGACCGCTTGCTATTCGAAATCGAGCGCCGTAGCGACGTCGTCGAGGCGCCGCCGGCGCTTCTGCCGATGCTGGTCCGCTTTCGCGACATCGATGATCCCAAAAGCATCGAGCGCGTCGATCCCGGCGACCTCGCCAAGGTTTTCGGGCCGGACGTGAAGCTTGTCCGCGTAACGGCTCGCGTGGTTCCGACTGGCGTTTGGCCCCTCAACCAGACCGGCTGGGCGACGCCGCAATGGATGTTCGGCGCGCCGGTGACGACCGGGATCGAGCGCAAGCTGCCTTGGGTCGAATCGATATCCGGATATATCAGCGGTCGGCAGATCAGGGACAACGCGAACCCCGAGCAGAACATCACCGCGGCCGCCTTTATGACGGGATTGAATCGTTGAGGACGCCGAGCAACCTGATGCTTTCGGGTTTCGATATCGGCGCGCGTGGTCGAAGCGCCGGTCCCGCGCTCGGCGAACTTGAAGCCGATCCGTCGCTCGGGCGGATATTCCCCCCTCCCACGACGCCCCCGCCCCCGCACGACCGCTTGACGCGGACGAAAAAGCGCGGGATGCGGGCGCGACCAATCGACGAAACGGACGATCCCCCGCCGAGGCCGCGCGCCGCCTCGCCCACCCCAACCCAGACCAGACGACGGAACCCTCCATGGCCGGCCATAGCCAGTTCAAGAACATCATGCACAAGAAGGGCAAGCAGGACGCGCTCCGCGCCAAGCTGTTCTCCAAGCTCGCGCGCGAGATCACCGTCGCCGCCAAGCTCGGCCTGCCCGATCCCGCGATGAACGCGCGGCTGCGCGCCGCCGTGATCGACGCGCGCGCCGAGAACATGCCCAAGGACAATATCGACCGGGCGATCCGCAAGGCGTCGGGCAGCGACGGCGAGAACTACGACGAGGTGCGCTACGAGGGCTACGCGCCGGGCGGCGTGGCGGTGATCGTCGAGGCGCTGACCGACAACCGCAACCGCACCGCCGGCGACATCCGCTCCTATTTCACCAAGGCGGGCGGCGCGCTCGCCGAGACCGGCGCGGTGTCGTTCATGTTCGACCGCGTCGGCCTGATCCTGTTCGACAAGCGCGTCGCCTCGGACGACGCCATGCTCGAGGCGGCGATCGAGGCGGGCGCCGACGACGTCGTCTCCGGCCCGGACGGGCACGAGGTGATCACCGCGCTGGAATCGCTGCGCGAGGCGCAGAAGGCGCTGGAGGCGAGGTTCGGCGAGCCGCGCAAGGCCGCGCTGGTCTGGCGGCCGCAGAACACCGTCGCCGTCGACGACGAGGCGGGCGAGAAAATCCTCAAGCTGGTCGGCGCGCTGGAGGACAACGACGACGTCCAGACCGTCTACGCCAACTTCGAGATATCCGACGCGCTGGTCGCCAGGCTGCAGGGATAGCGGCGCGGCTCGGCAAATAAATCCGCGAAAGCGACGCCATGCTTTCGCGGATCGGCCGGATCGCGTCCCGAGCGCGCGGGCTCAGGCGAGAGTCGTCACCAGCAGCGCAGATGACCCCAGTGGTTGCGCCAGCAATGACGGTGCCAGCCCCAGCCCGGCCCGCCGCCGTGCCAGTGATGCCAATGGTCCCACCAGACCTTTTCGATCTGCGCGGAAGCATAGGGTTGCGCGAGCGACGGCGACGCCAGCGTGAACGCCGAGGCCGAAGTCATCGAGGCGGCGAGCATGACGGCGCCCGCCACAGCGGCGAGGGAACACGTTTTCAGTTGACGCGCGATCATCATCTTCTCCCTTGTGAGCCCCCAACAATACTAGAAGACCATGCACGACATGAATGGAAGATGAAGCGGCCGGGCATGAACTCTTGCGGCGCGGCGCCCCGGGCGACGACCGCCTTCATCGCCTGCCGGCCGTGACGCCGAGCAGAACGCCGAGCGCGTCGAGCGCCACCCGCAGCCGGTCGACCACGATCGCGTCGGCGCGCCAGGGGGTCGTCACCTCGGCGATCCCGGCGCGGCAGTCGCGCACGCCGCCGCCCTCGATGACGATCCGGCGCACGATCGGCCAGGCCGCGGGGCCGGCGAGCCGCTCGGCCGCGCGCAGCTTGTCGCGCGCATGGAGCGCGATCTCGCTCGTCGGCAGCCCCTGGCGCGGGCCGAAGCCGCCCGCCCCGATCCGCTCGGGCGCGACGGCGCGCAGCGAGTCCAGACAGGCGCGCTGGTGCAGCCGGCGCAGCGCCTCGCCGGCGAGCCAGCGCAGGTCGTTGAGTCTGGCGTCATGGGGCGCCAGCGCCCGATGGACCCGCAGGATGTCGAAGGGATCGCCGATCCGGCGCAGCCGGTCGGGGCCGATCGCGGCCGACTGCCCGGCGTCGGCGGCGCGCGCGAGCCGCTCGGGGGTGGCGTCGAGCCGGTCGGGGGCGCCGGCGCGCGCGGATCGCGGCGAAGCGGGTTTGCGCCTGGTCATTCCCCGAGCTCCGCGCACATGGCGGCGGGCGAGCCGCAGTAGGAGGCCACCGGCGTCGGCTCCACACGGTCCGGAAGCGACCGGCTCGGCACGGCGACGTCGGGCGGCGCGGCGCCATGGGCCTTGCGCAGATCGCGCAGATGCGCGCTGCAGGCGATCGCGCGGGCGGCGCGCTCGGTGACGGTTCGGGGCGCGCGACGGCGCGTTCGGCTCTTGCCCATGTCCGGCTCCAGTGCGGTTCGGCGGAACGCCGGTGCTGGCGTCCATGGGCGATATATTCGGAATTTCAGAACTACAAGTCAAGCATTTTTTCTGAAAATCGTGATTGCCATCGGTTCTGAAAAGCCGAATAATAATGGCATGACAGTCGATTGGATTCGCAAGGCCCTCATCGAAACCGGCAAGACCCGCAGCGGTCTCGCCAAGGCGCTCGGTCGTTCGCCCTCGGCGGTGACCGACCTGCTCAACGGATCGCGCCGCCTGCGCGCCGAGGAGATCGCCATCGCGGTCGAATATCTCGGCGTCGAACCGCCGCGGCTGGTCGGCGGCGGCCGGGCGCCGCCGCGCGACGGCAAGGTGCCGCTGATCGGCTATGTCGGCGCCGGCGCCGAGGCGCATTTCTACGCCGACGCCCAAGGGCCGTTCGACGAAGTGCCGGCGCCCGACGCGGCGAGCGGCCATACCGTGGCGGTGCAGATCCGCGGGCATTCGCTCGGCGCGCTGTTCGACAATTGGCTGGTGTTCTACGACGCCGTCCGCGATCCCCCGGGCGACGATCTCGTCGGGAAAATGTGCGTGTGCGGCCTGTCCGACGGCCGCATCCTCATCAAGGCGCTCAGGCGCAGCCAGAATCCCGGCCTGTGGAACCTGCTGTCCAACCTCGAGCCGCCGATCTACGACGTGGTGCTCGACTGGGCGGCGGTGGTGCGCGAAATGCGGCCTCGGTAGTGGCTCGCGCGCCGGGCGCCGTCGAGATCGCGCGCCGGCTGATCGCGCGCCGCTCGGTGACGCCCGCCGACGACGGCGCCCTGCCCTATCTGCGCGACCTGCTCGAGGCCGCCGGATTTGGCGCCGAAATCGTCGCCTTCTCCGAGCCCGGCTCGGCGCCGGTCGACAATCTCTATGCGCGCTTCGGCGCGCGCGCCCCCCATATCGTGTTCGCCGGCCATACCGACGTCGTGCCGCCGGGCGACCCCGCGCGATGGCGGTTCGATCCGTTTTCCGGCGAAATCGCCGACGGCATGGTCTGGGGCCGCGGCGCCTGCGACATGAAGGGCGGCCTCGCCGCCGCGGTCGCCGCCGCCACGCGCTTCCTCGCCCGCGGCGCGCCCGCCGGTTCGATCGGCTTTCTCGTCACCGGCGACGAGGAAGGGCCGGCGGTCAACGGCACGGTCAAGCTGCTCGAATGGGCGCGCGCGAAAGGCGAGCGCTTCGATCATTGCATCCTCGGCGAGCCGACCAGCCGCGCGGCGCTCGGCGACATGATGAAGAACGGCCGCCGCGGCTCGCTGACCGGGCGCCTGACCTTGCTCGGCAGGCAGGGCCACGTCGCCTATCCGCATCTGGCGGCCAATCCGATCCGCGCGCTGGCGCCGATCCTCGACGCGCTCCATGCGCCGCCGCTCGACGCCGGCACGCCCGCCTTCGACGCCTCGAATCTGGAAGTCGTCACCATCGACGTCGGCAATGCCGCGACCAACGTCATCCCCGGCGCGCTGCGCCTCGTCTTCAACGTCCGCTTCAACGATCTCTGGTCGCCCGAATCGCTGCGCGCCGAGATCGAGCGGCGCATCGCCGGCGCCGCCGGCGGCGCTGAATATGCGCTCGCCTTCGACCCGACCAATGCGCTCGCCTTCCTGACCCCCGAGGGCCCGTTCACCGCGCTGCTGGGCGAGGCGGTCCACACGGTGACCGGGCGACGCCCGGTCCTGTCGACCAGCGGCGGCACCTCGGACGCCAGATTCATCCGCCGGGTCTGCCCGGTCGTCGAACTCGGGCTGGTCGGCGCGACCATGCATGGCGTCGACGAGCGCGCGCCCGTCGACGAGATCGAGACGCTCGCCGCGATCTACGAGCGCGCGCTCGAACTCTATTTCACCGCCTTCGCGGCGCGCTGAGCCGGCTCGCCCGCGCTCAGCGCCAGGGGAACAGGAACGAATGCGGCCGGACGCGCTCGCCGGCGGGCTTGCCGAGTCCCTCGGGCGGCAGTTCGACCTCGTGTTCCTGCTTGGGGTCGCGCACGACCACCGCGCGATAGAGATGCCAGGTCGCGTGGCCGAGGATCGGCATGACCACCGCGAGGCCGACGAACAGCGGCACGGCCCCGAGGATCAGCGAGCCGGCGACGATCACGCCCCACAGCGCCATCGCCGCCGGATTCTCGCGGACCGCCTCGACCGAGGCGGCGACCGCCGCCACCGCGCCGACGTCGCGTTCGAGCAGCAGCGGGAACGAGACGACGCTGAGGCTGAACGAGACGACGGCAAAGCAGAAGCCGACGAAGCCGCCGAGCCCGATCAGCGCCCAGCCGCGCGACGTCGACACGACCTCGCGCACAAAATCGAGCGCGGACGCCGGCGGCGCCGCGCCGAACAGCCAGGCGTAGAGCGCCTGCGCCGAGGCGAGCCAGGCCACGAACAGCGCCACCAGCAGCAGGCCGAGCGCCCCGATCGCCGGAATCGAGGGCGAGCGCAGCACGTTGAACGCATATTTCCACGACCCGTCGAGCCCGAGTTCGCGCCGCCGGCTCATCTCATAGAGGCCGATCGCCGCGAACGGGCCGATCAGCGCGAAGCCCGAGGCGAGCGGGAAGGCGAGCTGGAGCGCGTTCTGCTGCGAGGTCAGATAGGACAGCACCAGCCCGCACAGCGGATAGATCAGGCACAGAAACGCGATGTGCGAGGGCATGGCGCGAAAGTCGTCGGCGCCCTGGGCGAGCGCGCGCCAGATCTGCTGGGGTCCGATCCGGCGAATGACCGGCGCCGCCTGATAGGCGTCGTGACCGGCGAAGACGTGCAGATTCGACATGGGCGTTCCTCCCGTGCGTTGGCGAAGCAATCGCAGGAAGGGGCGCCGTGGCGCGAAATCTCGATCCCGCTCTGCCTTCTGGCGGGCTATCTACGCCTTCGGGGCGGGGATGTCGACGGGGAGCGGAACGTCTCCCGCTCTCGGCGGGCGTCGGGGGAATGCGAAGCGTTCCCCGAGCGGCGACGCGAAGCGCCCGATGAGGGCGTTCCGGCTGGGCTGCGCGTCTCCGCTCCCGGCAGGCCGCACCGGCGAAGCGCGGGTGCGAGCCCAACGGCGCCGCCGCGGGGGGAGAGCGAAGCGCAAGAGTGGCGCGTCGGCGGATTTTTCGCCGGCAGAGCCCATCGCGACCACGCAAATCGGTCATCTTCCCCACTCCTTCCGGAAAGCGAGGCACGACATGAATACCACTGCGTTGGGACTCCTCATTGAAGGGGATTCTCGACTGCATCAGAAAGCGAGAAAGATTTTCCGTTGGACCTCCTCGTTCGGTCAGCGGGCTATCATAGAATGCCCACCGGAACTCTGGCGCCGGATTGTCAATGACAAGAGTCGTTCCGTATGAATAGGCTGCGAATCCGCCCATCGCAGCGCCGGACGCGGCCTCATTATAAGGGCTCATTGGTCGGATCTCCAAGAATGATGGGGTCATTGCCGTCGGGCATCCGGGCGTCATACAGAGCGCTCTTCGCCTTTAATACGAGTGCATCCGACATATAGATGCCACGAGCGTGCCCAATATTCGCGCGCTCCCTATTGCTTATAACAACGCCATAACCTGTTTTCAGGACGTCGCTAATCCAGCCGCGCGGAAGCCCCGCAACAATCGGCCGCAGATAGGACGGACTCCGGAACGTCGCAGGCTCAATCGCATGACCGCGGTAAATCGCCCAATGGAGGATGGGCCGCTTTGCGATAAGATATTCCCCGAGGAATATGCCGATATCGAGCATCACGTTGTAAC
>JBEKZS010000188.1:0-7081 GCA_049509635.1 Roseiarcus sp.
CAAAATGACCGACGAGGTCATAGTTGATATGGTCGCTTACGCTGATTTGACAGCTTTGATCGTCGGATTGAAACTGCTCAATGGAGTGACCCGAGCCCTCAAACCAATCGCCGTCTTGCCGCTCCATCGCGACGGCGTGTCCCTGATCCTCGAGGAACAATGAAAGGCTGGCGCAGGCGGGCGCCCACACGCGAAAGCGCGCGCCCCCGTCTTCGACAAAAGCGCCCTGCTGGAATCTTCGTTCTGAACGCACCGGCCCACTTTCCGTATCGCCTAAAGGGCAATCCTTTACCGCCGCCCGGCTCGGCGATCGAGCGCCGTCCGAACAGCGTGTCGACACATATTGTGGCCTTGCGTCGCGGCGACGTCAGTCAGGCAGAACCACCAACGCGGCGTCGATTCTACTTCGGCGCGACAGGGCGAAATAGGCTTGGCGGATTTCGAAGCCAGTCGTCTCGCGACCGCCTGCTTCCTGCTCGTCACGGTCTCGCCGCTACGCCCGCTCTCGATCTTCCCAGCCTCGAGCTTGTGCATGGCGCGTTTGACATCCCTTGCCGCCGATCTCGATTCCCTGACCATCACGCCCACCGATTGCTCGCCTTCGCGATCGGCTCAATCCAAACCTGCGGCGACCCAACAAGTTCCAGCGCGCGCCGGTGCCCGCTCCCGCCCCGGGGCGCGGTCGTTCTCTCCTCGACCGCCACGGGCACGAACCATCGTCCGGATCAAGACGGGCAAGGGTCTCGACTCTTGTGCGGCGGAGGAAGCCGATGATCGCCGCTGGATCAAATCTTGCCGAGGACGACCAGGATCAGCAGGATGATGACCACGAGGCCGAGGCCGCCGCCGCCGTAATAGCCGGTGCCGTAGAAAGGCCCGCCGCCGACTCCACTGAATCCGCCCAGCAGCGCGATCACCAAGATGATGAGAAGAATGGTCCCGATCGACATGCTTGAATCTCCGTGTTTCGCATCAGCCGGAGGCGCCGACGAATCGGCCCCTTCGAACGCTGCTACCCGATCTGGTCATGCGGTCGACCACTTCCGGGTCGACGGTCCACCGCCGGCCGCGCGCGATGCCGGTGGGCGTTCGATCACGACCCTGCGGACGCGCGACAACACCGCTTCGGGCCGCAGCGACGCCAGAACGGCTGGCTCTCAGACTTGGTTCCGTCGGCGGCCGCGCGGCGCCGCAGGCGCCGCAAAGCCGATGATCAGAAAGTACGACGCGCCCAGACCCACCGGTCCGGCCGGGCGATCGGGCGCGGGCTCGCTCCCGCCGCGCGCGCCGCAGAGAAACATCCACGGGCCGCCGCCCGATCGCTGATCGCGGGCGCGACGACGACCCCGTGGCGGGGTGGACCTACTGGGCGGCCAGAATCGCGCTCAACCGATCGATCAACTCCGCCATCCGGTACGGCTTCTGGATGAAAACGCCTCCCAAAAACTCAGACGGCTGGAGCTGTTCGCGCGTGTAACCGGAAAGCACTATGAATGGGGTTGCCTGGGCCGCCAGCGCCGCGGCGGCCGGACGTGCGCTCGCGCCGGCGAGATTGGCGTCGAGCACCGCCGCGTCGCACCCGACGATCTCGATCAGCTGCAGCGCCTTTTCGACCCTGCTCGCAACGCCGGCGACCTCGAACCCCGCTTCGACGAGCGCGGTTCGCAGGCTTTCGGCGATCAGCGGCTCGTCCTCGACGATGAGGACGCGAGCCCGCTGTCCGGCGGCGAGACGCGATCGGTTCTGATCGTTCATGTCGCCACCAGAATGTATGAACCGCGCGCATCCAGTTTCCAGGCAAGGCCCGTTTCGAGAAAATCGATCTCGACCTTGCCGTCGACCGCCGATTCGGCGATCTGTCCAATGACGGTGTGGCCAAATCCCCTTCGCTCGGGAGGGGCGACCTTGGGGCCGCCTTGCTCGATCCACCCGATCGTGAACGACGGTTCGGCGCCGTGGCTGATCCGCCAGGAGACGAGGACCCGCCCCTCGCTCGAGGAGAGCGAACCGTATTTGGCGGCGTTGGTGGCGAGCTCGTGCAGCGCCATGCCGATCGCCTGCGCGGCCGCGGAGGTGAGGCGCGCGGCCGGGCCGTCGATGAGGATGCGCGAGCCGATCAGGTCCTTGAAATGGTGCAACTGGGCGTGGACGAGGTCTGCGATCTCGACGCCCTGCCAGTCGGTCTTGATCAGCAGGTCCTGGCTGGCGGCCAGGCCCTGCAGCCGGTCCGCCAGGATCAGCGCGAAGGTCGTGGGATCGGCGCCGCGGGCGCTCTGATGGACGATCGCCTGGACGACGGCGAGCAGGTTCTTGCTGCGGTGATTGACCTCGGCCATCAGTACTTTCTTGTGCTCCTCGGCCTGTTTGCGGCCGGTGATGTCGAGGTTGGCGGCGAACGCATGCAAGGGCCTGCCGTCGACGTCGAGCTCGAGGCGCCACTCGGTCTCGATCCAGCGCTCGTTGCGGTCGTCGCCGATGACGCGATATTCGATCTTGCGCATCGCGCCCCCGTCAAATTTCTCGGTCTCCGACACGAAGCGGGAGAGATCGGCCGGCGCGATGTGCGCGCGCAGCAGCTCGACGCCGACGGCGACCCCGTCGTCGCCCTCGTTCGCCGCCGGCAAGCAGAAGCCCATGATCGCGGAGAAGTTCTCGGCGGTCCGCACGCGGTCGCGCGCATAGTCGAGATCGAAATAGGTCAGCCGCGCCAGATCGGCGGCGTGGCGCAGCCGCGCCTGGCTCTGGGCGAGTTCCGAGGTCCGCGCGCCGACGCGCTGTTCGAGCGTCTCGTTCAGATCGCGCAGCCGCTCCTCCGCGTGGCGCCGTTCGGCGATCTCGTCGAGCAACGCACGACTGGTCATGATCGCTTCGCGATTCTTGCGGTGGAGCTCGGCGAAAATCGCAACCTTCGAGCGCAGGATCGACGCGTTGACCGGCTTGTGGAGATAGTCCACGGCGCCGGCGCCGTAGCCTTCCAGCACGTGTTGGTCTTCGTTGTAATAGGCGGTCAGGAAGATGATCGGCACCTGCGCGGTCTTCTTGCGCTCCTTGATCATCTGGGCGAGTTCGAAGCCGGTCATCCCGGGCATGCGCACGTCGAGAATCAGCAGGGCGAACTGCTCGGCGATCAGCGCCAGCAGCGCCTGATCGGCGGATTCGGCGCGCACCAGCCGATAGCCCGGGTCGTCGAGAATCGATTCCAGCACCGCGAGATTCTTGGGTTCGTCGTCGACGATCAGGATGTTGATGGGCCGGTCGCGGGCGACGGCCGGCGAATCGGCGGCGATCGGAGGCTCCCCCAGGCTCACCTGCGGCGCTCGATCGTGCGCGGACGCGAGGAAGGGACGACCGTTCTGGTTCATCGGAACAACCACACCTTCATCAGCGACAGCAGCTGATCGGTATTGACGGGCTTGGCGATATAGTCGCTGGCGCCGGCGTCGAGGCACTTCTCGCGGTCGCCCTTCATCGCCTTGGCGGTGAGAGCGACGATCGGCAGGGTGCGCAGTTCGGGATGGCGGCGAATCTCGCGCATCGTCTCGTAGCCGTCCATGTCGGGCATCATGATGTCCATCAGCACGATGCTGAGGTCGGGCGTGTCATGGATGATGTCGATCGCGCTCCGGCCGCTGGTCGCGCTGATCACCTCCATTTCCTGGTTTTCGAGCACGGAGGTGAGGGCGAAGATGTTGCGCGCGTCGTCGTCGACCACCAGCACCTTGCGCCCGCGCAGCGCTTCGCTGGAGCCATGCAGCCGCTCGAGCATCGCCTGCTTGTCCTTGGGCAGGTCGGTGACGACGCGATGCAGGAACAGCGAAGTCTCGTCGAGGAGCCGTTCGGGCGAGCGCACGTCCTTGAGCACGATGCTCTTGGCCATCGTCCTCAGCTGCGCCTGCTCGCCGGCGGAGAGTTCCCGGCCGGTGAACACGACCACCGGCACGTCGGTCAGGGTCGGCTCGGCATTCATTTTCTCGAGCAATTCGAAACCGGTCATGTCGGGCAGGCGGAGATCCAGCACCACGCAGTCGAACGGCTGGGCGAGGAGCATGGCCAAAGCCTCGCCGCCCGTGGCGACCGTCTCGATCGCGATGTCGCGATAGCCGAGCAACGCTTCGATCGCCCGCCGCTCGATCTCGTCATCCTCGACGACGAGCAGCCGCTTGGTGCGCGGGGCGGTGAATTCCTTGATGCGGTCGAACGCCGCCTCGAGCCCTTCGGTCGTCGGCGCCTTGACGAGATAGGCGAAGGCGCCATGCGCCAGGCCATGCTGGCGCTCCTCCTCCAGGGTGACGATCTGCACCGGGATGTGCCGGGTCGTCGGATCGAGCTTGAGCTGGTTGAGTACGGTCCAGCCGAGCAGGTCGGGCAGCAGGATGTCCAGGGAGATCGCGGTCGGGCGGAACTGGCGGGCGAGCGCGATGCCGAGCGCGCCCTTGGCCGCGACGATGCCCTTGAATCCCCTGTCGCGCGCGAGGCCCAGCAGGATGCGCGCATAATGCGGATCGTCCTCGATGATCAGCAGGACGGGATCGCCGTCGACGATGTCGTCGCGGTCGTCCTCGATCTGGGTTTCCCGCGCCACCGGCATGACCGCGAGCGCCAGAGCGGTCGAGGCCGAGCCCTCGCGCGCATGCGCCTCGCTCTGACCGGGGTAGTGCAGCGGCAGGTACAGAGTGAACGTGCTGCCCTTGCCGTGGACGCTGGCGAGCTTGATTTCGCCGCCGAGCAGCATCGCCAGTTCGCGGCTGATGGCCAGACCGAGGCCGGTGCCGCCATACTTGCGCGAAGTGCCGGCGTCCGCCTGCTGGAACGCCTCGAAGATCAGTCGCTGCTTTTCCGGCGCCACGCCAATGCCGGTATCCTCGATCGCGAAGGCGAGCACTTGCGGGGCGCTGCTGAGCGCCTGGTGATCGGGACTCCAGCCGTGGGGCGCCAGGAACACGCGCACTTCGACATGGCCGTGGCTGGTGAACTTGACCGCGTTGGACAGCAGATTCTTGAGGATCTGCTGAAGCCGCTTGGGGTCGCTGGTCATCCCGCGCGGCAGATCGTCGGCGAACCACACGTTGAACGGCAGGTTCTTGGCTTCTGCGACGTGGCGGAAGTTGCGATCGATATTCTCGCGCAGGCCGGCGAATGGAATTTCCTCGATGTCGACGGTGACCGTGCCCGACTCGATCTTCGAGAGATCGAGAATGTCGTTGATGAGGTTGAGCAGGTCGGAGCCCGAGGAATTGATGTTGCGCGAGAACTCGATCTGTTTGGTGGAAAGGTTGCCGGCGACGTTCTCGGCGAGCTGCTGGCTGAGGATGAGGATGGAATTGAGCGGCGTGCGCAGCTCGTGCGACATGTTGGCGAGGAACTCCGACTTGTATTTCGAGGTCAGTGCGAGCTCGGCCGCCTTCTCCTCGAGCGCGTGCCGGGCCTGTTCGACTTCGGCGTTCTTGCGCTCGACCTCGGCGTTCTGTTCGGCGAGCAGCTGCGCCTTGGTGCCGAGCTGCTCGTTGGTGTTCTGCAGCTCGCTCTGGCGCGCCTGCAGCTCGACGGTGAGCTGCTGCGACTGCGTCAGCAGGCCCTCCGTCCGCATCGTCGCCTCGATCGTGTTGAAGACGGCGCCGATGTTCAGCGTCAGCTGCTCGAGGAAGGTGATGTTGACGACGGTCAGGGGGTGCAGCGAAGCCAGTTCGATGACCGCCTTGGTCTGCTCCTCGAACAGCACGGGAAGCACGATGATGTTGACCCGCCGCGATTCGCCCAGACTCGTGGAAATGGTGAGGAAATCGGGCGCGACATTGGTCAGCAGAATGCGTTTCTTCTCCAGCGCGCACTGGCCGAGCAGGCCCTCGCCGGGCAATATGCGCTCGGATATCCGCGAGCGCGCGCCATGCGCATAGCTCGAGAGCAGTTTGAGCGTCTCGTGGCCGTCGTCGCTGGTGAGATGATAGATGGCGCCCTGGTGGGCGTTGACCAGCGGCGCAAGCTCGGTCAGCAGCATCTGGCCGACCGTCTTCAATTCGCGCTGGCCTTGCAGCATGCCGGTGAATTTGGCGATATTGGTCTTGAGCCAGTCCTGTTCGCGGTTGCGTTCGGTGGTCTCGCGCAGATTGGAGATCATCGTGTTGATATTGTCTTTCAGCTCGGCGACCTCGCCGCGGGTCTCGACCTGGATCGAGCGCGTAAGGTCGCCCTTGGTCACCGCGGTGGCGACCTCGGCGATCGCGCGAACCTGATTGGTGAGGTTGGCGGCGAGCAGATTGACGTTGCCGGTCAGATCCTTCCAGGTGCCGGCGGCGCCGGGCACGTTCGCCTGGCCGCCGAGGCGTCCCTCGACGCCGACCTCGCGCGCGACATTGGTCACCTGATCGGCGAAAGTGGCGAGCGTGTCGGTCATGTTGTTGATGGTGTCGGCGAGCGCCGCCACTTCGCCCTTGGCCTGCACGGTCAGCCGCTGGCTCAGGCTGCCGTTGGCGACCGCGGTCACCACCTTGACGATGCCGCGCACCTGTTCGGTGAGGTTGGACGCCATGAAGTTCACGTTGTCGGTCAGATCCTTCCAGGTGCCGCCGACGCCGGAGACTTGCGCCTGGCCGCCGAGCTTGCCCTCGGTGCCGACCTCGCGCGCCACCCGCGTGACTTCCGAGGCGAAGCCGTTGAGCTGATCGACCATCGTGTTGATCGTGTTCTTGAGCTCGAGGATTTCACCCTTCACGTCGACGGTGATCTTGCGGCTGAGGTCGCCGCGCGCGACCGCGGTGGTGACGTCGGCGATGTTGCGGACCTGCGCGGTGAGATTGGCGCCCATGGTGTTGACCGAATCGGTCAGGTCCTTCCAGGTGCCGGCGACGCCCGGCACCACCGCCTGCACGCCGAGCCGGCCCTCGGTGCCGACCTCGCGCGCCACGCGGGTGACTTCGGAGGCGAACGAGCGCAATTGTTCGACCATCGTGTTGATGGTCTCCTTCAGCTGGAGGATCTCGCCGCGCACGTCGACGGTGATCTTTCTGGAAAGATCGCCGTTGGCGACGGCGATCGTCACTTCGGCGATGTTGCGCACCTGCCCGGTGAGATTCGAAGCCATCGA
>JBEKZS010000189.1:0-11689 GCA_049509635.1 Roseiarcus sp.
TCAGGCGATCCAGGCGCTGCCCTATATCTTGACGGTGGTGCTGCTGGCGGGCTTCATCGGCAAGGCGATTCCGCCGAAGGCTTCGGGAATACCCTATGTCAAAGAGCGCTGACGCGGCGGTCCGGAGCCTCTTCGATGCGGCGAAGACGGCGCAGCGCAACGCCTATGCGCCCTATTCGCGCTTCAACGTCGGAGCCGCCCTGCGCACCGAATCGGGCGCGATCTTCGCCGGCTGCAACGTCGAGAACGCGGCCTATCCTCAAGGCGCCTGCGCGGAAGCCAACGCGATCGGCGCGATGGCGCTCGCCGGCGAGCGGCGCATCGCCGAAATGCTCGTGGTCGGCGACGGCGACGGCCTGTGCACGCCGTGCGGCGGCTGTCGCCAGCGCATACGCGAGTTTGCACAGCCGCAAACGCGCGTGCATATCGCGGGGCCGGAGGGCGTGCGGCTGACCCTGACCCTCGCCGAACTGCTGCCTTATTCCTTCGGCCCGGAGAATCTGAAGCCGTGACCCATCATCACGCCGACACCGAAAAGGCGATCGAGGCGCTGCGCAGGCGCGGCCTGACCGAACTCGCGCCGCTCGGCATCGTGCTCGGCTCGGGGCTCGGCTCGCTCGCCGAAGAGGTCGATGACGCGATCGCGATCCCCTATGAGGACCTGCCAGGCTTTCCCGTGCCGACGGTTTCGGGCCACGCCGGCCGGCTCGTCGTCGGCCGGCTCGAGGGGCGGCGCGTCGCGCTGTTCCAGGGCCGCGGCCATTATTACGAGCGCGGCGACGCGCGCGCGATGGCGGTCGCGATCGAGACGTTCCATCGGCTCGGCGGCCGCACGCTGTTCCTCACCAACGCCGCCGGCGGCCTGCGCCCGGAATGGGCGCCGCCGGCGCTGGTCTCGATCACCGACCACATCAATTTCGCCGGCGCCAATCCGCTGATCGGCCTGCATTCCGACGACCGCTTCGTGCCGCTGACCAACGCCTATGATTCCGAACTGCGCCGGCAATTGCGCCACGTGGCGCTCGACGCCGGGATCGAAATGCACGAGGGCGTCTACATGTGGTTCTCCGGCCCGAGCTTCGAGACCCCCGCCGAGATTCGCGCCGCGCAGATCCTCGGCGCCGACCTCGTCGGCATGTCGACGGCGCCCGAGGTGATCCTCGCGCGGCTGCACGGGCTGCGCTGCCTCGCGGTGTCGCTCGTGACAAACTTCGCGGCGGGCCTTTCGGGCGGCGACCCCTCCCATGCCGAGACCAAGGAATATGCGGCGCTCGGCTCCGCGCGGTTCAAGCAGCTGCTGCGCGCGTTCGTCCTCGCGCACGAACCGGCCGCCGCGTGACGCCGCCGCAGGAAATCATCCGCCGCAAGCGCGACGGCGCCGCGCTGGACGCATCTGACATCGACGCCTTCATCGCCGGCCTCACCTCCGGCGCCGTCACCGAGGGCCAGGCGGCGGCCTTCGCGATGGCGGTGTTCTTCCGCGGCATGAGCCTCGACGAAAGCGTCGCGCTGACCCACGCGATGATGCGCTCGGGCTCCGTGCTCGACTGGCGCGGCGCGGCGCTGCCCGGCCCGATCCTCGACAAGCATTCGACCGGCGGCATCGGCGACAACGTCAGTCTGATGCTGGCGCCGATGCTCGCCGCCTGCGGCGCCTTCGTGCCGATGATCTCGGGACGCGGCCTCGGCCATACCGGCGGCACGCTCGACAAGCTCGATTCCATCCCCGGCTATGCCGCCCAGCCCGATCTCGCATTGTTCCGGCGCACGGTCGCCGAGGCCGGCTGCGCGATCATCGGCCAGACCGCCGATCTCGCGCCTGCCGACAAGCGGCTCTACGCGATCCGCGACGTGACCGCGACGGTCGAATCGATCCCGCTGATCACGGCCTCGATCCTGTCGAAGAAGCTCGCGGCGGGACTGCAGGGCCTCGTGATGGACGTCAAGACCGGCTCGGGCGCGTTCATGGCGAGCCTCGACGGCGCGCGCGACCTCGCGCGCACGCTCGCAACCGTTGCGGTCGGGGCCGGCCTGCCGACGGTCTCGCTGATCACGGACATGAACGAGCCGCTGGCGAGCGCGGCCGGCAATGCGGTCGAGGTCGCCAATGCCATCGCCTACCTCACCGGGGAACAGCGCGACGCGCGGCTCCACGCGGTGACGCTCGCGCTCGGCGGCGAGGCGCTGGCGCTCGGCGGCCTCGCCGCGAGCCCCGAAGCGGGCCGCGCGGCGCTCGAGCGCGCGCTGGCGAACGGCGCCGCGGCGGAGCGCTTCGAGCGCATGGTCGCCGGGCTCGGCGGACCCCGCGATTTCCTGCGCGCCGCCGCGCGCCATCTGCCCGCCGCGCCGATCGTGCGGGCGGTCGCGCCGCCCCGCGCGGGCTTCGTCGCAGCGATCGACGCGCGCGCGATCGGCATGGCGGTGGTGTTGCTCGGCGGCGGCCGGACCCGGCCCGCCGACTCCATCGATCACGCCGTCGGCTTCACCAGGCTCGCGGGCCTCGGCGCGACGGTCGGCGCCGGCGCGCCGCTCGCCCTGGTCCATGCGCGCGATCCCGCCCAGGCCGCCGCGGCGGCCGCCGCGCTCGCCGCCGCCTACCGGATCGGCGACGCTGCGCCCGCGCTGCGCGATCCCGTCGTCGAACGGATCGCCGGGGCGTCATGACGATCCTGCTCGCGGTCGGCGGCTGGGATGTCGAGCCGTGGCTCGAACGGTTCCGCGAATTGCTGCCGGGGCGAACCATCGTCACCCCGGAGACGGTTGGGGACCGCGCCGCGGTGACCTGGGCCGTCAGCTGGCGTCACCCGCACGGCGCGCTCGCGGACCTGCCCAATCTCGCGGCGATCTTCTCGCTCGGCGCCGGCGTGGACCACCTCTTCGGCGATCCGTTGCTCCCCGACGCGCCGATCGTCCGCGCGGTCGATCCGGATCTGCGCGACCGCATGAGCGAATGGGTCGCCCTGCACGCGCTCATCCATCTGCGCCAGCAGCGCATGTACGACTGGCAGCAGGACCAGGCGATCTGGGCCGAAGACGCCGATCAGCCGGCCGCCGCCGACCTGCGCGTCGGCGTACTCGGGCTCGGCGTGCTCGGCGCCGACGCCGCGCGCAAGCTCGCGACGATCGGCTTCGACGTCGCGGGCTGGAGCCGGACGCCCAGGGATCTCGACGGGATCGCCTGTTTTCATGGCGCGGACGGCTTGGAGGCGATGCTCGCGCGCACCGACTTGCTGGTCGCGCTGCTGCCGCTGACGCCGGCGACGCGCGGGATGCTGAACGCCGGCCTGTTCGCGCGGCTGGCGCCCGACGGCCGGCTCGGCGGCCCGATCCTGCTCAACGCCGGGCGCGGCGGGCTGCAGGTCGAGGCCGACATTCTCGAGGCGCTCGATTCCGGCGTGCTCAAGGCCGCCACGCTCGACGTGTTCGAGGTCGAGCCGCTGCCGCCGGACTCGCCGCTCTGGCGCCATCCACGGGTCACGATCAGCCCGCACAACGCTGCGATCTCGACGCCGCAGGCGATCGCCGCCGCCATCGCCGCCCAGATCGAGGCGTTCGAGCGCGGCGAACCGTTGCGCAACCTCGTCGACCGCGCGCGGGGCTATTGAGAGCGACAACCGAACAGGAGCGAAAGCGATGGCCGAGTTCTTCCCCGCTTTGACCCCCAAGCTCACCGCCTTCATCGAGGCGCAGCCGATGTTCTTCATCGCATCGGCGGCGGCCGAGGGCCGGATCAACCTGTCGCCCAAGGGGCTCGACACCTTCCGGGTCGTCGCGCCCGACCTCTGCGTCTATCTCGACATCACGGGCTCGGGCAACGAGACCGCCGCCCATGCGCGGGCGGGCGGCCGGGCGACGATCATGTTCTGCTCGTTCAGCCGCAACCCGCTGGTGCTGCGGCTGTTCGGGCGCACGCGCACCGGGGCCCGGGGCAGCGCGCTCTGGGACACATTCAGCTCCCGGTTCGAGACCTATCCCGGCGCGCGCCAGATCGTCGCGATCGACGTCGAATCCGCGCAGACCGCCTGCGGCTTCGGCGTACCGGAAATGTCGCTGGTCCGCCCCCGCCCGACGATGAGCGAATACTGGCGCGCCAAGGGCGAAGACGGCGCCGCCGCCTATCGCGACGCCAACAACCGGGCTTCGATCGACGGGCTGCCGACGGGATGGGGCGAGGGGTGATGGGGCGGACTTATGCTATTTTGACCGCTCCGCCCGGATCAGCGACGATTTTGTGTTTGAAAAGAAGCGGCGTCAGCGAGGCGCCATCTTGGACGCTATTCTGATCAGCGCGAATCCTAAGAGCCTGACCTAAAATAAGTTTACCGGTCTCGCGGCTCTTGATCGGAACGAGGCCGATCGGGAGAAATACGATGTCGTTCGGGCGCGCTGTTCAAGCGATGTGTCGGAGGCTTAGTTTGCGTCGATCGCGCCGCATCTGCCGCCGCCGAAACGGCGCGGGCGCAAGCGGACGGATTCGCAAGTCCTTCCAAGCGCGCTCTTTCATATGATCCGCTTCGCCCCGCCAGCACCGCGAGGAGCGATAGCAACAGCACTTCATCGAACCGATACAGAACTTTGGCGCGCTGGCGAGGATCCGACAGATCAATGAAGTGCTTCAGAGGGATCGTCGCCTCGAAAATCGCCTCGGATCCGCGCCAACCCCATCCATCGCCATTCCCCGCGAACCGACTCACGGGATCACGACAGAGTCAGCACTTCAGACATTTGTCACGAACCTCCTTCACCCGATTGCTCTGCGCGGCTGTGGCGGCGCAGTTGCGATTTGAAGGTTGGGGCGTTAGCGTTTCGCTCAGGCGATTCGGCCGCTTCCCCGATCGCCCCGGGGATTCGGCCGGCGTCCCAACGCGCATGGCCGGGCGTTGGAATCCTGCGATGGACCTCCTCGACGACTCGCGCGACCCGGCTAACGAGTCTCGTTCAAGGCCAACGACCGGATCAATCCCTCTCGTCGTCGCGGCCATCGTTCTCATCTCCTATGTTTTCCTCGCCTCGCTGATCGTGCTTCATGCAAAATTCCCTTACGAATTTGACGAATTGCAACACCTGTCCGTGATCGTCGCGCAACGCGAGCACCCGGATCCGTTCGCTGATCCATCCAACTATTTCGTCCTGTCGGCGGATGACAATACAAAATGGTCTGCTCAGCGCAATTACCTCGCTCATCCCTCATTATATTATCTCCTTCTCGCTCCGCTCTCAGGCCGGCAGGACGCCAACGTCGTCCTTCTCCGCTTTGCGAACGTGTTCATGGCCTCGGCGGCGTTGCTGATGACCATCGTGGGCGGCTTCAAGCTCTTCTCAGCGTCGCTGGACCGCGGCCTCTTTTCCATCCTCGCCGCATGTTTTCCGAAGGGCGCCCTGCTTGCGGGGATCATCAACAACGACAATTTGGCGGACCTCGCCGGGGCCCTGGTGTTTCTTGGAATCGTGGAAGCCCCGATGGCGCTCTGGTGGCTGACGGCGGGCTTGGCTCTCGCCGGCTGGAGCAAGCTGACCGCGCTGATTGCGCTCAGTTGCGTTGTAGGCGTTCGGCAGCTCGGTCGAATTCGGAACCGTCGAATTCCTATCCTGTCGAAGGAAAACGTCATCCTCGCCATCGGCGCCTTGGTCGGCGCCTCACCCTATCTCGTGTCGCTCTTCCGGAGCGGGCATCTGGTCTACGTCAATCAAGCGCACTTCGGGGTTCCCGTCGAAAATCGGCCGGCGATGAGCTTTGTCGAATTCGGGCTGTACTTTCTTCAGCGGTTCGCGTTGAAATGGCCCGCCGCCGAGGGGGCGCTTGGCCTGCCGGCCTCGGATGCGCTGATGATCGTTCTCGTGGGGCTGACACTGGCCGGCGTCTCGGGCAGACGCGACATCCGATCCGTAACGCTTCCCTATGTCTTGGCCTTCGCCGTCACTTTCGCCGTCCATCTGTGGTTCGGCTGGCGTTCGTTCGTCGAAATCGGAGATCTGACCGTCGCTCAGACCCGCTACTACAGCGTTCTGTGGCCGGGCGTCGCGGCGGCGTTGACCGGCGCAGCCATTCGGCGGAGCGCGGCGACCCACCGGATCGCCGCGTCGGCGATCGTTTGTTTCTGTCTTTCCTTCACAATACTTGGCTCGCTGGTCGCCAGCGCGATTAAAAATGCGAGTTAGAGCCTCTTGAGTTTCACTCGAACTCGGGCGTCGCCGGTTGTGACTTGCCGGTCGGCCTTGGCGTGATCTCTGTTACGATATTCCTGCCCAGGCGGCCACTTCCCTTTCGAGGGTCTGCTTGTCGGGAATGTGGCGGCTCAGGCATTGCGTGGTCGGAACGGCCAGCTCGGATTCGGCCAGGTCGAGCCAACTTCCATTTCAGTTCGGCTGGTCGGCGATGTGCCATGGCGCCCCCGCCGGGTCCCAGACATAGGCGACGACCAGCCGCCACGGCTGAAGCGCCGGCGGAGCGAGGTTTGACGCCATAGCCGCCGGGCTCGAGCATCGATGAGACGCGCAGCGTCGCAATGCGGAACAGAACCGCACGGCGGCGGAGATCGCCTTTTTCTAAAGCCTGCCTACAGCGCCCGCACCTTCACCTTCGCCGCCTTGCCGATCGTCAGCCGGTTGCGCAACGGCAGGCCGAAGGGTTCGGCCTCGATCTCGAACACATCGCCCTTCTCGGTCTTGACCCCGTCGGAGAACGACAGCGTCGCGGTGCCGAAGAAATGCACATGGACGTCGCCGGGGCGGCGGAACAGGTCGTATTTGAAGTGATGCGCCTCGAGATTGGCGATCGTGTGCGACATGTTCTGCTCGCCGGAGATGAACGGCTTCTCCCACAGCACCGTCTTGCCCCGGCGGATGCGCGAGACGCCCTGGATGTCGGCGGGCAGGTCGCCGAGCAGCAGCTCGGGGCCGAAGCTCGACGCGCGCAGCTTGGAATGGGCGAGATAGAGATAGTTCTGCCGCTCGGTGACATGGTCGGAGAATTCGTTGCCGAGGGCAAAGCCGATGCGGACCGGCGCGCCCTCCGGGCTGATGACATAGAGGCCGACGATCTCCGGCTCCTCGCCGCCGTCGAGCGCGAAGGCGGGCGAGACGAGATCGGCGCCCGGCGCCGCGATCGTCGAGCCGTCGCCCTTGTAGAACCATTCCGGCTGGACGCCTTGGGCCGCGCCCTTCGGCTTGCCGCCCTCGAGGCCCAGCTTGAACATCCGCATGGAATCGGTCAGCGTCTCGGCGTCGGCGAGGTTCTTGTGCATCTTGTCGCGGCCCTCGGCCGAGCCGAGATGGGTGAGGCCGGTGCCGGTGACGAAGACATGGGCGGGGTCCTCGTGGTCGATCGGGCTCAACACCCGGCGCTCCTTCAGCGCGGCGGCGAGATCGACCGGCTTGCCGATCCCCCGGTCGGCGATCGTCTTGCGGATCGACCCGCCCGCCGCGAGCGCTTGGCGGCAGAGCGCGGTTGTCGTGCGCGCGCCCTTGACGAGGCGGCTCTCGCCGCGCGCGGTGACGACCAGCGCGCGCTTGCCCTTTTCGTCGACGATCTGCGCGAGCCGCATGGTTGTCTCCCCCCAATTGAGCGTGTCTCAGGCCTTGCTACAGGCCATCTTGCGCGCGAGCAATTCATAGATGCGGCGGTCGGTGAAATCGGCGACCGCGATCGTCGCCCCGGCGCCGAGCAGCGCCGCCTGGTCGAGCGTGGTGGTGAGGCCGACGACGGCGAGGCCCGCGCCGACCGCCGCGCGCAGGCCCGACAGCGAATCCTCGAAAGCGACCGAATGGGCGGCGTCCGCCCCGGTGAGCTCGAGGCCGGTCAGATAGGGCAGGGGGTCCGGCTTGGCGCGCGCCAGCTCGTGGCCGATGATCCGAAGCGGCAAGCGTCCGGTCAGGCCGAGCGCCTCGAGCATCACCACGGCGTTGGCGCGCGGCGCATTGGTGACGATCGCGCAGGGGACGTCATGGGCCTGGGCGAAATCGAGCAGCGCGACGACGCCGGCGACCGGTTCGAGCGCGCCGAGCGCGTCGCGAAACAGCGCCTCCTTCGCCTCCAGCGCCGCCGCGCGCTCGTCCTCGTCGAGATGGGGCAGGAATTGCGCGGAGATCCGCGGGTTGGAATTGCCCATGACGCCGTCGATGTAGTCGGCCCTCGTCAAGCCGACGCCGTGGCGGGCGAAGACCTGCTGGAACGCGACGAGATGCAGCGCGTCGGTGTCGGCGAGCGTGCCGTCGAGATCGAACAGCAGCGCGGTCGCCATCGCGGCGCCGCCTACATCGTCGCCCCGACCTGCCAGGGCACGAATTCGGCGTCGCCGTAGCCGAGCGCTTCGGACTTGGAATGTTCGCCCGAGGCGACGCTCAGCACCTTCTCGAAGATTTCGCGGCCCTTGTCCTCGATCGAGACGCCGTCGAGCACGTCGCCGCAATTGATGTCCATGTCCTCGCTCATCCTCCGATACATGTCGCTGTTGGTGGCGAGCTTGATCGAGGGCGTCGGCTTGCAGCCATAGGCCGAGCCGCGCCCGGTGGTGAAGGCGAGCACATTGGCGCCGCCGGCGACCTGGCCGGTCGCCGAGACCGGATCGTAGCCCGGCGTGTCCATGTAGACGAAACCCTTGGCGGTGACGCGCTCGGCGTAGCGATAGACGTCGTTGAGCGTCGTGGTGCCGCCCTTGGCCGCGGCGCCGAGCGATTTCTCCAGGATCGTCGTCAGGCCGCCCGCCTTGTTGCCGGGCGAGGGATTGTTGTTCATCTCGCCGTGGTTGCGCGCGGTATAGTCCTCCCACCAGTGGATGAGGTCGACGAGCTTGCGGCCGACCTCCGGCGTCGCGGCGCGCCGGGTGAGCAGATGTTCGGCGCCGTAGATCTCGGGCGTCTCCGACAGGATCGCGGTGCCGCCGTGGCGCACGAGTATGTCGACCGCGGCGCCGAGCGCGGGATTGGCGGTGATGCCGGAATAGCCGTCCGAGCCGCCGCATTGCAGCGCCAGCATCAGGTCGCTCGCCGGCAGCGTCTCGCGCCGCGCCCGGTCGGCGATCGGCGCCATGGCGGCGAGGCGCGCGACGCCCGCCTCGATCGTCTTGCGGGTCCCGCCGGTCGCCTGGATCGTCATGGTCTGGAACAGGTCGCCCTCGACGAGGCCGTATTCCTCCTTCATGCGGCCGATCTGGAACACCTCGCAGCCGAGCCCGACCAGCAACACGCCGCCGATGTTGGGATTGCCGGCGTAGCCCCATTGCGTGCGCTTGAAAATGTCGAATCCCTCGCCCTTGGCCGCCATGCCGCAGCCGGTGCCGTGGACCAGCGCGATGACCCCGTCGATATGCGGATAAGCATCGAGCAGGCCCGAACGCTCGACCTCGCGCGCGATCAGCCGCGCCACCGTCGCCGAGCAGTTCACGCTGGTCAGGATCGCCAGATAATTGCGCGTGCCGGCCTTGCCGTTGGCGCGCCTGTAGCCCTGGAAGGTCGCCTGCCGCTCGGGCGGCAGGATGATCTCGGATCGCGCGCCCTCGCTGAAATGATAGTCGCGCGAGAATTCGTGCATGACCACATTGTGCTCGTGCACCCACTCGCCCGGCGCGATCGCGCCGCCGGCGAAGCCGATGATCTGGCCGAATTTCAGGATCGGCGCGCCCGCCGCGATCGGCGCCGTCGCGATCTTGTGGCCCTTGGGCACGCGTGCGGACGCGACCGGGCCGCCTGCGGGCTGGTCGCCCGGGCGGATCTCGTCGACCGCGACCATCACATTGTCTTGGGCGTTCAGGCGCAGCGCGCGGGGGCTCGTCATCGGCGTCTTCCATCAGGAGAGGTCATCGGGAGAACAGGCTCGCGTGCTCCCGGGCGAAAGTCTCGAACAGGTCGGTGGTCTGCTGCAGATGATGGTGCATCGCGCCGCGCGCCCCCGCCTGGTCGCCGCCGAGCACCGCCTCTGCGATCGCGCCATGTTCGGCGAACGTCCGCGGCATCCGGCCGGGCGGCGCCAGCAGCAGGCGCCGGACCCGCTCCAGATGGGTGCGCAGCCCGTCGAGAATCTCCGCGCAATGGCGCAGGCCCAGCATCGCCGTCAGCAGGCGATGGAATTCGACGTCGAGCGCGTAGAAGCCGGCGAGATCGCCCGCCGCCACCGCCGCCTTCTGGTCGCCGAGATTGCGCTCGATCGCAGCGACGCCTTCGGCCGGCCGGCGCGCCGCCGCCAGCGCCGCGACTTCCGATTCGATCGCGCGCCGGACCATCAGCCGTTCCCGCACGTCGTCGATCGAAATCTTGGCGACGAACGAGCCGTGCTGCGGCTCGATTCTCACCAGCCGCTCGTAGGCGAGCCGGCTCACCGCCGAGGAAACGGGAAACCTGGAAACGCCGAGTCTCTCGCACAGGGCCTGCTTGTCGATCGCGCCGCCCGGCGCCAGACCGCCAGAGAGGATCGACTCCTTCAGCTCGCGGTAGACGTGTTCGGCCTTGGAGCTTCGTCGCGCCTCCGTCACGTCCATCCGACCGATCCCGCGCGCCTCCGCTTCGCCACGGCGCGCAAATGACTTCCAGGCTGACATGTTAGACGCTAATGAGATGGCGCGCGAGCGCCAATTCTGCAAAGACATCGCGTCCGTTCGCGCCGTTCGGGGCTTGTCATGCCGGACCTCAGATCGAATCTCACGCCGACCGCGACCCTGCCGATCGACGGCTTCGAGGGCGCGCTCGCCGGCCGGGTCTGGCGGCCCGACCTCGATGGG
The DNA here is from genome assembly GCA_049509635.1 of Roseiarcus sp. GTDB lineage: Bacteria > Pseudomonadota > Alphaproteobacteria > Rhizobiales > Beijerinckiaceae > Roseiarcus. The sequence continues at coordinate 10,713 of JBEKZS010000189.1, forward strand.
CCGTCGGTCGTCGCGGTCCGCCCCGAGGGGCTGTTCGACGTGAGCCGGCGGTTCCCGACGATCCGCGATCTCTGCGAGGCGAGCGATCCCGCCGCGGCGTTGCGCGCCGCGCCGGGGGAGCGGTTCGCCGCGCTCGCCGACATCCTCGCCAACACGCCGCAGGCCGGCCGCGACCGGGGCAGGCCGTGGCTGCTGGCGCCGGTCGACCTGCAGGCGATCAAGGCGGCGGGCGTCACCTTCGCGACCTCGATGCTGGAGCGGGTGATCGAGGAGCGCGCGCGCGGCGGCCGCGACGCGGCGGCCGCCATCCGGGCCGAAATGAGCGCCCTGATCGGCGAGGATCTCGGCAAGCTCCGCCCCGGCTCGCCGGCGGCGATGCGGCTGAAGGATTCGCTGGTCGCACAGGGCGCATGGTCGCAGTATCTCGAGGTCGGCATCGGGCCGGACGCCGAAATCTTCACCAAGAGCCAGCCGATGTCGGCGGTCGGCCACGGCGACGACGCCGGCTTCCTCGCCGCCTCGGCGTGGAACAATCCAGAGCCCGAGGTCGTCCTCGCCGTCAGTTCGGCCGGGCGGATCGTCGGCGCCACGCTCGGCAACGACGTCAATCTGCGCGACGTCGAGGGGCGGTCGGCGCTGCTGCTCGGCAAGGCGAAGGACCAGAATGCGAGCTGCGCGATCGGGCCGTTCCTGCGCCTGTTCGACGCCGGCTTTTCGCTCGACGACGTGCGCGCGATGAACGTCGAGCTCACCGTCGAGGGCGAGGACGGCTACCGGCTCGAGGGCGGCTCGTCGATCGCGCAGATCAGCCGCGATCCCGCCGATCTGGTCGCGCAGATGCTCGGGCCCAACCACCAATATCCCGACGGCGCGGCGCTGTTCCTCGGCACGATGTTCGCCCCGGTCGCCGACCGCGACGCGCCCGGCCGCGGCTTCACCCATCGGCCGGGCGACCTCGTCACCGTCGCCGCCGACCG
>JBEKZS010000019.1:0-41692 GCA_049509635.1 Roseiarcus sp.
TCCCTACCCTCCCCCACAACGGGGGAGGGAATCTCGCGCCTCGAAGCAATTTCTTCGCGCCAAGCCACCTGGGGATCGGATCAAACACCCGTGCATGACATCAAAACGATCCGCGACGATCCTGCAGCTTTCGACGCCGGCCTCGCCCGGCGCGGGCTGGCGCCGCTCGCGCAGTCGCTGATCGCGCTCGACGACAAGCGTCGGGAGGCGATCGGCCAATTGCAGAAGGCGCAGGAGCGCCGCAACGCCGCCTCCAAGGAGATCGGCAAGGCGATGGCGCGCAAGGACGCGGCGAGGGCCGAAGCGCTGAAAGGGGAAGTCGCGACGCTGAAGTCGACGATGCCGGAAATGGAGGCGGCCGAAAAGCAGGCGCTCGAAGCGCTGGAGACCGAGCTCGCCGCGATCCCCAACCTTCCCGCCGCCGATGCGCCCGACGGGCGCGACGAGGCCGACAATGTCGAGGTCCGGCGGGTCGGCGCGCCGCCGCAATTTCCCAACAGCTACCGGCCGCGCGAGCATTTCGAGATCGGCGAGGCGCTCGGGCTGATGGATTTCGAGGCGGCGGCGAAAATGTCGGGGGCGCGCTTCGTCGTGCTGAAGGGCGCGCTCGCGCGGCTGGAGCGCGCGCTGATGCAGTTCATGCTCGACCTGCACACGGGCGAGCACGGCTATGAGGAGGTCAGCCCGCCGCTGCTGGTGCGCGACCAGGCGATGTTCGGGACCGCGCAACTGCCGAAGTTCGAGGAGGATCAATTTGCAGCCTACCAAGGCAAGGCCGGCTCGCCGGAGATGAGAGCCGAGGAAAATAGACAAGAGCAAGTGGCGTTCGATTACGCGTGGGGGGACGATGGGGCTGGAGCTCCGGAGGAGACATCCGCTTGGTATGGCATGATGACCAATCTGCAGCCCAAATTCTGGCTCATCCCCACCGCCGAAGTCCCGCTCACCAATCTCGTGCGCGAATCCATCGTCGACGAAAAGCCCCTGCCTCTGCGCTACACCGCGGGCACGCCGTGCTTCCGCGCCGAGGCGGGCGCGGCGGGGCGCGACACCCGCGGCATGATCCGCATGCACCAGTTCAACAAGGTCGAGCTCGTCTCGATCACCACGCCCGAGCAGTCGGCGCAGGAGCACGAGCGGATGACCCGCTGCGCGGAGACGGTGCTCGAACGGCTCGGCCTGCATTTCCGCACCGTCGCGCTGTGCGCCGGCGACATGGGCTTCGCTTCGCAGAAGACCTATGACGTCGAGGTCTGGCTGCCGGGGCAGGGGCGCTTCCGGGAGATCTCGTCGTGTTCGGTCTGCGGCGATTTCCAGGCGCGGCGGATGAACGCCCGCTGCAAGGGCGCCGACGCCAAGCACACGCGGTTCGTCCACACGCTCAACGGCTCGGGCGTCGCGACCGGCCGCGCGCTGGTCGCGGTGCTGGAGACCTACCAGAACCCCGACGGTTCGGTCACGATTCCGGAGGCGCTGCGGCGCTACATGGGCGGGCTCGAGCGGATCGCGCCGACAGGCTGAACATCTCAATCTCTCGAGTCCGTTCCAGGGACAGTCCTTCGATTCTCGGGGAGGGCAGGGCGCGCGGCGGCCGCCCTTCTCCGCTCCCGGTCCGCGTCTCCGCGCAGGGCGTCTGTCAAAAAAACGCTTGCGGAATAACCGAAATTCTGGTATTCAGAATACTTGTCCCTCCGTCAGAGGAATTCGCAATGACCCCGCCCGCCCGGCCGACCCGCGAGTTCCGGTCCACCGTCGAGGAAAGCCGCATCCGGCCGTTCGAATTTCGCCACCGCCTCCCCCTTCGAGCGCCCGGCAAGCGCGGGCGCCGCGGGGTCGCAAAACATTTCCACGTGCTCACAAGCGGTTGAAAACAAACGATAAAAGAAGCTTGCCAGAGTTTCCAGGAGTTTCCAAAAGCTTCCGAAGATTTCCGCCGGCTTCCGGGGCCCGGGCGACGCGTGAGGGATGGCGGGCCGATGGCGACGCGATCGAGATCGGCTGTCGCGCGAATCGCCGTCGCACGTTACAAGGCGCCTTCAACGGAACGGATCATCCATGCGCATCCTGCTGACCAACGACGACGGCATCCATGCGCCGGGCCTGGCGATCCTGGAGGCGATCGCCAAGACGCTGTCCGACGACGTCTACGTCGTGGCGCCCGAGACCGACCAGTCCGGCGTCGCCCATTCGCTGTCGCTCAACAATCCGATGCGGCTGCGCGAGATCAGTGCGCGCCATTTCGCCGTGCAGGGCACGCCGACCGATTGCGTGCTGATGGGCGCGCGCCGGATCATGGCCGACGCGCGGCCCGACCTCATCCTGGCGGGCGTCAATCGCGGCCAGAACATCGCCGAGGACGTCACCTATTCCGGGACGATCGCGGCGACGATGGAGGGGACGCTGCTCGGCGTGCCCTCGATCGCGCTGTCGCAGGCCTATGGCGGCCCGGAAGGACACAAGTCGATCCGCTGGGATTGCGCCCAGGCCCATGCGCCGGCGCTGATCGCCCGGATACTGAAGACCGGCGTCGCGCCCGGCATCCTCATCAACGTCAATTTCCCCGCTTGCGGGCCCGACGAGGTCGCGGGCGTGGCGATCACCAGCCAGGGCAAGCGCGACACCGAGTTGATGCGCATCGAGGAGCGGCGCGACGGGCGCGGCAATCCCTATTACTGGCTGATGATGCAGCGCGGCGCCTTCACCCCCGTCGCGGGAACCGACATGGCGGCGCTCGCCGCCAGGAAGATTTCGCTGACGCCGTTGCGGCTCGACCTGACCGACGAGGCGACCCGGACCCGCTTCGCCGGGGCCTTCGCGGCCGATTGAGCGGCGCCGGCGGGAGCGACGATGAGCCGACGGCGCGCGGGCGGGGACGGCGGGTGAACGACGGCGCCGACGCCGCCGAACGCGCCCAGTTCATGCTGCGCATGCGCGCGCGGGGCATTCAGGACCTCGGCCTGCTGCGCGCGCTCGAGCGGGCGCCGCGGGCGCTGTTCATGCCGCAGCGCTACCAGGACGTGGCGGCGCGCGACATCGCGCTTCCCATCGGCGGCGGCCAGACGGCGCCGCCGCCCTCGGTCGTGGCGGCGATGATCGCGGCGCTCGGCCTGAACCGGCTGCACAGGGTGCTGGAGATCGGGGCCGGGACCGGCTACGCGACGGCGCTGCTCTCCCAGCTCGCCGGGCGGGTGCTCGCGGTCGAGCGGCGCCAGGCGCTCGCCCTCGAGGCTTCGGCGCGGCTCGAAGCCTTCGGCGTCGACAATGCCGAGGTGGCCTGGGCGGACGGGCTGGCGCCCGCGCCCGACGGCGAGCGGTTCGACCGGATCATCGTCCACGGGCTGCTGGAGGCGCCGCCCGAGGGCCTCGTCGAACGCCTCGGCGCCGACGGCGTGCTGGTGGCCGCCTGCGCGCAGGACGGCGGGGCGCAGCGCATCATCCGTTTCGCGCCCGACGGCGAGGGCCGTCTCGTCGGCGTCGACTGCGGCGCCGCGCGCTCGCTGGCGCCGCTGACGCCCGGGCTGACGCGCGGCCTGTGATCGCCCGCCGCCGCCTTGTCCACAGGTTCGGCCAAATCCAATCATCATAAACCTTCCCTTAACCGAAGCGGCGCTTAATGACCCCTCGTTAAAGGGCGTTTAGGACTGGACGAGGTCTATGAGTGAAAGTGCAGCGTTGAACATGCCGCGAGCGGCAGTGCGTATCGCTCTGGCGAGCCTGCTCGGCGCGTGGCTCGGAGGCTGCTCGTCGGATTCGACGCGGCTTTCCGATCCCCTCTCGAATCCATTCTCGGTGTCTTCGAACGACCAGCCGCCTCCGGCGCTGGCGCCGCACGCCGACTACGCCGACAGCGGGCACGGCCAGCCCAACGCCAATTACGTCGCCGCGGCCCATCCGAGCCCGGTCGCCGTCGCCGCCTTGCCGGCGCCATCGCCGGCCACGACGGCCTCGCTTCCCCGGCCGGCGGCGAGCCAGCCGGTTTCGGGCTCCGCCAATGGCTGGCGCGCGGCCGGCGGATCGCCGATCGTCGTGGCCGAGGGCGAGACGCTCGACACGATTTCGCGGCGCTACGGCGTCCCCGTGGCGGCGCTGCTCAAGGTCAATGGCTTGGCCGCCGCCGCCCAGGTTCATCCGGGCGTCCGGCTGATCGTCCCGGTCTACGACGCCGGCGGAAAATCCGCCGCGGCCGACAAGCGCGAAGCGCCCGCCGCCAAGGCTTCCGACAGGGTCAAGCTCATCGATGGGAAGGCCAAGCCGCACGACAAGGCGGAGCAGGCGAAAGCCGCCGCGCCGACCAAGCGCGCCCCGGCCGGCGCACTCGCCAGGCTCGATCCGGCGCCTGCGGCCGCCGCGCCGGTCAAGAAGAAGCCCGTCGACCCCGCGCCGACCGGCAGCGTCAATCCCGGCGCCCAGGCCGACCCGCCGGCGCCGACGGCCGACGCGGCCGGCGTGACGCCGGAATTCCGCTGGCCGGCGCGCGGACGCATCATTCAGGGCTTCAAGGCCGGCGGCAACGACGGCATCAACATCGCCGTCCCCGAAGGCACGTCGGTCAAGGCCGCGGAGAGCGGCGTGGTCGCCTATGCCGGCAGCGAACTGAAGGGCTACGGCAACCTGGTCCTGATCCGGCATCCCAACGGCTTCGTCTCGGCCTATGCGAACAACGGCGAACTCGAGGTGAAGCGCGGCGACACGGTCAAGCGCGGCCAGATCATCGCCAAGTCGGGCCAGAGCGGCAACGTCTCCTCGCCGCAGCTGCACTTCGAACTGCGCAAGGGCTCGACTCCCGTCGATCCCACCAATTTTCTCGCCGGGCTCTAGACCGCCCCGGCGGGAGATGCGTCCAGCCTTTGAACCTGGACTCGAGGAGGAGCTTGCGGACCCATCGCGAGACACGTTTGGTCCACAGGCGCAACACGAAGGGGCGGGTCCAAGGAAAGGCCCGCCCCTTCTTCTCATTCAGGCCTCGATCCGGCGCTCGAGCCGCCCGGCGAGATCCTGGATGAATTGCCAGGCGGTCCGGCCGGAGCGCGATCCGCGCGTGGTCGCCCATTCCAGCGCGTCGCGCTCGATCTCGGCGCGCGGCGCGTCGAGGCCGTAATGCGCGGCGTAGCCGAACACCATCGCCAGATATTCGTCCTGGCTGCACCGATGGAATCCGAGCCAGAGGCCGAAGCGATCGGACAGCGAGACCTTTTCCTCGACCGCCTCGCCCGGATTGATCGCGGTCGAGCGTTCGTTCTCCATCATGTCGCGCGGCATCAGGTGGCGGCGGTTCGAGGTCGCATAGAACAGGACATTGGGCGGGCGTCCCTCGACGCCGCCCTCCAGCGCCGCCTTCAGCGACTTGTAGGAGGCGTCGTCGCCGTCGAACGAGAGGTCGTCGCAGAAGACCAGGAACCGGAACGGCGCGACCCGCAGGAGACCCATCAGGTCCGGCAGGCTCTCGATGTCCTCGCGATGGATTTCGATCAGCTTGAGTTGCGCGCCATCGCCCGCCGAGCGGTTGATCTGCGCGTGGGCGGCCTTGACCAGCGACGATTTGCCCATGCCGCGCGCGCCCCACAGCAGCGCGTTGTTGGCGGGCAGGCCCCTCGCGAAGCGCGCCGTGTTCTCGACCAGCGCGTCGCGGACCCGATCGATTCCGCGCAGCAGCGCGATATCGACCAGGTTCACCCGTTCGACCGGGGCGAGCGTGGCGGCGCTGGCGCGCCAGACGAACGCGTCGGCCGCCGCAAAGTCCGCCGGCGGCGGGGCGGCGGGGGCGAGACGTTCGAGCGCCTCGGCGATGCGGGCCAGGGCCGCCGCGAGATCGGATGGGAGCGGGGGCGAAATCGACATGGACGGCCTATCCTTGGAGCTTCCGGCGGGTTTGCCACGGATGGCGGCCAAGCTCCAGCAGGAGTCGATCGGGCGGTCGCTGATGGATGTGCGGGAGACCGCGAAGGCCGGCGTCGCGGTTCACGCCCGCGGCCATGGGGGGGCGCCGAGGAATGGACCCCCGTTGGACCGTCGGCTGCGCGGCGGGGCCGGTCCGGGTCCGCGAACCCCTGTTAATCCTGCGCGGTCCTTGCTATGTTGGATGGCAATTCGCCGGGCCTTGAACCCGGTCGGAGGAGAGACCGATGGGATCGACGCGTTCCAGATTCAAGGTGATGACCCTGACCGAGGCGGCCGCCGCCCGGGTGCGCGAAATCATCGAGGCCTCCGACAAGCCGATTGCCGGGGTGCGGGTCGGCGTCAGGAACGGCGGCTGCGCCGGCATGTCCTATACGATGGAATTCGCCGAGGCGGTCGCCCCGCATGACGAGATCATCGAGGACAAGGGCGTGCGCGTCCTGATCGATCCCAAGGCGGTGCTGTTCCTGCTGGGCTCCAGCATGGATTTCCGAACCGATCGGCTTTCCGCCGGATTCGTGTTCGTCAATCCCAACGAGACCTCCGCCTGCGGGTGCGGCGAGAGCGTCGCGATCACGCCGGCGAGCGCGGAGGCCCTGACCGCCGGCGTCTGAGCCGGCCAGTCCGGCCCGCGCGAATTCTAGTCCTCGGCCTCCGCCTCGACCTTGACCGGCGGCAGTTTCACCGCCCGCAGCAGGAAGCCGGGCACGTGGTCGCCCATCCCGATGATCGGCGCGTCGGGATGATCGGCGTCGCGATTCGGCCCCGGCGTGGGGAGGGTCTCTTCGCGCGGGCGGCCGCCGTCGCCCGGGCGAACGGGCTCGCGGCGCGGCGCGGCCACGCGCGCCGGGGTTTCGCCGCGGCGCGGCGCGGTCCGCTCCGCGTGCGGCGCCCGGCGGCGCTCCTGGCGCGCGGGGGCGCGGCTGCGGGCTTCATGGTCGGGCGCGGGCGCCGACGCGTCGGCGAGAGCGGCCGGCCGTTCGGCGCGGTGCCGGCGCGACTCGCCGGGCGTCGGACGCGCGCCTCGCTCGCGGCCGCGGCGCGGGCTGCGCGATTCCCGGGGTTCGGCCTCGGCCGCCTCGGGCGCCGGCTCTTCGCCGCCGACCTGCCAGTCGATCTTGGTTTCGATCAGCTTTTCGATCTCGTCGATCGCGCGCTGGTCGGCGCGCGAGACGATCGTCAGCGCCGCGCCGAGCTTGCCGGCCCGGCCGGTGCGCCCGATCCGGTGGACGTAATCCTCGGCGTGATGCGGCGCGTCGTAATTGATGACATGGCTGACGTCGGGAATGTCGAGGCCGCGCGCCGCGACGTCCGAACAGACGAGCAATTGCACCTGATCGTTGCGGAAGGCGTCGAGCGCGGCCATGCGCGTGCGCTGGTCGAGGTCCCCGTGCAGCGCCCCGACGGAGAAGCCGTGCTTCTCCAGCGAGCGATAGACCACCTGGACGTCGCGCTTGCGGTTGCAGAAGATGATCGCGTTCTTGAAATTCTCGGCGTTGCGGATGATCCGGCGCAGAGTCGCGCGCTTCTCCTCGGGCGTCGAGCCGGAACGCACCAGCGTCTGGGTGATGCCCGCCGCGGTGGAAGCGGCCCGGGCGACTTCGATGCGCACGGGATTGTGGAGGAACGTGTCGACGAGCCGCGTGATCTCGGGCGGCATGGTCGCTGAGAAGAACAGGGTCTGGCGAGTGAACGGCACCAGCTTGCAGATGCGCTCGATGTCGGGAATGAACCCCATGTCGAGCATGCGATCGGCTTCGTCGATCACCAGGATTTCGATGCCGGTCAGCAGCAGCTTGCCGCGCTCGACGAAATCGAGCAGGCGGCCGGGCGTCGCGATGAGGACGTCGGCGCCGCGCGTGATCTTGGCCTCCTGGTCGCCGAACGATACGCCGCCGATCAGCAGGGCGAGGTTGAGCTTGTGGTTGATCCCGTATTTGGCGAAGGCCTCCTCGACCTGCGCCGCCAGTTCGCGCGTCGGCTCGAGGATCAGCGTGCGCGGCATCCGGGCGCGGGCGCGTCCCTTCTCGAGACGCGAAAGCATCGGGAGCGTGAAGGCTGCGGTCTTGCCGGTGCCCGTCTGGGCGATTCCGAGCACGTCGCGGCCTTCGAGGGCGTAGGGAATGGCTTGTTCCTGGATCGGAGTCGGCGTGTCATATCCCGAGGATTCGACGGCTTTGAGCACTTTCTCGCTCAGGCCGAGTTCATTAAACTTCATTTGATCTGCCTAGATGTGGCGTTTTCGGCGTCTGAGGATACGCCGCGCGCCGATAGCGCTATGCATGAGAGGGCGCGCTCTTCGCGCCACGCAACGCCGGACCCGCGCAAGGGCTCTCGGCGGCCGCAGCTATAGGAGCATTTCGAGCAAAGTCAATGCAATTGCGATTTGCGCCATGGGCTCGCGGCCGCCGGTAAACGCTCATTCCCGCCCGATCGTGAACCTCTGGAATCCCGGGCCGGCGCGCAACGGCTTGCGCGCGGAGAGGACGCGCGAATTGACGCCGCTCCAGCCGATTTCGCCGGAAAGCCGGCCGAATTCGATCTTCGGACAACGGTTCATCACGACCTTCACGCCGACCGCTTCGGCGCGCGCCGCGGCGGCGTCGTCGCGGACCCCGAGCTGCATCCAGATCGCCGGGGGTCGCGGGACGAGCGCCAGCGCCGCATCGACGACCTCGCCCGCGGCCGCCGAATTGCGGAAGATATCGACCATGTCGATCGGGCAGGGAGCGTCGGCAAGGGCCCCGTAGACGGCGATTCCGGCGATCGTACCGCCCGCGAGCCCCGGATTGATCGGCAGCATGACATAGCCGCGCGCGGCCAGGTACTTGAGCACGAAGAACGACGGCCGCGCCTCGTTGGCCGAGGCGCCGACCATCGCGATCGTGTTCGCCGCGCCCAGAATTCCGCGGATATAGGCGTCCGGGTAGGAGTCGTGATTCACGGCGCGGCCGCCGGGCGCTCGTTCACTCCCGGCCCCAGCGCGGCGGCCGCTTTTCGAGAAAGGCGCCGATGCCCTCGTCGGCGTCGGGATGGAGCAGATTCTCGACCATCGCGCGCGAAGCGAGCGCATAGGCCGCCCCGAGCCCCAGTTCGACCTGCTGATGAAACGCCCGCTTGCCGATCGCCAGCGTCGCCGCCGAGCGCGCCGCCAGTTCGCCCGCCATCGCCTGCGCGCGCGCCAGCGCCGCGCCGGCCGGCACGACTTGGTTGACGAGACCGCGGCGCTCGGCCTCGACCGCCGGCCAGAGCGCGCCGGTCAGCGCCATCTCCATGGCGTGTTTGCGCGACAGGTTGCGCGCCACGGCGACCAGCGGGGTCGAACAGAACAGGCCGATGTTGACGCCCGGCAGCGCGAAACGCGCGGCCGCGCCGGCGAATGCGAGATCGCACGTCGCCACGAGCTGGCAGCCGGCGGCGGTGGCGATCCCCTCGACCGCCGCGATCACCGGCCTCGGCAGGTCGACGATGGCCTGCATCATCTGCGCGCAGGCGTCCATCAGGCGTCGGTAGAAGGCTGCGCCGCCGTCCTCGTCGTTCCTGTGCGCGGCCAGTTCGCGCAGGTCATGGCCGGAGGAAAAGACCGGCCCGTCGGCGGCGAGGACGACCACGCGCACGGCCCCGTCTTCCGCGAGCGCGGCGAGCGCATCGCTCAGCGCCTGGATCATCGCCAGCGACAGGGCGTTGCGCGAGGCGGGATCGTCGAGCGTGAGGGTCGCGACCCCGCCGGCGTCGCTGCGGCGAACGACGGCGGCGGCGCCGTGGCGATGAAGCGGGCTCATGGCGGCAATTGTCCTCCCTCGCGCAGCGGCAAGCAACCGATAAAGCGTTCCGGCGCGGCCGACGTTTGGGCGCGTCTCGACGATATCGCTCCCGTCGGGGCGGCCATCGGGATTTGTGTCCGCCACGCTGCTTCGTTCAGTCGTCGATCGAGAGCCCGCCGCGGTGGAGCGACCGGGGCCGGTTCCGCGACGAATCGAGTCGGGCGCCATGGCGTCGGGCCGGACTTGCCGCTATGCCTGCGGCGGCAATCCCAAGAGAAATCCGATGGCCCGCCACGAAACGCCGCTCTCCTTCGACGCCGAGGAACTCTCGGCCTATCTCGCCGCCGAATTTCCGCAGATCGGCATCGGCCACAATTTTGCGATCGAGGCGGTCGGGCCGATGAGCGCGCGGCTACGCCTGCTCTGCCGCGCCGAGCATCTGCGCCCGGGCGGCACGATCTCCGGGCCGACCGTGTTCGCGCTCGCCGATGTCGCACTCTATGTGGCGATCCTGGCGCAGCTCGGGGCGGTCAAACTCGCGGTCACCACCAATCTCAACATCAATTTCCTCCGCAAGCCGAATCCCGCCGACCTGATCGGCGAGGCGCGGCTGCTGAAGCTCGGAAAGCGGCTTGCGGTTGGCGAAGTGACGATGACCTCGGTCGGCGCCGCCGCCATCGTCGCTCACGCCACCGGCACCTATTCGATCCCGCCGCGCGGCGAAACCTGAGCGGTATCATGATACCGTGCATCCGGGCGCCCCGGTTTTCAAGGGCTGAGCGGCGCTCACGCGAGCGATTTCGCATTGACGCGCGCGTCGTCCGCGTCCTATAAGCCCGCTCCGCTCCGGCGCGCCTCGGCGGCGCGCGGCTCTGTTTCATGGATTTTTGCTTCATGTTCGGGAAGACCCATTCGACCAAGACGGCCGATGTCGAGAAGAAATGGCTGCTGATCGACGCCGAGGGCCTCGTCGTCGGGCGCCTGGCGACGATCGTCGCCATGCGGCTGCGCGGCAAGCACAAGCCCTCCTTCACGCCTCATATCGACGATGGCGACAATGTCATCGTCATCAACGCGGAAAAGGTCGTCCTGACCGGCCGCAAGCGCGACAAGAAGGTCTATTACCACTACACGGGCTATATCGGCGGAATCAAGGAGCGGTCCGCCAAGTCGATCCTCGAAGGAAAATTCCCCGAGCGCATCGTCGAAAAAGCGGTCGAGCGCATGCTCCCGCGCGGCCCGCTCGGGCGCCAGCAGTTCAGCAACCTGCGCGTCTACAAGGGTCCCGACCATCCGCACGCCGCCCAGACGCCGATCCCGTTCGACGTCGCCAGGCTCAACGCCAAGAACACCCGGAGCGTCTGACACAAATGGCCGAAACACTATCGTCGCTCGCCGACCTCAAGGGATCGGAGGCCGCGCCCGCCCCGGACGCGCCCCATTACGTGCAGAAGCTCGACAAGCAGGGCCGCGCCTACGCGACGGGCAAGCGCAAGAACGCGGTCGCCCGCGTCTGGATCAAGCCGGGCAAGGGGGCCGTCACCGTCAACGGGCGCCCGCTCGACGTCTATTTCGCGCGTCCCGTCCTGCGGATGATCCTCAACCAGCCGCTCGTCGTCGCCAACCGGCTCGCGCAGTACGATCTGATGATCACGGTCGCCGGCGGCGGCCTGTCCGGCCAGGCGGGGGCGGTGCGCCACGGTCTGTCGAAGGCGTTGACCCATTACGAACCCGATCTGCGCGGGGCGCTCAAGAAAGAGGGCTTTCTCACCCGCGACTCGCGTGTCGTCGAGCGCAAGAAATACGGACACAAGAAGGCGCGCGCGAGCTTCCAGTTCTCCAAGCGCTGACGCTTCGACGGTTCCGGTCGTTCGCAGCGCGGCCGCGCTGGCCCGTTCGGTTGCGCGCCGACGCCGGAATGCTCACGCGACGTCGCCAGTCCATCGACACGCGGCCGCTCTTCGGGCATCTTCGCGGCCGCGCGCTCGCACGAGCGCGCCGGAGCGTAGCGACGCCGCGCGGGGCCCTGCGCGGGTCCGCTGCGGCGGTTCGGCTCTACGGGGAGTCCCTTCATGCTCGGCGACCTCAGACGCCTCCTCACGCCATCGGCGCCCCTCGGCCTGCTCGTCCTGTCCGTCGCTTTCGCCTGCGCGGCTTTCGCCGGCGCCGCCGGCGCCTGGCCGGTCGGACAGGACGACGAAGTCATTCTCGACCACTTCACCGCGACATCGAAGGACGGCGACGTCATCACGATCGAGCGCGCGGACTTCAAGGGGACCAATCTCAGCCGGGACGAAATCGCCCAATTGCTGACTCCCGGCACGTCCTCCGACGACGAAACCGCCCTCCTGCAGAAGATGAAGGTCGCCGAATTGTCGATTCCCAGCATCGAAATCGCGCGCAAGAGCGGCGGGGTCGTGCATATCCACGACGTCACCGGCAGCGGCATCGATTCCGGCAGGATCGGGAGGTTCGGATTTTCCGGGCTCGACGGCGCCGGGGTCGACGATGACGGTCCGTGGCGCGTGAAGACGGGCGCCCTGGCGCTGGAGAACGCCGATCTGGCCGAAGCGCTCGGCGCGGCGAAGGATCCCACGCGCCTGTCGCAGATGACCCGCGTCGGCCACTTCGCCTGGACGGCCGTCGACATTGCGGCGCCGGAGAAGGAGGCCGGGCCCGACAAGACGATTCGGATCGCGCTGGATTCGATCGAGATCCACAACGAGTACGAGGGCGCCTCGTTCAAGGAGAGCGCGATCATCCTGAAGAACCTCGTCGTCGAGCCCTCGAAGGGGTCGGATGTCGCCAACAGCCTCGCGCCGTTCGGTTATTCCCAGGTTTCGCTGAGCGTGCGGTTCGTCGCCCACTACGACTCCGGCGCAAAGAAGCTGTCGGTGGTCGACTTCACGATCGACGGCGCCAACGCCGGCGCGATCGGACTGAAGGCGGAATTCGCCGATATCGATCCCGCCCTGTTCGGATCGGACGCCGACGCGCGCGCGACCGCGCTCGCCGCCGGGGCCATCACTGCGATCGAGTTCAAATTCGTCAATGCGGGGATTTTCGAGAAGGCGCTCGCCTATTTCGCCGCGCAACAGAAGACGACGCCCGAAAGCGTCAGACAGCAGTGGATCGCGGCTGCGGGGCTGATGCTGCCGGCGCTGCTCGGCGGCGGTCCCGCCGCTCTCAAGGTCGCGGCGGAGGCGCAGAAATTCGTCGCCGCGCCCGCGAATCTGACGATCGCCGTGCGGCCCAAGAGCGGAACGTTCAAGTTTTCGGACGCGGCCGGCATCGGCGATCCCACGACGCTGATCGGCGGGCTCGATATCGCCGCGACCGCCAACAAGTAGCGGCGGGACGCGATCGCGGCGCCGGCCATGCTCCGGAGATCGACACCATCATGACCGCCACCATTTTCATCGACGGCGAATCGGGAACGACCGGGCTGCAAATCCGCGACAAGCTCGCGGCGGTGGCGGGGATCGTCCAGCGCGGCCTGCCGCAGGAGGCGCGCAAGGATCCTGAGGCGAAGGCCCGGTTGCTCGCTGAAATCGATGTCGCCATCCTGTGCCTGCCGGATGAGGCGGCGCGGGAGACCGCGGCGCTGATCGAGGCGATGGGCGCCGCGGGACCGCGGGTGATCGACGCCTCCTCGGCGCACAGGGTCGCCGCGGGCTGGACCTACGGATTTCCCGAGATGGCGCCGGGGCAGGGCGCGGCGATCGCGCGCGCGCGCAAGGTGTCCAATCCGGGTTGCTATGCCACCGGCGCGATCGCGCTTGTGCGCCCTCTGGTCGGCGCCGGGCTGATCGCGCCCGATTTTCCGATCTCGATCAACGCCGTCAGCGGCTATTCGGGCGGCGGCAAGGCGATGACCGAGTCGCACCGGCGCGGCGCCGCGCCCGCCTTCGAGCTCTACGGCCTCGATCTCGAACACAAGCACATGCCCGAGATCGTCGCCTATTCCGGCCTGGCCGCGCGGCCGATATTCGTCCCCTCGGTCGGCAATTTCGAGCAGGGGATGCTGGTCAGCGTTCCGCTCGCGCTCGACGCGCTGCCCGGCAAGCCCCGCGGCGCCGACCTCGCCGCGGCGCTTGCCAGCCACTATGCGGGCAGCCGGATCGTGCGCGTGCTGGGTCCCGGGGACGCCGCGCATGAACGGGGCAGGCTCGACGCGCTCTCGCTCAACGGCACCAACGATCTGCACCTGCATGTCTACGCCAATGAGGCGCGCCGGCAGGCGGTGCTGGTCGCCCAGCTCGACAATCTCGGCAAGGGCGCCTCGAGCGCGGCGGTCCAGAACCTGAGGCTGATGCTCGAACTTTGAAGGCGGATTCGCGGGGCCGCGGGGAAAAGGCGGCGCATATTCGCCTTGCGCCCGTCTCAACGACGCGCGGGACCCAGCTCGCGCGTGAGCGCGGCTTCCAGAGCCTCGATTGGAAAGCCGAGCGCCGCCAGGCGCGCGGGGACCGGCACGAACGCGCCGCCCGGCGACGTATAGAGCAGGATGGTCTCGCCATTGGCGCGCCAGCGCGTGAAGTCCCTCCATGACATGAGGATCTCTCCGCGTTCGCTGCCGATCCGCAGCCCTTCGCGCTCGAGGCTGAACCGGCGGGGACGATCGGCGAGCGGATATCGTCCATAGATTCGGCGCGCGCGCCACGGGACATAGACCGCCCATTGGAGGAGACCGCCGATCGCCGCGCCAGCGAGCGCGGGCAGCCAGATCAGGAGCGCCGCGAGCCGGCTGTCTTCGACCGCGAACAGGAATGCGCCCACCGCGAGCGCGCCGAGCGCGCCGACAAGCCGGATCCGGCGGGTCGGCGCCGCGGCGAGCTTGTAGGACGCGATGAAGTCCGCGACGACGTAGGTGAATTCGATCGCCGGGCCCGCCGCGCCCCCGGCCGGCTCCGTGGGAGTTGGGGTCATGCGCGCCGCCGCGGCCGGCGGGAGCCGGCCGTGCCGGCGATTTGCCGGGGCGCGGCGCGGGGGCGCTCCGGCGGGGCGCGCGCGGTTTCGGGCACAGACATGATCATCGACGCAGCCTTCGCATCTCTGCTTCCTCCGCCGCCGTCCCCCCCGGGGCTGCGCCTGGTCGGCGCACCGGAAGTCCCGGCGCCGCCTACCGCCTGGATGCGCGCCCCGGGGCGGCCGAACGCCCCAGGCGGCGCAAAACCGCCCTGACGATCCCTTCGAGCGTGGCGCCGACCGCAAAGGCCAGCAGGCAGCAGAAGGCGGCGGCCGCCAGCAGTTTCCCGCCGTCCTCGCCGGTCATGGCGAAGGCGCCGCCGGACAGGGCCCGCATGGTCGCCACAAACGGCAGGGCGATCATGATCAGTCCGAGATCGGCGAACCATTGGCCGACATGACTGCGATAGTCCAGGTAGACGGCGACGAAGGCCGCCCCGTAGAGCGCCGCCAGCGCGAACCCCGTGACCGATTTCAGCCCTCGCATCAACTATTTTCTCATGGCGGGAAGGACGCGATCGCGCGGGGCCGTGCGGCGCGAATTCAAGCAGACTTCGACCAGGCGACGAACCGCTGGGCCTGCTCGCCGAGGCCGGCGATTCCCAGCGAAACGACGTCGCCCGCCTTGAGAAAGCGCGGCGGCTTCATGCCGAGGCCGACGCCGGGCGGCGTGCCGGTCGTGATCACGTCGCCGGGCTCCAGGATCATGAAGTGCGAGATATAGGACACCAGCTGGCGCACATTGAAGATCATGGTCGCGGTCGAGCCCTTCTGCATGCGCTCGCCATTGACGTCGAGCCACATGTCGAGCTTCTGGACGTCGGCGATCTCGTCCTTGGTGACGAGCCACGGACCCAGGGGTCCGAACGTCGCGCAGCCCTTCCCCTTCATCCACTGGCCCGAGCGCTCGGTCTGGAATTCGCGTTCCGAAACGTCATTGCACACACAAAAGCCCGCGACATGATCGAGCGCTTCGCTCTCCCCGATGTAGGACGCGCGGCTGCCGATGACGACCGCCAGTTCGACCTCCCAATCGGTCTTGATCGAGCCCTTGGGAATGACGACGTCGTCGTTGGGTCCGACGATGCAGGACGGCGCCTTGTTGAACAGGATCGGCTCCTTGGGTATGGCGGCGCCGGTCTCGGCGGCATGGTCGGCGTAATTGAGCCCCACGGCGATGAAATTGCCGACATGGGCGACGCAGGGGCCGAGCCTCGGCTTGCCGCGAACGAGCGGCAGCGCGTCGGGCTTGATCTTGGCGAGCCGCGCGAGCGTCCTCGGCGAGAGCGTGTCGGCGCCGAGGTCGGCGATCACCTCGCTCAGATCGCGGATTGCGCCCGCGCCGTCGACGAGGCCCGGCTTTTCCTTCCCCGATTTTCCATAGCGCACGAGTTTCATGGCGTTCCCCGATCCCTTTGTTGGCGCCTTGGAAAAGACGCCGCGGTGAATTAACCGATTTGCCGCTTGGGCGAAACTCTCCGGGCGCGGGTTCGACGATGGCCGGCCCTGACGGACGGAGCGCGGTTTCGGCGCGCCGCGCGCGCCCCGGTCGTTTGCCGCCCGGCGACGGAATCTCGGACCGCCGTTGTGCCCGCGGTCGCCGCCGCGATCGCGGCCGCCGAGGCGCTCGCGGTGGCGCGGCGCAGGCAATGTCGGCGGGCCGACAGACCAATAATTTGATGATGTATTAACAGGCGCCCTCTGTCCACTTGACTTCATCGTCCGCTGAGAATTGATAAGCGAAAGAGTGCAATCTGTTATGAACGGCTCGACCGGTCTGGAAGCTTAGGCGAATTGGCGCAAGTCCAAGGCGGCGATCGCGGGCGCAATTGAGATCGCGGACGACGGTCACATTGTTATTTACCATTTCTGGCAAGTGAAATCGAACGAGAGAAGAGACAATTACAATGTCGCAGCTGGAACGGATCGCCCTCTTCATCGACGGAGCAAATCTTTATGCGAGCGCCAAGTCGCTCGGCTTCGATATCGACTACAAGCGACTTCTCCGTGAATTTCAAGGAAAAGGCCGGCTGATCAGGGCGTTCTATTATACAGCGCTGGTCGAAGACCAAGAATATTCGTCGATCCGCCCGCTTGTCGATTGGCTCGATTACAACGGCTATGCCGTCGTGACCAAGGCTGCGAAGGAATTCGTGGATTCCACGGGGCGCCGGAAAGTAAAAGGCAACATGGATATCGAACTGGCGGTCAACGCGATGGAGATGGCCGCCCATATCGATCACATGGTGCTGTTTTCCGGCGACGGCGATTTTCGTTCCCTCGTCGAGGCGATCCAGCGCCGGGGCGTGCGCGTTTCCGTCGTCTCGACGATCGCGACCCAGCCGCCGATGGTCGCCGACGAGCTCCGTCGCCAGGCCGATGAATTCATCGACCTCAGCCATTTGATCGCGCGCATCGGCCGCGACCCTGGCGAGCGCGCCGAGCGGGGGGCGCGTCAGGGCGACCATCGTCGGGCACAGGCCATCGTCGCCAATCTCGTGCAACCCGGCGAGGAAATCGCCGGCGATTGATCGGCGCCGCGCGGTCGGGTCTGGGCGGCGATGCGAAACCGGCGCTATCGCCCCAACCGCGGTTTCGGGCATAGTCGGCGCTGTCGCGCCGCGACGGCGTCGACCCGGAACCTGCGGTAAAGGGATGTTCGACGCCGGCGCTCCGCGCGATTGTCAGGATTGCCCGCGGCTCGCCGCATACCGGCGGGCCAATCGGGCCGCCTATCCCGATTGGGCCAATGCGCCAGTCGAATCGTTCGGCGTCGATGACGCTCGACTGCTGGTGATCGGACTGGCGCCGGGGCTACGCGGCGCGAATCGGACCGGACGTCCCTTTACGGGCGATTACGCCGGCGATCTGCTCTACGATACACTGCAACGCTTCGGCTTCGCGACGGGAGGCTACGATCGTCGCGCCGACGACGGGCTGGCGCTTCGGGACTGTGCGATCGTCAACGCCGTGCGTTGCGCGCCGCCGCAGAACAAGCCGACGCCGCTCGAGATCGCGACCTGCCGGCGCTACCTTGCGGTCGCGATCGACGGGCTTGACGATCTGCGCGCCGTCGTCGCGCTCGGACGCATCGCTCACGACAGCGCGTTGCGAATCTTCGGCCTGCCCCTGGCGCGCCACCCCTTCCGCCACGGAGCGGTTCACGAGCTGTCGGGCGGGCGTTTGGCGCTCTTCGACAGCTATCATTGCTCCCGCTACAACACGAACACCGGGGTGCTGACGCCGGCGATGTTCCACGCCGTGTTCGCTTCGGTGCGCGCGCGCATCGACCGCCCTCCCGAGCGCTGAGGCGCGCGCGCCCGGAATTCCTTGCTTTCCCGCGCCTTGCGGTGTAGGAGCCGCCCATTCCCTTCATCGCGGACCGTTTCGAGGAGTTGCCATGGCGCGCGTCACCGTCGAGGATTGCATCGACAAGATCGAGAACCGATTCGATCTCGTCTTGATGGCGAGCCACCGGGCGAGAATGATATCCTCGGGCGCCCAGATCACCGTGCCGCGCGACAATGACAAGAATCCGGTGGTTGCGCTGCGCGAGATCGCCGATGCGCATCTGTCTCCCGGCGACCTCAAGGAAGACCTCATTCATTCCCTGCAGAAGCACGTCGAGATTGACGAACCCGAGGCGGAAGCGGCGCCGCCCATGGTCAATAACGCCTTCATCGGCCAGGTTGACGCGACGGGCGAGGCCCAGTTCGACCGCATGACCGAGGAGGATCTGTTGCGTGGCCTCGAGGGCATGGCGCCGCCGCCCGAGCCCGAAGACGAAGTCGAATAGCGCGCCGCCCAGCGGCGGCCGCGCGCTCCCGCCCTCCGCCGGCGGCGCCGTCGGCAGCCGGCCGGGGCGGCGACGCTCGATTTTTTACGAACAGTCTCCCGATTCGCCGGCGCGACGGCAGCGACCAGTCGCGTGCGCCGGCGGAACCCTTTCGTCCTCCCGGGCGTTTCGGTTGCTTGGTCGATCGCGACGCCGCTCCCCCATATCGCGGCGCTGCTGTCCACAAGGTTTCACACGCTGGCGAAGATTTTACTGTGTCGGCCGCGACGTTTTGCTATCTTAACCATGAGAGAATCACCTGCCTCTGGCACGCTTCGCGGTGGGAGTGCGTCGATGGGATTGACGGAACTGCGTTTTGCGTGAGGGAAGCCTTGCGCGGGGACGAGCGGGGAGCCACCGCCGCCGCGCCTCCAATTGCGAATCCGGTTTTTGGATGCGCGTCACCGAATCTTTTCCTCGATCAAATGATTGTCCGCAGGGCGATGTTGTTTTCATTAGGGGGAGCCGGCAAATTGAGCGCGAACGGTTCGAAATCTCAAGTTGAGACAGGCAGCGAGGCGCCTGGCGTTTCGGATGACGGGCAACGCGTTTCCCTCGTCGAGATCGCCGGCCGGGTGAAATGGTTCGACGTCTCCAAGGGCTATGGCTTCATAATACCCGATAGCGGCGAACCCGACGTGCTGCTGCATGTCACCGTCTTGCGCCGGGACGGGTTCCAGTCGATTCACGAGGGGGCCCGCGTCGTCGCCGAAGCGACCCGCGGCGAACGCGGTCTGCAGGTCTTTCGCGTGCTTTCGGTCGAGGCGGGCGAGCCGATCCACCCCACGCAGCTGGCCCCCGCCCGGACCCATGTGCAGGTGACGGAGGTCGGCGCCTTCGAAATCGTCATCGTCAAATGGTTCAACCGCGTCCGGGGCTTCGGCTTCCTTTCGCGCGGCGAAGGCACCGAGGACATATTCGTCCATATGGAGACTCTGCGTCGCTACGGGTTCGCGGACGTCAAGCCGGGCGACTCGCTGCTCGCGCGGTTCGGCCCGGGGCCGAAAGGTCTGATGGCGGCCGAGGTGCGGCCGCTCGAAGGATCCAGACTCCTGTCGTCGCACTGACCCGCTCCGGCGGTGCGGAATTCTGCTTCCTTCCCATCCCGGATGGCTCATCGGCCCTGACAATTGCCGCTGACGAGGAGCGGGCGTCATCCGCGGAGGGGAGATTCGCGGTTTGGGCGAAAGGGTGCGTGAGTCGTGTCGATCCCTTGGAATCGCTCATCAGGCGGCGGCGTCTGGCGAACTTGCGCCTCGGTCGCGCTCGTTGTCTGGCTGGCCCTGTCCGGTGGCCTGCGCGTCCCGGCCGCCGCTCAGGCGCTCGACAAGCTCGAGCTCGTCACGGCGAGCGGCGTCCATGTTTTCTCGGTCGAACTCGCGAACGACCCGGCCGAGCGGGAGAAGGGCCTGATGTATCGTCGCTTCCTCCCGCCCGATCGCGGAATGCTGTTTGACTTCGCGCGGGAGGAACCGGTGATGTTCTGGATGAAAAACACATTCATTCCTCTTGATATGATCTTTATTTCTAGAGTCGGAAGGGTGACCCGGATCAGCCCCGACGCCGAGCCGCTGTCGGAGCGGTTGATCCCTTCCGGCGGTCCCTGCTGGGCGGTTCTCGAAGTGAACGCCGGCGTCGCGGCGCGGATCGGCCTGAAGCCGGGCGACACCGTCAGGCACCCGATTTTCGCACCCTGAGCCCGGGACCGCCGAACCGCATTGCATCCTGAGCCCGGCTGGTTAGAATTGCAGCGAAAGTTCGCCCGGACGAAGGCCGTTCCGGGCGCCAGGAGTTCGCGCGTGGCTGGCATCTTGCCGTTCGGCACGCCCCTCGGGTCGGCGCCGATTCGGGCGCTCGGCATGGACCGCGTCGGCGCGCCGGTTCGCCGCGCGCCGCGCGGCCCTTACGCCGCGCTGGATCTCGGCACCAACAATTGCCGGCTCCTGATCGCCAGGCCGACCCCTGACGGCTTTCGCGTCATCGATTCGTTTTCGCGCATCGTCAGGCTCGGCGAGGGCCTGTCGCAGACGGGCCGGCTCAACGAGGCGGCGATCGCGCGCACGATCGGCGCGCTGACCGTCTGCCGCGACAAGATGCGCGCGCACGGCGTCGGGCGCGCGCGGATGATCGCGACCGAGGCGTGCCGCGCGGCGGCCAACGGCCCTCAATTCCTCGACCAGGTGCGCGATCGGCTCGGCATCCAGCTCGAGATCGTCGATCGCGAGACCGAGGCGCATCTGGCCGCGGCCGGTTGCTGCGCGCTCGCCGATCGCGACGCGCGCTCGATCGTGCTGTTCGACATCGGCGGCGGATCATCCGAGATCGTCTGGCTGTCCGGGCCAGGCCGTCCCGGCGCGGGAGGCGGGGCGGACTCGACGAGCCAGCGAATCCGCGCCTGGGACTCGCTTCGCCTGGGCGTCGTCACGCTCGCCGAGAAGTTCGGCGGCCAAGAAGTCGACGATGAGACCTTCGGGGCGATGATCGACTACGTCGGCGACCGGCTCGCGCCTTTTGCGGCGCGGGTTGCGGACGAGACGCGCTGCGGGCATTTCCACCTGCTCGGCACCTCTGGAACCGTCACGACGATCGCAGGGGTCCACCTCAATCTGACGCGCTATGACCGCCGGCAGATCGACGGGCTCTGGCTGACCCGGGGCGAGGTGGATGCGACGATCCGGCGTCTGCGCGCAATGACCTACGCCCAGCGCTCGGCCAACCCTTGCATCGGCCAGGAGCGCGCCGACCTCGTGCTCGCCGGCTGTGCGATTCTGGAGGCGATCCGCCGGCGCTTTCCCGCCGAGCGCATCCGGATCGCCGATCGCGGCCTTCGCGAAGGCATGCTGACGCAATTGATGAGCGCCGATCGTGGCCTCGCCGGCGCCGACCCGAGGGGGCACTGAACGATGGCCGGCGGCCCGCGCGGCCGGTCCGGCCACGAGGGCGGCCGTTCGCTCAAGACGAAGGTGCGGACCGCCAGGAAGCGAAGCCTGTCCTCTACGCTCTGGCTCCAGCGCCAGCTCAACGACCCCTTCGTCGCCCAGGCCAGACGCGACGGCTATCGCTCGCGCGCCGCCTACAAACTGATCGAGATCGCGGAGAAATACGACCTGTTCGGGCAGGGCAAGCGCATCGTCGATCTCGGCGCGGCGCCCGGCGGCTGGTCGCAGATCGCCGCCCGCGGCGTCGGCGCGGCCGAGGGCAGGGGCAGGGTGGTCGGCATCGACCTGCTCGCGATCGATCCGATCGAGGGCGTCGAATTCGCGGTGATGGACTTCCACGATCCCGACGCGCCGGCGCGGCTTACCGCGATGCTCGGCGGCCCCGCCGACGGCGTCATGTCCGACATGGCGGCCAACGCGACCGGGCATCGCAAGACCGACCACCTGCGCATCGTCGGCCTGGCGGAACTGGCGGCCGATTTCGCGCGCGCCGCGCTCGCGCCCGGCGGCTTCTTTCTCGCCAAGGTGCTGCATGGCGGCACGGAGGGCGAATTGCTCGCCGGCCTCAAGCGCGATTTCGCGACCGTGCGCCACCTCAAGCCGAAGGCGAGCCGCGCGGGCAGCGCGGAACTCTATGTTCTGGCGACGGGGTACCGCGGCGGCGCGCCGCGGCGGTAGCACACGGGCTACTCCGCCGCCGCCGGGGCGCTGTCGAGCGTGGCGGCCTTGCGCCCCGACACTTCCGCGCCCGCGTCGGGCGCAAGCCGCAGGAAGACGAGGATCGAGGAGACCGAGATCAGGGCCACGACGAAGAAGGCGCCGCCGAAATCGCGCGCGGCGAGCCCGGCGTCGCCGTAGAAGGCCTGGATCGATTCGATCGCCGCCGCGCCGGCCGCGACCCCGACGGTCTGCGACATCTGCTGTGAAACGCTGGAGAAGCTGGTCGCGCGGCTCATCTTGGCCGGGGCGATGTCGGCGTAGGCGATCGCGTTGAGCGCGGTGAACTCCAGCGAGCGGAAAAATCCGCCCAGCAGCAACAGCGCCAGGATCGCCCATACCGGCGTCGACGCCGTGAACAGGCCATAGGACGCAAGGAAAACGGCGCTGATCAGCGCGGTGGCGATCAGCACGCGCCGGAAGCCGAACCGGCGCAGGATCGCACTCGCCGAGAACTTCATCGCCATCGCGCCGGCGGCGGCCGCGAAGGTCAGCGATCCCGAAGCGAAGGGCGTCAGGCCGAAGCCGAGCTGCAGCATCAGCGGCAGCAGGAACGGGATGGCGCCGATGCCGATGCGGAAGATGAAGCCGCCGACCGCGCTGGCGAAGAAGGTCGGCGTCCGCAACAGGCCGAGGTCGAGGATCGCATTGGGATCGCGCCGCGCATGGCTGACATAGGCGACCAGCAGCGCCAGCCCGAGCGCGATCAGCGCGGCGTCGACGGGCGCCGGCACCAGGCCGCGCCCGATCAGAGTCAGGCCGAAGATGAACGTGGCGAGGCCGGCGCCCGAGAGGAAGAAGCCGCGGAAGTCGAAGCGCGCGACCTGCTGCTCGCGCAGGTTGTCGATGAAGGCCAGCGCGAGGCCGATGCCGAGCGCGCCGATCGGCACGTTGATCCAGAAGATCCAGCGCCAGTGGAAATAGGTCGTGATGAAGCCGCCGAGCGGCGGCCCGACCACCGGCCCGATCATCGCGGGAATCGTCAGATAGGCGAGCGCGCGCACCAGATCGCTCTTCTCGACGCTGCGCAGGAGGACGAGCCGGCCGACCGGCACCATCATGGCGCCGCCGAGCCCCTGAAACACGCGCGCCCCGATCAGCCCCAACAGCGATCCCGACGCGCCGCACAGGATCGAGCCGAGCGTGAAGGTCGCGATCGCCGAGCAGAAGACGGTGCGCGCGCCGAACCGGTCCGCAACCCATCCGCTGGCCGGGATGAACACCGCGAGCGTCAGCATGTAGGCGGTCAGCGCCAGCTTCAGCACGATAGGGTCCTGATGCAGGTCGGCGGCGATCGCCGGCAGCGAAGTCGAAAGCACGGTCCCGTCCATGTTCTCCATGAACAGGGCGGTCGCAATGATGAACGGGGTCAGGACGGCGGGGCGCATGCGGGCTCGAATGCGGGTGCGGCGCCCCCTTGTGGCGCCGCGCCGCCGGGCAGGCAACGTCAATCGGCGCGCCGGTCTTGCGCCGGCCGGCGGCGTCGGTCACGAAGCGTTGAACGGCCGCGGCTTGGCGCCCTGTTCGCGCGCTCGGGCGCGTGTTAACAGCCCGTGCCACGCGGCGAGGCCCGGCCTCGATGCGCCCGCGATTTCGATCCGGCGGGCGCGCCAACGAAAGGATCCGCCATGGCGACCATCGTGAATTTCGAATTCGCCGAGGGCCTGGCTTTCGACGACGTGCTGTTGCGGCCGGGCCATAGCGCGGTCATGCCGAGCCAGGTCGACATCGGCGCGCGGCTGACTCGTTCGATCCGCCTCAATGCGCCGATCGTCTCCTCCGCGATGGATACGGTCACCGAGGCGCGCCTCGCCGTGGCGATGGCGCAGGCGGGCGGCATCGGCGTCATCCACCGGAATCTGTCGCCCGAGGATCAGGCCGAGGAGGTGCGCAAGGTCAAGCGCTTCGAGAGCGGCATGGTCGTCGATCCCATCACGATCTTTCCCGACGCCACGCTCGCCGACGCGCTCGCGTTGATGCGGCGCAGCGCGATTTCGGGGGTTCCCGTGGTCGAGCGCGGCGCCAACGGCAAGCCCGCCCGGCTCGTCGGCATCGTCACCAACCGTGACGTGCGGTTCGCCGACGATCCGCGCCAGCGGGTCGACGAACTCATGACCCGTGACGTCGTCACCGTCCGCGAGGGCGTCGGCAAGGAGGAGGCGCGCCGGCTTCTGCACCAGCGGCGGATCGAGAAGCTGGTCGTCGTCGACGAGGACGGCCATTGCGTCGGCCTCATCACGGTCAAGGACATCGAGAAGGCGACCCAGCATCCGCACGCCGCCAAGGACGGCGAGGGACGCCTGCGCGTCGCCGCCGCCACCACCGTCGGCGACAAGGGCTTCGCCCGCGCCGAACTGCTGATGGCGGCCGGCGTCGACTGCCTCGTCGTCGACACCGCCCACGGTCATTCCGAACAGGTTCTGGAGCAGGTCCGGCGGGTCAAGCGCGCGACCAACAAGGTTTCGATCATCGCCGGCAACGTCGCCACGCGCGAGGGCGCGCAGGCGCTGATCGACGCCGGCGCCGACGCGATCAAAGTCGGCATCGGCCCGGGCTCGATCTGCACGACCCGCATCGTGGCGGGCGTCGGCGTACCGCAGTTGACTGCGATCATGGAGGCGGCGGAGGCGGCGCGCGCCGCCGACGTGCCGGTCATCGGCGACGGCGGCATCAAATATTCCGGCGATCTCGCCAAGGCGATCGCCGCGGGCGCCGATTGCGTCATGATCGGCTCGCTGCTGGCGGGCACCGACGAGAGCCCGGGCGAAGTGTTCCTCTACCAGGGCCGCTCGTACAAGACCTATCGCGGCATGGGCTCGCTCGGCGCGATGGCGCAAGGCTCTGCAGACCGCTATTTCCAGCAGGACATCAAGGATATGATGAAGCTGGTCCCGGAGGGCGTCGAGGGCCAGGTGCCCTATCGGGGCCCGGTCGGCGCGATCATCCACCAGCTGGCGGGCGGCCTGCGCGCTGCGATGGGCTATGTCGGCGCCCGCGACATCGCGGAATTGCAGGCCAAGGCGCAGTTCATGCGCATCTCGTCGGCCGCGCTGAAGGAGAGCCATGTCCACGACGTTGCGATCACTCGGGAGAGCCCGAACTATCCCTCGAGCTCCTGACGGCGGGGGCAGGGGGCGCCGAAGGCGCTCCGACGCATCCGCAGCTGCCCTGACGGGGCCGGCGCGTCGGCGGATACCGCGCCGGCAGCGCCGGACGTGGGTCATCACCTAGTCCTTGTTAGACCCGAGGCGCTTGTTCTTGAGCTCGGTGAGCAATCGGCTGAGTTCCGGGTCGATGAATTTTCCGTAGTCCTTTCTCACCTGGTCCATGTCCGGGAATAGCTTTTTGTCCAAGGGCGTCTCCTTGCCGTCAGCGCCGTAGAGAGCCGACAAGAATTCTTCCCGTCGTTCGAGGTCGGAGGCTGCGACCTGCTGCCACGTGTAATTCTTATGGTAGATCAGGTTGATCGCATGGGTCAGGAAACGGATCTCGACCATGAGCGCGGCGCCGTGCGCCGGTTCGTAGAAATCGCCCCACGATTCGCCCGGTTCCTTGTCTTTTATGATTTCCGGACCGCCCTTTTTTTTCTCGATCTGCTTGATCTCGTATATCTCGTGATGAATGTAGCGGAGATCGTCGACCGTTCCTTCTCCGGACGCAAGCCGCAGCCACGACATCACGTTCTCGGCGGTGAACACGACGGGACCGTCGAAATTGTAAGTCTTCACCTTGGCGACGTCTTCCAACGTCAGATAGCCCTCGGGGAAATATCGCGCTATCGCCGCGTAGACTTTTGCGATGTCCGTGTGATCGGCCAGCACGGCTTCGCCGAGATGCGTGATCGCCTCTTCCAATGCCTCCGCGTCAGGATTTTCCGAACTTGCGATCACGGCAATGGCCTGGAACCGCGGAAAAGTCCTAAGCTCTTCCCGATTCCTGAGTTGCTCGATCCAATCGGCGGGCTCTATGTCCGACAGCCGTTGTACGGGCTGGCCAGGGGTTGCCGATCGTCGGGCCGCGGCGGCTGGCGCCGTCGCCTCCGTCAGGCTGTCGTTCACCGATCGCCTGAGCTGCATCGCCTTCCCGCCCATCGCGTCGGCTTCGCTCTCCAGCGCCGGGTCGTCGTTGATCCCGACGCCGTCGATCGTCTTCGCCATCGGCCGGACCCGGCCTTGCGCCTGCTGGACGACGTGCCAGGCTTCATGCGGCAGGTGGCGTTCCCGCCCCGGGGCGACATGAATGTCCGTCCCTTGCGCAAAGGCGAGGGCGTTCAACTGCGCGGGCCTGGCCGAATTGTAATGCACCTCGACCCCGTCCATGGACTGACCGGACAAAGCCTCGATTCCGGATTTCAGGTCGACGGGCAATCCGGTCGAGCCCGCCTTGGTCGGCGTGGGCGATCGCGCGCGCTGCGCGCTCCCGGCTCCGGCGCCGTCCGCTGATTTCAACTGGCCGGTGTTCAGCGCGGGCGTGTTTTCTTGCAGGAACTTCTGCAGTTCCTCGTTCGCGCTGAGCGTCGCGTCCCCGAGATCCATTTTTGCGAAATCGGCCAGATGGTATTCCCCGACTTTCAGGACGCCTTTCTTCCCCAGCATGGAATGAATCCCGGCGTGGAACCCCATCGTCACCGACCGCTTCTTGATCAGATTGTCGTCCGGGTTGATGCCCATGAACTGCTCGAACTCGGCCTTCGCCTTTGCGTATGCGGTGTGGATTTTCAGCAGATACGCCTCGCAGGCCGATTTCAGTTCCGCCACCCCCGCCACGACCTCCTGGCCGAGATCCCTGTTGGGCCTGCCGAGCTCGCCGTATTCGAAATAGGGGTCGCCGACCAGATTCTCTCGCGGGTACTTGGGATCGTCGATGCGCTCGAACCGGGCGAGCAGGCTGTCGTGCGCGAGCACGAAATCGCTCTCCTCTTTTGACCCCTCGACTTTCTTCAGCGGTTCGCGCTCCATTTCCGTCTCGATCCGGGCCTGGGCCGCGTTGATCAAGACCAACAGCCTCCGGTCCGCCGGGAAGGACTTATAGTCGGTGCACCATTGAATTATGAACGACAAACCCTGGGTTATCGCATAGTACGGCGGATCGGCTTTGGAGGCGAAGGTTTGCAGCAGATCCTTTTCTTCCTCGGTTCTTCCTTCGGCCGCGACATTCGGGATGGCGGAGAACGAATCTTCGGTATGATAGGCGCCCTGGCCGAAAATCGTGGTTACTTTCCGCGCCTCGGTCTCGCGGGCCACGCTGGTATATTGGGAGTGATTTTCTCCGACGACGTTGAACTTGCCAGCGTCTATTTTCCTTTGGACGATCTCCGGCAGCGCGCGCTCCGCCGCTTCCGGCGACATTTCGGTCGCGGCGGGATCGAAGCCGACGATCCGCCGGCTTCTTTCCCTCTGGATCGGGTTCGCGGGGCTGGCGAGGAAAGGGTCGACGAGCGCCTGCAATTGCGCGAATTCCTGCACCCGTGGCGATCGAGCGACCAGCGCCTGCAATTGAGCCGCCTGTTTGACTTGCGGCGAGGTTTTCACCAATTGCCTGATCGACCGAAGTTGCGCGTTCAGCGGGCTCTCGGGGGCCAGCGCCCGTAATTCTCGGATCCGGATGTCTTCGGCGCGCTCGCCGGCAAACTGAAACGGCGCTTCCGCGGAGCCCGATTGCCGGGCGGCGGCGTCAGCCGCCGGCTGCTTCCTGGTTTCTCGAGGCTTGTCCGAATGGGCGTTCATCGCCGGTCCCTTTCGAGCTTCGCTCCTGCCGTTCGGACACGGGGCGGTCGGCAACGGTCGAAGGTCTCGTCGGGGCCCCGGTTCGCTTCTTCGCCCGCCGACGCCGAGCGAGGCGAGACCTTTCGGTCGACCCCCGGGAACCGCGAGTCACTATACTCCCGTTCACGCGCGAGGGGCGGCCCGGAACCGTAATTTTTCGGTTTCGCGATCCGCGCGATCCGGCGACTGCGGAGCCGCGGCGACGCTAGCCGGCGATGCCCAGGCGAGCCCGAATATTCCCTCGTGCGCCTGAGGCCCGGTGCGCCTCACGACCCCGATCCCTCGAGCCGCAGGATCCGGCAAGCCTCGCCTCGTTCGGCGGCGGCCGCGCGGGGCGCGCGGATGACCAGGCACTGGGCGCGCGCGAGAATCTTGACCAGCGAGGAATCCTGATTCGCGAACGGCGTCGCGATCAGGACGCCGTCGGACTCGCGCGTCAGGCGCGCGCGCAGATAATCCTGCCTGAGATCGTTCGGGCCGACTTCGGCGCCGAGGACGGCGGGCTCGCTGGCGTCGGCGCCGGCGAGGGGGTCGCCGACCATCGCGCGCAGCAGCGGCGCCAGGAACAGGATCGCGCAGACGACCGACGAGACGGGATTGCCGGGCAGGCCGAGCACGCGCATGGCGCCGAGGCGCCCCTGCATCAGCGGCTTGCCGGGCCGCATCGCGATGCGCCAGAAGCCGAGCTCGAGCCCCGCGTCCACCAGCGCCTGCTGGACGAGGTCGTAGTCTCCCACCGAGGCGCCGCCGAGGGTGACGAGCACGTCGGCCTCGACTTCCCGCGCGCGCCGGAAGCTGTGCGCGAGCGCGCCCATCTGGTCGGCCGCGATGCCGAGATCGACCGGTTCGCCGCCGTTCGCCGCGACGATTCCGGCGATCGCGTAATTGTTGGAGGCGACGATCTGGGCGGGGCCCAGCGCCGCCCCCGGCGCCACGAGCTCGTCGCCGGTCGCCAGCACCGCCACCCGCGGCCGCGGCCTGACGGCGAGTCGCGCGTGATTGGCGGCTGCCGCCAGCGCGAGGTCGCGCGGCGTGAGCCGCCGCCCGGCGGTCAGCAGGGGCTCCGCCTCGACGAAATCGATGCCGGCGTCCCGCACGTTGTGGCCCGGCGTCTCGATCGACCGGGCGACGACGAAATCGCCCTCGCGCGTCGCGTTCTCCTGGATCAGGACGGCGTCGGCGCCCGCAGGCATCGGCGCGCCGGTGAAGATGCGCACGGCCTCGCCGGGGCCGAGCGCGCCGGGGAAGGCCCGGCCCGCCGCCGATTCGCCGATTACGCGCAGCCGCGCGGGCGAATCGCGCGTGTCGGCGGCGCGCAAGGCGTAGCCGTCCATCGCCGAATTGGCGAACGGCGGCTGCGTGCGCAGCGCGTGAAGGTCGTGCGCGAGCGTGCGGCCGAGCGCGGCCTCGAGCGCGACCGTCTCCGTTCCGACCGGACGCGGCGCCGAGGCGAGGACGCGGCCCAGAGCCTCGGCGACCGAAATCATCCCGGCGGCGCTCATGGATCACCCTCCGGCGCGCGCCAGGCGCCCGACGCGCCGCCGCTCTTCTCCAGCAGCCGGACGCCTTCGATCCGCATGCCGCGATCGACCGCCTTGGCCATGTCGTAGATCGTCAGGCAGGCGATCGAGACGGCGGTGAGCGCCTCCATCTCGACGCCGGTCTGCCCGCGCGTCTTGACCTCGGCGCGCACGCGAAGGCCCGGCAGCGCCGCATCGGGGGCGATTTCGACCGCGATCCTGGTCAGCAGCAGGGGGTGGCACAGCGGGATGAGTTCGTGCGTCCGCTTGGCCGCCATGATCCCCGCGATGCGCGCGGCGCCCAGCACGTCGCCCTTCTTCGCGTCGCCCGAAAGGATCAGCGCCAGCGTCGGCGCGGCCATGACGATGCGGCCCTCGGCGATCGCCATGCGCGCCGTGTCCGCCTTGCCGGAGACGTCGACCATCCGCGCCTCGCCCGCGGCGCCGACATGGGTGAGGGCGGTCACGATCGGCCTCGGGTTCTGGTCACGGCGTCGGTTCCTTCATCGCGGCTCGGGGGATGTCTCACGCGCGCTGGCGCAGCAGATAGCGCTGCACCTTGCCGCTCGGGGTCTTCGGCAATTCGGCGAGGAAGGCGATTTCGCGCGGATAGGCGTGCAGCGAAAGCCGGGCGCGCACGTGGCCCTGCAGCGCCGCGGCGAGCGCCTCGCCAGGCTCGTGGCCCGCCCTGAGGACGACGAAGGCCTTGACGATTTCGGTGCGCTCGGGATCGGGCTTGCCGATCACCGCCACTTCCGCGACGGCGGGATGCTCCATCAGCACGCTCTCCACGTCGAACGGCCCGATGCGATAGCCAGAGGAGGTGATGATGTCGTCGTTGCGGCCGACGAAGAAGAAATGGCCGTCCTCGTCCTGGCGCATCGTATCGCCGGTCAGATACCAGTCGCCGCGAAAACTCGGCGTCTCCGCGCGCCAGTAGCCGCCGAAGGTGAACAGGGGCGAACGCGAGCGCCGCACCGCCAGGACGCCGACCGCGCCGCGCGGCGCCGGCCGCAGCGACTCGTCGAGCACTTCGAGGTCGTAGCCCGGCATGGCGAGGCCCGCCGAACCGGGCTTGCTCGCCTGCCTCAGGCCATGGTGGTCGTTCGCCATCATGCCCATTTCGGTCTGGCCGTAGTGGTCGCGCAAGGGGCAGCCGAGCACGCGATCGGCCCAGCGCACGACTTCCGGATTGAGCGGCTCGCCCGCGCTGCTCGCGACCCGCAGCCGCCCCGCGACCGGCGCCATCGCCGCGTCGCCGGCCGCCATCATCGCGCGATAGGCCGTCGGCGCGGCGGCAAAATTGGTCACGCCCTGCGCGACGATGACGCGGACGGCGGTCTCGACGGAGAACGGCCCGTCGACCATGGTCGTGGCGTGGCCGAGCAGAAGCGGCCCGATGACCGCGTAGAGCATGCCATAGGCCCAACCGGGATCGGCGACGTTCCAGAACCGGTCCTCGTCGCGCAGGTCGAGCCCGTCGCGCATATAGGCCGCGACCGGCAGCAGCATGCGCAGGGGATAGCGCACGCCCTTGGGCGGCCCCGTCGTGCCGGATGTGAACATGATGACGAAGGGATCGTCGGCGGCGAGCGTGACGGGCGCGAAATCGGCCCGCTGCGCCCCGAGCGCTTCGGCGAAAGGCCCGGCGCCGCGTTCGACCAACAGGATCGGCGGGCAATCGGCGACGTCGTCGAGCTTGCCGCGATTGGCGGCGTCGGTGACGATCAGCGCGGCGTGGCTGCCGCCGGGGGCGGTGACCCGACTCTGGATCGCGGCGGGCCCGAAGGCGGTGAACAGCGGTTGATAGATCGCCCCGGCGCGCCAGGCCCCGAGGATCACGGTCAGCAGTTCGGGAATGCGCGGCAGCAGCGCCGCGACGACGTCGCCGCGGCCGATTCCACGTTCGGCCAGAAGATTGGCGAAGCGCGCCGAACT
Source organism: Roseiarcus sp. (assembly GCA_049509635.1). Classification (GTDB taxonomy): domain Bacteria; phylum Pseudomonadota; class Alphaproteobacteria; order Rhizobiales; family Beijerinckiaceae; genus Roseiarcus. Next base: position 31,342 of record JBEKZS010000019.1, read on the forward strand.
GCGCGCGAGCGCGTCGAAGGTCACGCGCTCGTGCGAGGCATCGCGGCCGTACCAGTCGAGCGCGACGCGACCGCCTTCGGCCCAGCGGTCGCAGCATTGCGCGCAGGCGTTGACGCCGTCGCCGAGCGCGCCCGCCAGCGTCGCGCGTTCGAGCGCGGCGAGCGAGAATTCGCGGTAGGCGGTCTCATGGTCGCGCATTGCCGGGAACCTTCCCCATGCTGTTCCGTCGCGGCGGAATCGGCGTCCCGCCGGCTAGCCCTCGATGCCGGTCAGCAGCGCGCGCGTCGCCGCCTCCACGTCGTGCTTGCGCATCAGCGCTTCGCCGACCAGGAACGTCTCGATGCCGACCTCGGCCAGACGCGCGCAATCGGCGTGGCGGGATATGCCGCTCTCGCCCACAACGACGCGGTCCCCCGGGATGACCGGCGCAAGCCGTTCGCAGACCTCCAGCGTGGTGTGGAACGTGCGCAGGTCGCGATTGTTGATGCCGATGAGCCGCGCCTCGAGCGCCAGGGCGCGCGCCAGCTCTTCCTCGTCGTGAACCTCCACGAGAACGTCGAGGCCGAGATCGTGGGCCGCCTTGTTGAGCGTGCGCGCGGTTTCGTCGTCGACTGCGGCGAGGATGATGAGGATGCAGTCGGCGCCCCAGGCGCGCGCCTCCAGCACCTGATAGGGGTCGAACAGGAAATCCTTGCGCAGGACCGGCAGCCGCGTCGCCGCGCGGGCTGCGCCGACGTGTTCGGGTCTGCCCTGGAAGGACGGCGTGTCGGTCAGCACCGACAGGCAGGCGGCGCCGCCCGACTGATAGGCCCTGGCGAGCGAGCGCGGATCGAAATGCTCGCGGATGAGCCCTTTCGACGGGCTCGCCTTCTTGATCTCGGCGATCAGCGCGAAGCGGCCGGCCTCGCGCTCGCGCTCGATCGCCTTCAGGAAGCCCCGCGGCGGCGTCTGGTCATTGATCTCGCGCTCGAGCGTCGCGCGCGGCACGCGGACTTTCGCATCGGCGATTTCCCGACGCTTGTAGGCCTCGATCTTGCGCAGAATGTCCGACATGCCCGCTCCCGCTTCGGTCACTCGTTCGAGGCCTCGACGAGCCTGGCGAGCGAATCGCGCGCCCGGCCGGATTTAAGCGCGGCGGCGGCGAGCCCGACGCCCTCGGCGAGATCGTCGGTCCTGTCCGCCACCACCAGAGCGCCCGCGGCGTTCAGCACGGCGATGTCGCGATAGGCGTTCTGCGCGCCTTCGAGCACGGCGCGCAACGCGGCGGCGTTCTCGGCGGCTTCGCCGCCCTTGAGATCGGCGGGCTGCGCGCGCTTCAGGCCGACCTGCTCGGGCGTGACCTCGAACGCGCGGATCGCGCCGTCGCGCAGTTCGACGACGCTCGTCGGCCCGGTCGTCGTCATCTCGTCGAGCCCGTCGCCGCCGTGGGTGATCCAGACGCGCTCGGAGCCGAGATTGCGCAGCACCTGAGCCATCGGCTCGAGCCAGGCGGCGGAGAACACGCCGATCAGTTGCCGGCGCACGCCCGCCGGATTCGACAGCGGGCCGAGCAGGTTGAAGATCGTGCGGGTGCCGAGCTCGACGCGGGCCGGCCCGACGTGGCGCATCGCGGCGTGATGCGCCGGGGCCATCATGAAGCCGATGCCCGCCCGCGCTATGCAGCGCTCGATCGCGCGCGGCTCGATGCCGATCTTGACGCCGAGCGCGACGAGCGTATCGGCCGCGCCCGATTTGGAAGAGGCGGCGCGATTGCCGTGCTTGGCGACCGGGACACCGCAGGCGGCGACGATGATCGCGGCGAGCGTCGAGACGTTGTACGAGCCTGAACCGTCGCCGCCCGTGCCGACCACGTCGATCGCTCCGGGCGGCGCCGAAACGCGCAGCATCTTGGCGCGCATCGCGGCGACCGCGCCGGTAATCTCCTCGACGCTCTCGCCGCGTACGCGCAGGCCCATCAGGAAGCCGCCCATCTGCGCCGGCGTGACCTCGCCCGACAACATCGCGTCGAACGCCGCGATCGCCTCGTCGCGGCTGAGAAACGCGCCGGCGGCGACCTTGCCGAGAAGCGGCTTGAACGATTCCATTCCCGACCCCGCTCCTAGTGGACGCGCGCCGCGCCGTTGAACGCCTGCGCGATGTCGAGAAAATTGTTCAGCATCAGCGGGCCGTGTTCCGACAGAATGCTCTCGGGGTGGAACTGGACGCCGTGGACCGGCCGCGCGCGATGCGCCAGACCCATGACCAGGCCGTCGTCAGTCTCGGCGGTGATCTCGAGCGCTCCCGGCGCGCTCGCGCGCTCGACGATCAGCGAATGATAGCGCGTCGCCTGGAACGGCCCGTTGACGCCGCGGAACACGCCGCGGGCATTGTGCGAGATTCGCGAGAGCTTGCCATGCATGGGCAGCGGCGCGCGCACGACGGCGCCGCCGAACGCCTGGCCGATCGCCTGATGGCCGAGGCACACGCCCAGGATCGGAATTGAGCCGCTGGCGGCCCGGATGAGGTCGAGGCAGACGCCCGCCGAGTCGGGCGTGGCGGGGCCCGGCGAGATTACGATCGCATCGGGCCCGGCCGCGACCGCGTCATCGACCGAGATCTCGTCGTTGCGCCATACGGAGACTTCGGCGCCGAGCGCGCCGAGGTAATGGGCGAGGTTGAAAGTGAAGCTGTCATAGTTGTCGATGAGGGTGACTCTGGCCATCGCACGGTTCCGAAGCGGCGCGGCGCCGCGCGCGTGCAGGTCTTTTCCGACGCTGCGCCGCCCCCGTCAAGCCGCGCCGCATGGCGGCCTGGCGCGCCATTCGCGCGAGAACCAGTTGGTCCGCGGCGGTGGATCGGCGCAGGGGCGGGCGTCAGGCGCCGCCGGTCGTCGCGGCGAACGCCGCCAGCGCGCGGGCGCGCGCGAACGCGTGGTCGACGATCGGCGCGGGATAGGTCTCGCCGAGCCGCACGCCCGCGCGGCGCAACGCGTCGGGCGCGGCCGTCCATGGCGCGTGGATCGCGTCGGCCTCGAGTCTGGCGAGCTCTGGAATCCAGCGCCGCACATAGGCGCCGCCCGGGTCGAACTTGCGGCCCTGCAGCACGGGATTGAAAATGCGGAAATAGGGCGCGGCGTCGGCGCCCGAGCCGGCGACCCATTGCCAGCTCGCCGGATTGCTCGCGGGATCGGCGTCGCACAGCGTGTCCCAGAACCAGTCTTCGCCGCGCCGCCAGTCGCACAGCAGGTGCTTGACCAGAAACGAGGCGGCGATCATCCGCACGCGGTTGTGCATGTAGCCGGTGCGCCAGAGTTCGTGCATGCCGGCGTCGACGATCGGATAGCCGGTGCGCCCGCGCGCCCATGCCGAAAAACCCGCGGGATCGTCGATGAAGGGGAACGCGTCGAAGCCGCTTTGCCAGTTGCGCGACGCCAGATCGGGAAAGGCGTGAAGGAGATTGTAGGAAAATTCGCGCCAGCCGAGTTCGGCGAGGAATTTTTCGGTCGCGGCCGCAGGGGCCCCGTCCGCCTCGCGGACGGTCGCGATCGCGCGCGCCAGCCGACGGGGCGAGATTTCGCCGAAACGCAGATGCGGTGAAAGCCGCGAGGTCGTCGCGCCGTCCGGCATGTCGCGCGCGTCCGCGTAGCCGGCCAGCGCCCCGTCGATGAAATGGTGCAGCCGCGCTTGCGCGCCGCGCTCGCCCGGGCGCCAGGTCTCGCCGAGGCCGCGCGACCAGTCGGGCTTGGTCGGGGTCAGCCCGAGCTCTTCGATCCCAACCCGCGCCGGCGCGCGGTCCGGCCATGGCGCGGCGAACAGCCGTTCCGGGGCGGGGCGGGGCGCCGGCCATGGGCCCAGCGCCTGCGCGCGCCGCCAGAACGGCGAAAACACCCTGAACGGCGCCGCCGCGCTCGTGCGGACCTCCCAGGGCTCACGCAGCAACTGGCCGTTGAAGCTGCGCGCCGCGACGCCTCGCGCGCGCAACCGCGCCTTCACGCCCGCATCCAGGGCGATCTCGGCCGCCCCGTAGCGCCGGGTCCACACGACCTCCGCGGCGCCGCTCGCCTCGACCAGCGCCATCACCCGCGATTCCGCGACGCCCCGCAGGATGTCGAGCCTGCCGCCGATCGCCGCAATATCGCCGGCGAGCGCGTCCAGCGAGCGGGCGAGCCACCAGTTCGACGCGCCGCCGCGCGGGCGCAGGCCTGCGCTCTCCTCGTCGTGGATATAGATGAAAAGTGCCGGACGTTCGGCCGCGGCCGCCAGGGCCGGCTGGTCGTCGAGCCGCAGATCGTCACGAAACCAGACGATCGTCGGCGTTTCGGTCAAGCCTCGATCGTCCGCGCACGGCCCATTTCGGCTCCGGTGAAATCAGGGCGAACGGCATCTATAGCAGGTTCCCTCGTTCCTCACGCCCGACTGTTCGTCCAAGGCTGTTCCGCGGTGCCTGCCGGCCGGAAGCCTCCGCCCGCGCCGATGACGAGGGATCGGAGCGACTCGGGGCAGCGCGCGGCAATTCTTCTCGAGCGCGGCGCCCGGCCCCCGTCGCTGCGCTCGGGCGCGTTGGTCGCACCCTCGCCGGCTGCGGGATCGGTGCGCCATGACGAAAGTGCAAATGGAGCGGAAACCGAGGGCGGCGGATGAACACGAAGCGGGACAGGGGGACACCACCGCGCCCGGCCTTGGCGATACCGCTTCTAGATCAGGCCGTCGGCCTCCAGCGCGCGCGAAACCTGGGCGCCGGCCTCGCGGATGGGGTCGAGACGCCCGATGTGGGCGGCGTGAAGCAGCCTTGCGGCGGCGTCCTGCCAATGCGGATCGCTCTGCCGGCTCAGTGAAAACGACAGCATCAGGTCGCGCGCTGCGGCGAGGGTGCCGATCGTCCGGCCGTCATTGAGGTAGATCGGCTTTGGAAGCTTCCGTGACCACACCATCGAGCCCCCCTTCCCCGGGCGAGAAATGAACGACCCGTCGAATCGTCGTATGCTAACAAATCACACTTACCCAAAGATGAATAAAGCGCCGCGGGCTCCGGCCTTTTAACCTGCGTCAAGGCGCTCGCGATTTCCTCGGGCGGGCTCGGCCGAGCGTTTTCCCTTTCGCGCCGGTTCCGATCGGGCGGACGGCTGCGAGCGGCGACCGGTGGCGATCGCAGGCGACCGCGCCAGCAGGTCCCGCGAGACCGGCGAACCCCGCCAGCGCCGCGAGCGCCGTCTGGTCGGTCACGCCTCGGCGGGGCGCCGGCGGCGCTGTCGGCCTATTCCCGGTTCGGGACGCAGCGGAAGCCCTGCGCGTTCGGAAACGGCTCGGACTGCGAACCCGGCCCGCATGGCCCGACGTCTGAAAACGTCGTCGCCCCCGGACTGTGGCCGGCATAGGGGCGATCCGCCCGCTGCATCTGTTCCAGCACCCCCGTGGGGTCGTCGGCATAGGCGGCGCCGGACGCCAGCAGGATCGCCAGGGCGGCGCCCAATTTCAGGGCTCGATTGGTCATGGTCTCATCCTTTCCGCTAGTCAGATGGGAACGGGCGCGCCCGGTGAAAGTCGCGAAATTCCCGTTCACGATGATGTGACGCCCGCACGGCGCGGCGAGGCGCGGCCGGGGCGCCCGGCCCGTCGCGCGAACGAGGGCGCGGCCGGCGCGAATTCGGGTTAGACTGGCGCCCGCCATCGCGCCCGAACTCTCCGGAGCCTGCCTCGTGACCGCTCTCCCCAATTCCACCGCCGCCCGCGACATCGCCTATTATTTCCACCCCGCGACCAATGCCCGGCGCCACGAGGCGATCGGGCCGACCGTCATCGAGCGCGGCCAGGGCATCCATGTCTTCGACGACCAGGGCAAGGAATATATCGAGGGTCTGGCCGGCTTGTGGAGCGTCGCGGTCGGCTTCGGCGAGGAGCGGCTCGTCCAGGCGGCGGCCGCGCAGATGCGCAAACTGCCCTTCTATCATTCGTTCGGACACAAGTCGCATCCGAGCGCGATCGCGCTCGCCGAGCGGCTGGTCCGGATGGCGCCGGGCGCGATGTCGAAGGCGCATTTCACCTCGTCGGGATCGGAGGCCAACGATCTGGCGATCAAGATGATCTGGTACTACAACAATGCGCTCGGCCGTCCGAAGAAGAAGAAGGTGATCGCCCGCCAGCGCGGCTATCACGGGGTCAGCATCGCCTCGGCGAGCCTGACCGGCCTGCCGGCGTTCCAGCGCGACTTCGATCTGCCGCTCCCGATGGTGCGCCATGCGTCCTGCCCGAGCTACTGGCGATTCGGCGCCCCGGGCGAGACCGAGGAGGCCTTCGCGACCCGGATGGCGGACGAACTCGAGGCGATGATCCTCGCCGAGGGCCCGGACACGGTGGCCGCGTTCTTCGGCGAGCCGCTGATGGGGGCGGGCGGCGTCATCACGCCGCCGCGGACCTACTGGGAGAAGATCCAGGCGGTCTGCCGGCGCCACGACGTGCTGATCGTCGCCGACGAAGTGATCACCGGCTTTGGCCGCACCGGGCGCATGTTCGGCTGCGAGACATATGGAATCGCGCCCGACATCCTCGTCGTCTCCAAGGCGCTGACGTCTTCCTACATCCCGCTTTCGGCGCTCGTCTTCACCGACGCGATCTACCAGGTCCTGGCCGACAACGCCGCCCGGATCGGCGTGTTCGCGCATGGCTTCACCGCCAGCGGCCATCCAGTCGCGACCGCGGTGGCGCTCGAGAATCTCGACATAATCGAGGAGCGCGGGCTCGTCGCCAACGCGGCGGCGCTGGCCCCGCGGTTCCAGGCGCGCCTGCGCGACTTTCTGGGACATCCCTATGTCGGCGAGGCGCGCGGGATCGGCCTCATCGGCGGGCTGGAGCTGGTCGCGGACAAGGCGACCAGAGCGGGGTTCGAGCGCGCCGGCGCGGTCGGGGCGCGCGTCGCCGAACTCGCCCAGGAGGAGGGCCTGATCATCCGCGCGATCGGCGACATCATCGCCTTCTGCCCGCCGCTGATCATCACGGCGGACGAGATCGACATGCTGTTCGATCGGTTCGCGCGCGCGCTGGCGCGGCTGCCGCTCGACTATCGCCCCGCGTGACCCGCGCCCTCAGGCGGCGAGGCGCCTGCGCTCCGCGTCCGCGCGCGCGCCGGCGGCCTGCCGGTCGTCGCGCCAGCGGCCGATCTTCTCCTCGCCCATGTGGCGCCGGAGCAGCGAGAGATAGTCCTCCCTCGGCATCGGCCGGAACAGGCCGCAATCCAGCCATGCCGCGCCCGGCGCGCATTCAACCTGCGCATATTTCCAGGCGTCGAGCCGCCCGCTGAGCTGGGCGAGGCCGAACCGCGCGGCGCCCGGGACGATTTCGAACGCGCCCTCGATCATGAAAACGCCGCCGACCGCAACGCCGAAGCCGCCGCCGATCGTCTGCGCGCGCCCGTCGCGCACGGCAAAGCAGTGCGCGAAGCCGGCGTCGAACAGATCCGCGAAGGCGTCGAGCAGGCGCGCAGGGATGATCGCGCAGGGGTTGCAAGGGCGGCCGCTGCGCGCCAGCACGAGGTCGATGTCGCGGTCGAAGCTCACGGTCCAGTCGGCCGCGGGGATATCGACGGCGAGGCGATCGTCGCGCGCGATGTCGGCAGGCGAAGCCACGGAACGGCTGGCGCGCGAGTGCCAGGCGATCGGTCCAAGGCTGGCGCAGGGCGCCAGGCCTTTGCCATAGGCCTCGATCATCGCGGCGGGGGCGAGGTCGATCGCCCGTCCGGCCAGCCCGTCGGCGCAGGCCAGCGCGTCGCGCGGGTCGGGCAGGTTGGCCGAGCCGAAGAGCTGTGCGCGCACGAGGCGCGCGAGGGTCGCCGCGAAGTCGGCGGCTCTCCAGTGCCGCGCGAGGCGCGCGGCGACCCGCATCAGCCTCTGCGTCCTGATCCAGGGGGTCTCGCGCAACGCCGCCCGCCGCCGCTGGCGCCGCGTCGCTGGCGACGAGGCCGGCTCCGGTTCGATTCCCTCGGAAAACAGGCTGCCGAAATTGCCCGTCCGCAGTCGCGCCATCATGTGCCGCCCCGTCTCGATCGTCCAGGAGATCGCACTCCGGAGGCCAGACTAGAGGGCGGTCCCTTTGGGGAGGCTCAATCCATTCGTTCAAAGTTGCGTTCATTTCCGTTCATTCGCGGCCGGGGCGGCCGATGATTGCGTCCGATCGCGAATTTGCCTAATCGAACCTCAACGGCTGGCGCGCTCCGGGGCCGCGCCGCGAACGGGGCGTCGAATTGATCGACGCGCTCCTGGCCCCTGACGCGAAAGTCCAGCATGACCACGCCCGCCGACCCGCCTTCGCCAGTGTCCGGCGTCGCCGCCGCCGCCCACGAAAAGCTGCTGATCGTCGATTTCGGCAGCCAGGTGACCCAGTTGATCGCCCGGCGGGTGCGCGAGGCCGGCGTCTATTGCGAGATCGCGCCGTTCCAGCAGGCGGAGCGCGTCTTCGCCGAACTCAGGCCCAAGGCGGTGATCCTGTCGGGCGGGCCGGCCTCGGTGCCCGACGAGGGAAGTCCGCGCGCGCCCGATTCGATTTTTCGGTCCGGGGTGCCGGTGCTCGGCATCTGCTACGGCCAGATGACGATGGCGGCGCAGCTCGGCGGCGGCGTCGAGAGCGGCCATCATCGCGAATTCGGCCGCGCCGAGGTCGCGGTGAGCGCCGCCAGCCCGCTGCTCGCCGGCGTCTGGGAAGCGGGCGCGCATTATCCGGTCTGGATGAGCCATGGCGACCGGATCACGCGATTGCCCGAGGGATTCCGGACGATCGGGGTCTCGACCAATGCGCCGCACGCGCTGATCGCCGACGAGGCGCGTCGCTATTACGGCCTGATGTTCCACCCCGAGGTCGTCCACACGCCCGACGGCGCCAGGCTGATCGCCAATTTCGTCCATGCGGTCGCCGGTATGAACAGCGACTGGACGATGGCGGCGTTCCGCGCCGAGGCGCGCGCGGCGATCCGCGCCAGGGTCGGCAAGGGCAGGGTGATCTGCGGGCTTTCGGGCGGGGTCGATTCGGCGGTCGCCGCGGTGCTGATCCACGAGGCGATCGGCGACCAGCTGACCTGCGTCTTCGTCGATCACGGACTCATGCGCGCGGATGAGGGCGAGGAGGTGGTGCGCCTGTTCCGCGGCCACTACAACATCCCGCTCGTCCATGTGCGCGCGGCCGATCTGTTCCTGCGCGAGCTCGCTGGAGTCGCCGACCCCGAGGCGAAGCGCAAGACGATCGGGCGGCTGTTCATCGACGTATTCGAGGCCGAGGCGAACAAGATCGCGGCCGACGGGCGCGGCCCGGTGGAATTCCTCGCCCAGGGCACGCTCTATCCCGACGTGATCGAATCCGTGTCGTTCTCGGGCGGCCCGTCGGTGACGATCAAGTCGCACCACAATGTCGGCGGCCTGCCCGCGCGCATGGCCATGACGCTCGTCGAGCCTTTGCGCGAATTGTTCAAGGACGAGGTGCGCGCGCTCGGGCGCGAACTCGGCCTCCCCGAAAACTTCGTCGGCCGCCACCCGTTTCCCGGCCCGGGCCTCGCCATCCGGATTCCCGGCGAGGTCACGCCGGAGCGGCTCGAAATCCTCCGCAAGGCCGATGCGATCTATCTCGACGAGATCCGCAAGGCCGGCCTCTACGATTCGATCTGGCAGGCTTTCGCCGTCCTGCTGCCGGTGCGCACGGTCGGCGTGATGGGCGACGGGCGCAGCTATGATTTCGCCTGCGCCCTGCGCGCGGTGACCTCGAGCGACGGCATGACCGCCGACTTTTTCCCGTTCGACATGGGCTTTTTGGGAAAGGCGGCGACGCGGATCATCAACGAGGTGCGCGGGGTGAACCGGGTGGTCTATGACGTGACGAGCAAGCCGCCGGGGACGATCGAGTGGGAGTAGGGGGAATGCTGACGGATAGTCGGGGGAGGAGCAGCGTCGTCGATGCGGTTCTCGCCCCGCGAATGTCTCCTATAGCCGTCGAACAATTCGGGAGACCCCTGTCGACAGTTGTCTGCGGCGCCTTCCTCGTCAGCGGCTCAGTTGGCGCAGGAACGCCGTCTGAGCGACAACCGACCGGCTGCGAATACCAGGCTGGCCGCCGCGCCGCAGCGGAAGGCGACCCAACGCCATCGCTGCGCCGGCGTCTCAGCGCTGGATCGGGCGCAACGCGGCCCCGAGCGCGTGAAACCGCGCCAGTCCTGCGGAGTCGGTCTTGTCGAACGGCTCCTCGCAGAGGGTGACCAGCACGGCGCCGTCGGCGAGCGGCTCGACCTCGACGTCGGCGGGATATTTCGCCCGCGCGGCGAGGTCGGACGGCAGATAGGTGATCCAGCCGATCCGCGGTTCGAGCGTGCGCTCGCCGGCGGCCCAGGTCGGGTCGGGGAT
>JBEKZS010000190.1:0-6915 GCA_049509635.1 Roseiarcus sp.
CGCTCCGCGGCGCGGACCGGCGGCGCGCCGGCGGTCGCGAGACAGGCGGCCGGCAGCAGCAACAACAACGCGGCGAGGCGCCGGAGCGGGCGTTCGGAACCAGGCATGGCCATCTCCCGGACTGCGGGCCTGCGGCGGCGGCGATCGCTACTCCTTCACCGCCCCGGTCAGGCTCGCGACATAATACTCCACGAAGAAGGAGTAGAGAATGACCACCGGCAGGGAGCCGAACAGCGCCGCCGCCATCAACGATCCCCAGTGGTAGACGTCGCCCTCGACCAGTTCGGTGATCGCGCCGACGGGCACGGTCTTGTTCTCCGAAGAGGAGATGAAGGTGAGCGCGTAGATGAATTCGTTCCACGACAGGGTGAAGGCGAAGATGCCCGCCGAGATCAGTCCAGGAACGGCCAGAGGCAGCGTGATCCGCCAGAGCACCTGGAGCCGCGAGGCGCCGTCGATCAACGCGCATTCCTCGAGTTCGAACGGAATGGTGCGAAAGTAGCCCATCAGCAGCCAGGTGCAGAACGGCACCAGGAAGGTCGGATAGGTGAGCACCAGCGCCCAGTCGCTGTCGTAGAGGCCGAGCTGGAAGATGGTGGCGGCGAGCGGGACGAACAGGATGCTGGGCGGCACCAGATAGGCCAGAAAGATCGCGAGGCCCACGTAGCGGGCGCCGGCGAACCTCAGCCGCTCGATCGCATAGGCCGCGCAGACGCTCGAAAACAGCGACAGGGCGGTCGATGCGACGGCGACCAGCGTCGTATTCAGCAGCCATTGCGGATAGCTGGTGTCGAACAGGAGCTTGCGGATGTGCATCAGGGTCGGATGAACGATCCAGAACGGATTGAAATGCGCGTAGTCGTAGAGTTCCTCGTCCGGCTTGAAGGTCGTCGTCGTCATCCAGTAGAACGGAAACAGCAGCACGAAGACGAAGACGGCGAGCGGCAGATAGAGCGTGACGAGCCGGCGCGGCAGCCGCTCGAGGTAATCCGTGCCTGCGCGCCCGCCTCGCTCCGCCATGATGCTAGGCCCGCGCGCCCTGCCCCCAGCGCCGACGCTGCAGGCCGAAATAGCTGAACAATATGGCCGCGAGCAGGAACGGCACCATCGCGTCGGCGATCGCCGCGCCTTCCCCCAGATGGCCGCCGGTGATCGCGCGTTCGAACGACAGCGTCGCCATCAGATGGGTCGCGTTGATCGGGCCGCCCCGCGTCAGGGCGTAGATGAGCTGGAAGTCGGTGAAGGTCAGCAGCACCGAAAACGTCATCACCACCGCGATGATCGGCGACAGGAGCGGCAGGGTGACGAACCAGAAGCGCTGCCACGAACTCGCGCCGTCGAGCATCGCAGCCTCGTGGAGCGAGGGCGAGATCGTCTGCAGTCCGGCGAGCAGGGTGATGGTGACGAAAGGAATGCCCCGCCAGACGTTCGCGGCGATCACCGCCCAGCGCGCGTGCCAGGGCGAACCGAGAAAGTCGACATAGCGGTCGATGACGCCGAACTGGATCAACGCCCAGGAGACGATCGAGAATTGCGGATCGTAGATCCACCAGAAGGCGATCGCCGAAAGCACGGTCGGGACGACGAACGGCAGCAGAACCACCGCCCGCAGGAAGGATTTGAACGGCAGCCGGCGGTTCAGCAGCAGCGCGAGATAAAGGCCGAGCCAGAACTTCAGGACGCTTGCGACGACGGTGTAGAAAATCGTGTTGAACACGGAGAGCCAGAACACGGAATCATGGGCGAGCGAGACGTAATTGGCGAGCCCCACGAATCGGCCGGGCTCGCCGATCGGCGTGTCGGTGAAGCCGAGCCAGAATCCGAGACCGAGAGGATAGGCGAGAAACAGCAGCAGGATCGCCGCGGCCGGCGCCATCAGGAGGCCGCCCAGGACATTGCGGTCGTCGATGAACCGCGCGCCCATCGATCGCCGGGCCGTGGGCCGCGCCTCGGCCGGTCGCGCGTCAGCCCCCATCGGACCTCTCCTGGCGCGGAGGCTGAGCCGTCGCGCGGCGCCGCCCGGCTACCGGTCGCTCCATCAGGACTTGTAGTAGCGCTTGGCGCGCTCCGCGGCCCGCTGCGCCGCGGCCTTCGGCGTCTGCGCCCCCGTGCAGGCTTCCGCGAACATGTCGACGCAAACGAAATCCCCCATCACGGCGGCCGAGGCGTAACCGAGCGTTCCCGAATAGCCGACATCGAGCGTGTATTTCAGGACGTCGCGGAACGGCGTCGTCTTGGGGTCGGCGGTCCAGACCGGATTGTCGTTCCATGCCGGCAAAGGCGGCGCGATATAGCCGTTGGACGCCGTCTCCCAGGCGTCGACCTGAGGCTTTTCCCACATGAACCGGAGATATTCGCGGACCGCGTTCGGATATTTGGTGTAGGCGTAGACGTAGGTGTTGAGCATGTTCTGCTCTTCGGTCGGCCGGCCGGAGGGGCCGATCGGCATGTTGGCGTGGTCCATGTCGGCGGCGATCGCGTTCAGCGCGGGTTCGGGCGAATTCTTGGCCACCGTATAGATCGATATGCCGTTCAAGGTCAGGCTGATCTGGTCGGCGAGGAAGGCCTTGTTGTTGCTCGCGTCGTTCCACGACAGCACGCCGTCGATAAATGTCGGGTAGAGCTGCTTGGCGTATTCGAGGGCGGCGATCGTCTCCGGCGAATCGATTGCGACATTGTTGTTGTCGTCGACCATTTTGCCGCCATGCGCCCACAGACACCAATACACCCACCCGTTCGCGTCGCCGGTCGCGTGACCGAGCGCGAACCCCGGCGGCTTGCCGACCCGACGCAGCCCCTGGCACAGCTTCAGGTAGCCGGCGAGGTCCCGGGGAAACTCTTCAAAGCCGGCGGCGCGCACGGCGCTGATCCGGTAGTTGAGCGTGCCGCCGGTCGCCCCTTGCGGCAGCGCTATCCATTTGGCGCCGAGCATGCCGTAGGTTCGCGCTATGGGGTACCACCCGCCATATTTCGCGCCGAGATATTCCGCGAGATCGGTGAGGTCGAGGAGCTTGGCCGGGAATTTGAAGGGGTCGTCATTGGTGCCCATGATGATGTCGGGGCCCGCGCCGACATTGGCGGCGACGGCGGCCTTGGGCCGGATGTCGTCCCAGTTCTCGGCGTCGACGCGCACTTTGACGCCGGTCTGTTCGCTGAATTTCTGGGTGTTGGCGACGAAGCTGTCGAATTCCGCCTGGATGAACTGCTTCCAGCGCAGCACCCGGATCGACGCGCCGGGCTCCGGCGGGGCGCCGTTCCAGGTCGGCTCCGCGACCGCCGTGCGGCCAAGCAGCAGTCCCGCGCCCGCAGCCGCGCCGGACGCCATCAATCTCCGCCTCGTGATCTCGGCCATGCGTTCCTCCCTCGGTGGCGCCGCCGGCGTCGCGCGCCCGCGGTCTATCCCTCATTTCACGTCGCTTCGCTTTGCTTCCCCGGGGAGTCGGGGCCGACCGCCGCCGTGAGTCGCGCGACCACACTGGTCGGCAAACCGGCTCGGGCGAGCGCCTTCAGTCGTTCCGGTCGCACGACGATCGATGGATCGCTCGTCGCGAATGCCGCGCGAGACCGTCATGGATCGTCGTTCCGGCGATGACCAATGAAAGGCTGGCCACGTTTCCAGGTCGGGTTTCGCCCGACCTCGCGCGCCCGACGCCGCGCGCATCCTCTCAATGGATGCGGACGCGACCGCGGCCGCCCGGACGAGCGGCGCACTCAGATCGCGGCCGATGCGCGGCTCCCCGCTGCCGCGATGACCGCTCTCGTCCCGCCCATCTCGTCCTCCCCGATCGGATCGCAGGCGGCGCCGGAACGCTCGCATGCCAAGGCATACCATCGGCCTCCGCGGCCGACAAGGAATTTGTATGATGACCCGATGTCGTGATAGCCGTATCGTGGGTCGCCGTCGAAGGTCCCGCGCTGCAGCGCGGGAGGGCGATCGTCTCGGCCATCGCGGCCGCCGAATGCAGCCGTGGAGCCCGGGGTTCGGCGTCGGCTCGCAATCGCCGAGCCAGCGTGGTTCGGCGCGCCGCCAATGGCGCCCGAACTCGGCGATTGATGGTTGTATCGGAGCTTTCAGTTGCATTAGGGATCGACAGTCGACTCGGACTGACGGCTGGCCATCGTGAAGAAGATCAGAAAACTCTCGCTCTCGCTCGGTCCGGGGCTCAACCGGACGCAGGAACTGGGCCAGCTGCTCGCCGCGGAGATCCGGAGCGGCCGCCTTCCCCCGGGGTCGCGGCTTCCAACCGAGCAGGAACTGTCGCTGGCGACGGGCGTCAGCCGGACCGTCGTGCGCGAAGCCGTCGCCGCGTTGCGGGCGGATGGACTCGTCACGACCCGCCAGGGGCTCGGCGCATTTGTCGCGACCGACGTGCAGCGCTGGCCGTTCCGGATCGATGCGAACGATCTGAAGTCGGTCGCCGACGTGCTGCACGTCATCGAACTGCGCCTGAGTCTGGAGGTCGAGGCCTCGGGACTCGCCGCCGAGCGGCGCACCACCGAGGATCTGGCGCGGATCGGCAAGGCGCTGGCGGCGATCGATTCGGAAATCGAGCGCGGCGGCAACGCGGTCGACGTCGACTTTCAGTTTCACCTGGCGATCTTCAATGCGGCGGGAAATCGCCATTTTCCGGAACTGCTGCAATTCCTGGGTCACTTCATCATTCCGCGCCAGCTGATTCACGTCGGACGGGAGAGCGACGATCAGCGCGAGCGCTATTTGCGGCGCATCCAGTCGGAGCACGTCGCGATCTACGAAGCCATTCGCGACCGCAACGCCGCGGCGGCGCGAAAGGCCGCCCGGCGGCATCTGTCGAAGGCGCTGCGACGCTACCAGACGGCGGCGGAGAACATCGCCCGCGTCGCCGGGACCGAGGCGTCAGCGGATGGTTCCGATCACCGCCTCGCGTCGCCGAGGTGATGCCGCCGCCCGCGCGCCGCAGTCGCGCGAGCGCGGACGGCGCTCTGACCGACGTTCGCAAGGCGCGCTCAGGCTTCGTCTTGCCACTTGTCAGGTGATCGGAGTAGCATCGGGCGTCGCCGCCTGATTTCGGGGCCATCGGAGGCGCGGCAGGGAGCGTTTCGCCATGAGCGGTCGCGGCACGAACCGTCGGCGCCTGCTGGTCGGCCTCGCCCTGGCGCCGGCGGTCATTCGCGCCGCGCGCGCCGCGCCGATGACGCTGCGCCTGTCGTCGTCCCTGCCGAACGACCCGAAATTCGCCAACGGTCGGGTCTACTTTGACAATCTGGTCGGGCAATTGGCCGCACACGGACTCGCCGGCCAGATCGATGTCCAGTTCTTTCCGAGCAACCAACTCGGCCAGGAAATCGACGTCGTCAATTCCGTCAGCCTCGGCGTCATCGACCTGATGGTCACGGGGACCTCGATCTGGGCCAATGTCGTGCCGCTGATCGGCCTGCTCGATCTCGGTTATCTCTTCGAGAGCTTTCCCCAGCAGACACGGGCGCTCGACGCCGGCGCCGCTCGCCCGCTCGAGGCCGCGCTTCGCAGCGGGGCGAATGTCGAAATCATCGGCTGGGCCTATAATTTCGGCGCCCGCAGCGTCCTGTGCAAGTCGCCGGTCAACGCGCCGGCCGACCTCGCGGGAAAGCGGATCCGGACTCTGCCCAACAAGATCATCACAGAATGCCTGCGCCTGATGGGCGCGGCCGCGACGCCGCTCGCCTTCGGCGAGATCTATACCGCGCTTCAAGCGGGCGTTCTCGACGGGCTCGAACACGATCCGCCGACCATCGTCGCGAGCAAGTTCTACGAAACCGCCAAATTCTATGCGCTGACGCGACACAACCTGTCCGCGCTCGGCGTGTTCTGCAGCAGCGCGACGCTGAGCCGAATGGCGGCGCCGCTCCGCGAGCCATTCACCGCCGCCGCCGCGATGGCGGCGGCGGACACCAGGGCGCACGCTCTCGAGGCCGAAAAGGAGGCGCTCGAATCCCTCGCGCAGAAGGGGGTGACGATCATCGCTTGCGATCGCGAGCCGTTCCGCGAGCGCGCGCTGCCTCAGACCGACGCTTTCATCAAGGCGCACCCGGAAGCGGGGCCGATCATCGAGCTCGTTCGCAGCGTCAAGGCCTGACGCTTGAAGGCGCCTCGGACATCGGCGCCGAGCGGAACACGCGGCGCGAACCCCGCCGCGACAGTCGAAGCGGACGCGCCGCGCCTGCGCGGCGCTCCGGCGCGCTCGATCGAAGACGACGCCGCGACGCCCGCCCGCGTGATCGAATCCGCGACGCGGCGCCCCGAAGCAGCGCGGCTGCGCCGACTCGGAGCCGACCCTTTGGCGCCGCTGCTGACCCTCGTCGACTTTGTCGCGGCCGCGCTGCTCGCGGCGGATCTGTTCGTCGTGCTGCTGTCGGTGTTCTACCGCTATGGGCTCGCGGCGCCGCTCGAGTGGTCCGACGACGTCGCGCGCGGTCTCATGGTCGCGCTGAGCTTCTTTGGCGCCGCGGGCGCCCTCGCGCGCAACGACAACATCGGCGTCGCCTTCTTCGTGGAGCGGCTCGGCCCGCCGATGCGCCGGCGCGTCGATGCGCTCGCGGCGCTGATCGTGTTCGCCGCCGCCGTCTCGACGGCGTGGTACGCGATCGCGCTCGGGCGCTTCACGACCGGGCAGACGACGGGCTCGGGCCTGCCGCTCGAGCTGAGCTTCTATCCGATGGGCGCCGGCGCAATCTGCATGGCGGCGTTCGCCTTCGCGCGATTCATGCGCCGGCCCGCGCGCGAGGTCGCGGCGGCCGGGGGAATCGCGCTGGCGTCGGTCGGCGCGGCCTGCGCCTGGAGCGCGCTGGCCCCCTCGGGAGCCTCGCGCGCCGAAGTCCCGATGGCGGCCGCTTTCGTCGTCTGCATCGTCGGCGGCGTCCCGATCGGCTTCGCGCTGGCGTTCTCCTCGCTGGTGT
>JBEKZS010000191.1:0-6765 GCA_049509635.1 Roseiarcus sp.
TGATCGCGCCGATCTCGCGCGCCATCCCGGCCTCGATCGCCTGCCGTTTCAGCTTCAGCGTCGGCGTCATCAGCCCTTCGCCGACGGTCCAGGGCTCCAGCGTCAGCACGACCTTGCGCGGCGTCGCGTGGCTCGGGAAATGCGCGACCGCCTGCTTGACCCTCGCCGAAGCCCCGGCGATCGCGCGATTTCGCGAAGCGGACGCCGACGCGCGGCCGTGGGCGCGCCTCCGCGGCCGAGGGCGAGGGGCGAGCTCACGAAGCGGCGACCTGGGCGCGCAGGACGGCGGCGACGTCGACCGCCGCTTCGGTCCGGCGCGCCAGATCGAGATCGGCGAGGATATGGTCGAGATGCTCGGCCATCAGTCCGGCCGCCCGCTCGCCGTCGCCGGCCTCGAGGGCGTCGAGGAACTGCACGTGATCGTCGTGCCCGCACGCCGAAGCGGCGCCGCGACCGTAGAGCGCGATCACCAGCGAGGTCCGCGAGATCAGGCCGCGCAGGAATGTGGTCAGCACGCCCTCGCCGCATACGGCGGCGACCGCGAGATGAAAGGCGCCGGAGAGGCGAATGGCGCCCGGGCGGTCGCCGCGGCTCATCGCCGCGCGTTCGTCCTCGAGGATCGCGCGGAGCGCGGCGACGTCGGCGGGCGCGATCCGGCGCGCGACTTCACGCGCGATCGCCGATTCCACCAGCTTGCGTCCGCCGAACACGTCCTGCGCGTCGGCGACCGTCGGCGCCGAGACGAAGGCGCCGCGGTTGCGCGCGAGCGTCACGATGTGGTCATGGGCGAGCGCCTGCAGCGCGCTGCGCACGATGGTGCGGCTGACGCCGAACACGGCGCCGAGTTGCTCCTCGGTGAGCTTGGCGCCCGGCGGCAGCCTGTGTTCGACCACCGCTTCGCGCACGCTGGCGTAGATCCGCGCCGCCCGGTGGTCGCCCGATCCGGATCGCGGCGCCGGCGTCGCGGGCCGCGCCCGAACGGAAATCGCTGTCGCGGACATGCGAGACGCGCCCCCTGTCGTGCCACGAGTCTTTCACGCATCCGGGCAAGGCGCCAATCCATTTTGTATACAATCGCGCTGAAATTGTGAACAACGGCGCCCAATAAATCGGCTCGACGGTCCCTGCCCTGCCCGTGCGACCGGACCGTCCGTGGTCGCGCCCGCCTTCGTTCCCGGGCGCTTGCGGGGCCGGCAGGCCGGGCGCGGCGCTTGGCACGGCCCTTGCTAAACCGTTGCCAGGATCACCACTTCGCCATGTGAGGCTATGCTGCAACAAGCCAACCTCGAACTCATCAAAGTGACGAAACGCTACGGCGCGACCACGGCCGTCGACGCGATCGATCTGCGCGTCGGCGCCGGCGAATACTGCTGCCTGCTGGGACCTTCCGGCTGTGGCAAAACCTCGACCCTGCGGATGATCGCCGGCCATGAGAGCGCGAGCGAAGGCGACATTCTCATCGGCGCCAGCAATGTGACCGAGCTCGCTCCCGCCAAGCGCGGGACCGCGATGATGTTCCAGAGCTACGCCCTGTTTCCCCATCTGTCCTGCCTCGACAACGTCGCCTTCTCGCTGAAGATGCAGGGGGTCGACAAGAAGACGCGGCACGCGAAGGCGATGGAGTTCCTCGGCCTGGTGGCGATGGAGACCTTCGCGGCGCGGGTGCCGGCGCAGCTGTCCGGCGGCCAGCAGCAGCGCGTCGCGCTCGCGCGCGCGCTGATCACCAATCCGCAAATCCTGCTGCTCGACGAGCCGCTTTCGGCGCTCGATCCGTTCCTGCGGGTGCGGATGCGCGCCGAGCTGCGCCAGATGCAGAAGCGGCTCGGGATTCCCTTCGTTCACGTCACCCATGGCCAGGACGAGGCGCTCGCGCTCGCCGATCTCGTCGTCGTCATGAACAAGGGCCGCATCGAGCAGGCGGCGCCGGCGCGCGAAGTGTTCGAAAAGCCGGCCACCGAATTCGTCGCGAGATTCCTCGGCGGCCACAACGTCATCGCCACGCCCGCCGGTCCGATCGCGGTGCGCGCCGACCGGCTCACGCTGGGCGGCGACGGCGCCGGCGTCAACGACACGCGGATGAACGCGGTCATCCGCGGCATCGAGTATCAGGGCACGCATTATCAGGTGGCGCTCCAGAACGGCGCCAACACCGATCTGACGGCGACGGTCAGCGACGCCGCCTTCGCCGCCTCGCCGCTGTCGATCGGCGACAATGTCGCCGTCCGATGGGCCGACGAGGATATCCACGCACTTTCCCCGGCGCCTTGATACGCAGGGGCTTCAAGAGGAGAGGTCTATGTCGAACAAGCATACCAGCAAGGGGGCCGGCGTTTCCCGTCGCAGTCTGCTGAAGGGCGCCGCCGGACTCGCGGGCGCCGCCGCCGGCGCCGGCGCGATCACCGGATTTCCCGCCGTCTGGTCGGCCGAGGAGAAGGTGCTGCGCTATCTCGGCACCGCCGTGAACCAGTCCGACGACATCACCAAGAAGGTGAAGGCGGACACCGGCATCACCATCCAGAACATCGTGGCGACCACCGACGACGTCACCAAGCGCGTCGCCACCCAGCCGAACTCGTTCGACATTCTCGACACCGAATATTTCAGCCTGAAGAAGCTGGTGCCGTCGGGCAACATCCTGGCGATGGACGCCAAGAAGATCAAGGAATTCGACAATATCACGCCCATTTTCACCAAGGGCCAGCTGCCCAACGGCAAGGTCATCGGCGATCAGGGCACCGCGCCCAAGAAGGTCATGTTCCTCGAGGGCCAGCACTCCACGAAATTCTCGAAGACCCCGACCGAATGGGTCACGCTGATCCCGACGGTCTACAACGCCGACACGCTCGGCATCCGCCCCGACCTCATCAAGCGCCCGATCTCGTCGTGGGCCGAATTGCTGAACCCGGAATTCAAGGGCAAGGCGGCGATCCTCGACATTCCCTCGATCGGCATCATGGACGCGGCGATGGTGGTGGAGGCGACCGGCAAGTACAAGTACCCCGACAAGGGCAACATGACCAAGGCCGAGATCGACATGACCATGAAGGTCCTGACCGAGGCCAAGAAGGCCGGCCAGTTCCGCGCGTTCTGGAAAGACTTCAACGAGAGCGTCAACCTGATGGCCTCGGGCGAGACGGTGATCCAGTCGATGTGGTCCCCCGCGGTCACCGCGGTGCGCACCAAGGGCATCCCCTGCGTGTTCCAACCGCTGAAGGAAGGCTATCGCTCCTGGGCGTCGGGCTTCTGCCTCTCGAAGGGCGTCACCGCCAAGCAGGCGGAATGGGCCTACGAATTCGTCAACTGGTATCTGTCCGGCTGGGCCGGCGCCTATCTCAACCGGCAGGGCTATTACGCCGCGGTGCTCTCGACCGCCAAGGCCAATATGGAGCCGTACGAATGGGCCTACTGGATGGAGGGCAAGCCCGCCGAGAAGGACATCCACGCGCCCGACGGTTCGCTGCTCGAAAAGGCCGGCGCGACTCGCGATGGCGGCTCCTACGACGACCGCATGGGCAACGTCGCCTGCTGGAATGCGGTGATGGACGAAAACGACTACATGGTCCGCAAATGGAACGAGTTCATCGCCGCCTGATCCCGACCGATGCCTGGGAGCTTCTCCCGCAGCCGCGGGAGAAGCGAGGGACAGGGGACGAGGGCGCAGCTGCGCTCCTCGTCGCGCCGCGGTTTCGCCGAGGCGGGCGAGCGGCGTCGCCCTCCGCCGGCGCGGGTGACATGAACCAAGGGATCGCTGGATGAGTCTGGCCGAAACTGCAACCCCCACCGCCACGAGCCAAACCCGCGGCGACAGCGACGTTACGCTGAAGGCGCCGGCGCGGAAGCCCCAGGCGCGCGCGCCGCTCGACGCCCCCGGCGTCCGCGGCTGGATCCAGGCGATGCCGTTCGGATTGGTGTTCGCGGCGTTCTTCGTGCTTCCGCTCGCCTTCGTGATCATCGTGAGCTTCTGGGATTACAACGACTACGAAATGATCCCGGCGTTCACCACGCGCAGCTACACCGAGAGCTTCGAGGGGTGCCTGACGCAGCTCCCCGACCTGTGCACGATGCTGGCGACCTACCTGTCGACGGCGAAATTCTGCCTGATCGTATGGGCGCTGACGCTCCTCATCGGCTTCACGGTCGCGTATTTTCTCGCCTTCTACGTGCGCAGCGCGACGACCCAGATGGTCCTGTTCCTCGTCTGCACCATCCCGTTCTGGACCTCGAACGTCATACGCATGATCTCCTGGATTCCGCTGCTGGGGCGCAACGGCCTCGTCAACCAGCTGCTGATGAGCGCCCATCTGGTCGATGCGCCGGTGGAATGGCTGCTCTACTCGCAATTTTCAGTGGCGCTGGCCTTCGTGCATCTCTTCACGTTCTTCATGGTGGCGCCGATCTTCAATTCGATGATGCGGATCGATCGGCGCCTGATCGAGGCGGCCTATGACTCCGGCGCCACCGCCTGGCAGATGCTGACCAACGTCATCGTGCCGCTCAGCAAGCCCGGAATCGCGATCGGCTCGATCTTCGTGGTGACCATCGTGATGGGCGACTACATCACGTTCAGCGTGATGGGCGGCGGCCAGATCGCCTCCGCCGGGAAGATCATCGCCACGCGTCTCAACGCCCTGCAATTTCCGCCCGCCGCGGCGAGCGCGGTCATCCTCCTCTGTGCGACCATGCTGATCATCAGCGTGCTGAACCGCATCGTCGACATCCGCAAGGAGCTGTGATGGACGAGGGACGCCCGCTCGCATTTTACGGCCTCGCCGCCTTCTTCGGCCTGTTCGTGCTGTTCCTGTACGGCCCGATGATCGTCATCTTCATCCTGTCGTTCCAAGGCCCGACCGGCGGCCTGACCTTCCCGATGAACGGCGTCTCGCTGCACTGGTTCCACCGTCTGTGGGAGGGCGGCGGCATCGTCGACATCGCCGGCGCCTTCAAGCGTTCGCTGGCGCTGGGCCTCGTCGTGATGGTGCTGACGATCCTGTTTTCGCTGACCGCGGGCCTGGCGTTCCGCAAGAAATTCTTCGGCTCGAATGCGCTGTTCTACGTCGCGGTGGCGAGCCTGATCGTGCCCTCGATCGTGACCTCGCTCGGCATTGCGATCGAGTTTCACGTCCTCGACGATCTCGTCAAGAACTACGGGCCGTCCTGGATCGCCGACGGCTACACGACCGCCATGGGCCAGTTCACCTCGGGCCTCGGCGCGCATCTGACCTGGACCCTGCCGTTCGGGCTGCTCGTGATGTTCGCGATCTTCAACCGCTTCGACGTCCGCTTCGAAGAGGCCGCGCGCGATCAGGGCGCGACGCCCTGGCAGACGCTGCGCCACGTCGTGCTGCCGATCATATTGCCCTCGGTGATCGGGGTCGGCCTGTTCGGCTTCACGCTGTCCTGGGACGAGATCGCCCGCTCGAGCCAGACCATGGGCGAGCACAACACCCTGCCGATGGAATTGCAGGCGCTGACGACGACGGTGACCAACCCCGACATCTACGCGCTCGGCACATCGACGACCGCGGTCTCGTTCGCGGTCATCGCGATTGCGCTGGTCTCCATTTCGATCCTGAACGCGCGTCAGGCGCGGCATGGCTCCGACGCCGGCCAGGCCTGAACCGATGATGCGATTGTGGGTCGTCAACCCCAACACCTCCGCCGGCATGACCGGGCGGATCGGCGCGGCGGCGCGGGCCGCGGCGGCAGCCGGAACCGAGATCGTCGCCGTGAATCCTTCGAGCGGCCCCGCCTCGATCGAGGGCTATTTCGACGAGGCCTTCGCCGTGCCCGGCATGATCGAGGAAATCGTCAAGGGCGAGGCGGCGGGCGCGCGCGCGTTCGTGATCGCCTGCTTCGACGACACCGGGCTGGAGGCCGCCCGCTGCGCGGTCAGCGGCCCGGCGATCGGCATCGGCGAGGCGGCGTTCCATCTGGCCTCGCTGATCGCGCACCGGTTCAGCGTCGTCACCACCCTGTCGCGCTCGATCGCGCCGATCGAGGGCAATCTGATGAAATACGGGCTCGACCGCCGCTGCGCCCGGGTGCGCGCCTGCGAGGTGCCGGTGCTGGCGCTCGACGACCCCGCCTCGGGCGCGCGCTCCAGACTTTCGGCCGAGATCGAGCGCGCCAAGGCGGAAGACCATGCCGAGGCGATCGTGCTCGGCTGCGCCGGAATGGCCGAACTCGCCGCCTCGCTCGCCCGTGAGCACGGCCTGCCGGTGATCGACGGCGTCGCCGCCGCAGTCAAGCTCGCCGAGGCGCTCGTCGCGCTCGGCCACGCGACCTCGAAGCGGGGGCCCTATGCGGCGCCGCTCGCAAAGAAGTTCACCGGAGCGTTCGCCAATCTCGGCTCCTGACAAGGCGGCGCCGCCATGCAGTTCCACATGATTCCCGGCGGCCCGAAGCCGGTCGCGCCATTCAGCCACGCGGTCGAGGCGGACGGCTTCGTGTTCGTCACCGGCCAGATGCCCGACGCGCCCGAGGCGCCCGGCGTCCTACCCGACGGGATCGCCGCGCAGACCCGCGCCGTGATCGCCAATCTGGCGACCGTGCTCGCGGGGCTGGGCCTCGGGCTCGAGCACGTCGCGATGGCGCGCGTCTATCTCGCCCGCTTCCAGGAAGACTACGCCGAGATGAACGAGGTCTACCGCAGCTTCTTCGCGCCGGGCCGCCTGCCGGCGCGCACTTGCGTCGGCGTGACCGGCCTCGCCTATGACGCGCGGATCGAGATCGATCTCGTCGCGCGGCGGCCGTAGCCGGGAGCGC
>JBEKZS010000192.1:0-6751 GCA_049509635.1 Roseiarcus sp.
TGATCGAGCAAACCTTGCTCGGATCCGGCCTTGGTCTGCTTCCATCGGTACCACGCCAGCTGCTCGGGCGTGATCCGGTGGTTATAGAGCCGGGCGACGTCGACGATGTTCTTGTGCTCTTCGGCGCTCTGCCCATAGAGCCCGTAGATCTGAAACCGGGCGTCGCTGCGCTCGATCCGGTTCGTGTCGCCCGACCACCAGCCAATGAAGAACGAGCGCTGCATCGGATCGTTGAGCCCGTCGTACCATCGGGTCCGCCAGTGGTTCATGCCGTCGGCGGTGGACTCGAAAATATAGAGCCGGTGCGGGTTCTGCTGCGCGAACCGCTCTTCGAGAGATTTAACCCCCTCGACGTCGCCGTATTTGGCGATTTCTGTTAGATGACATAGAGCATAGCCGACGCCCTCAGCCCAAGATAGACCTTTTCTCTTGGTGCCGGCGACGAGTAGATCCAAACGCCCGCCATTCGAGAAGTGCATTGACGTCCGATTATTCTTTGTAATTGTGAAGGAATCGCCAAAATATCCATCCGGGAACGAATTGATATACTTCGTCAGAAGATCGCGGTTTGCGTCGCGCTTCTTCTCATCGTCGGTGACGAGCGCGCCGATCAAATTTGGGTGAAGCGCGAACCAGAAAACGTCGATCGCGAGCGAGATGGTCGTGACGCCCAGCTGGGCGCTCTTGAGGCAATTAAAGACGTGAACGCCGTTGTCGAGCCCGTCGCCGACTTCCTGGAGGAACCGGCGCTGGCTCATCCACATGACGAGCGGATCGCCGCCGTCCTCGGGATTGGCCGACTCCTTCGACGTGATTCGCAAATCCTTAGCGAACTGCTCGAACAGCTTCAGCCAACGTCCTGAACGAAGCCTCGCCATCAGATGAAGACTCCGCCACGCATGACGCTCGGCCAGTTCACGCTCGTCATCGCGTCGACCTCGAAATCGTGCTCCTCCAAAATCTCGATGGCCCGTGTGAGAACGTCGCGCTCTTCGCGGCCGCGCACGGCGTCACGCTCCATCGAATCGCCACGGGCCTGAAACATCTGCTGAAGCCGATTTTCCTTGCCGGGCTTCGCCTTGAACCGCTTCGCCAGCTTTCGCTGCTGACCGGCGCCGATCATCTTGTCGGCGATCTCCTTTTCGAGTCGGCCCCGAAAGGTCGCCAGATGCCGTACGGCGTCGCCGACGACATTGAAATTCTCAGGCCGGCCGTGGCTTTGTGCGATCGCATTCAACACGGCGTCGACCGCCGCCGCGACATGCGACATCGCCATGGCCTCGCGCGTGTCGACCGGCTTCTCGCCGATCTCGCCGGTCGCGTCGTAGCGCGCCCGGCGCTGGGCGTCGCTCAGCGTGTCGTAGGCCGTCTTGATCAAGGCGAACGACTCCCGCGAGCCGCCGGCGTCAGGATGCTCGCGCTTGGCGGCGCGCCGCCAGGCGGCCTTGATCGCGGACGGAGGCGCGTCTTTCGAGATGCTGAGCACGGCGTAAAGATCGGTCACGCCAACCTCATCACACATCTCCAAAATCGATCACGCCGACGGCCATCATCATCGGCCAAATCGGATAGCTCGCGGTCGAATTGACCTGTATCTCGATGACGCCGTACCGATCGGGCAAATACAGACTCTGCGAAATGGGGAATCCCATCAGCGTTTTGAACTCCGCGCCGCTGCTCGGCTCCACCAGCAGAGAATCGACGATCGCTTTGGCCCGCGCTGGCGAGACCAAAATTCCTCGATTGCCAGCGTGCATACCACAGCGCGCTTCGCACTCCAGGAGAGCAGCCCGTATCGCCTCAATCATGCCAACCCCATCCGGCTGCGCCAATCGTCGTCCTGGGAGGGCGCATGGCTGGATTCCTGCTGATCGAACAAGCTCGTCTGCACGTAGGACTCAGGCGCCGGATCCAGCTCGACCGGCTCGGCGGCGCCGGGCCGGTCGAAGCCGGCCTCGATCGCACGCTGCGCAGCATAGCGGAACGCCGCCCACAGCGGATTCACGAACTCGGCCGCCGGCACGGCATAACCGCGCAACACTTCGAATCCGAGCGGTTCGCCAAAAACGAATTTGACGTCCGGGTCCAACCCGGTGACGGCGGCCGCAATGATCCGCGCCAGTTCCTCAGTCTTGTCCATCACGGTTCCTCTCTCAAACGCACGACCTGAATTTCGCCGGCGGCGTGCGCGTGGCGCGCGATGCAAATCCTCACCGCTTCCTCGGCCGAAGCGCCCGCGTACATGGCGCCCAACGCCAATTCCCACGGAGCGCCCGACGCGGAAATCTCCGGCGCCGCGTGAGGGCGCCCGTCCCAGCCCATCCGCCAGACGTCGCCGTCCGGCTCGATCCAGACCGCTTCGAAACCGGATTCCTTGTCAGCACTCGACCACCCTGCCCTGCGGTGATCGAAATTCGACGTTACGAAAAAATCACGGAACTGCCGCGCCAACCCGGAAACGCCGCAAGCCGCGCCGATCGCGCCATCCACCGAACGAACGATCTTCGCCGTGCTCGTCTCGACAATCACCGACCCGTCGAACGCCGAACCATCAGCCGCCATGACGCCGTCCTTGACGCAGATGATCGTCACGTTCTGCTCTCCCGTCCGATCGGGGCCCCGTCAAGAAACCGCCGGCGCGGCATGATGATCTCAACCACGCCACGCCTCAGCGTTGTCCATGATCGTTGCGATCATAGGATTCTGTCGGTACATCTGAACGAGTTCCGGACTGAGGTAAGCCCGATGCCCGGTCAGCTGCAACCCTAATATCCGCTTATACTCCCCGCAATATGCATCCCAGCTGATATCGACAATCAGCAGCGAATTCTCAAACGTCCTCACCGGCATCAGCGACGACGCCTTGACGACCATCGGCGCTGCAACCAGCCCGACGAGCCCGACGAGAAACTTGCGGCGCGGCATGATGATCCCGGTCACGTCTCGACCTTTCGCCTTTTGATCTCTTCCACGCCGTCGTCGATCAACTTCCGCACGACGTCGGCCTTGGTCTTCCCCGACGTCGCCGCGGCGTTCGCCACCGCGACGTAAACCCCGCGCGACATCGGCACCGTGATCCGAAACCGCTTGGCGTCATCGCCCTTGCTGGGCGCTCCACGCTTGCTGTCGACCAACCTAAATATCTCCCGTCGTCCCCGGCGGCTGACCTACCGATCGCATCGACGCTATGATCGACGACAAGTCTTCATAGTTCTTGACGAGACGATCCGCCTCAACACGCAAAAGCACGATCTCGCGTGTGGTCGAGATCTCACGCGCGATCTCAAACAACCGCCGCAACTGCTGGTACGTCTTCTGCGAAAACCAAATATCGGCCGCCGCCAGAAGATCGCGCTCCAATTCGTCAAGCTCGCTCATGGCTTCTTGTCCGGAACCACGACTGGCGGCGCCGCCGCCTTGAGCGCCGCGATCTCCGCTTGCGCCGCCTTCAACTGCTCGCTCAACTTGCCAATCTGCGCCTGGGCGGCGTCGTTCTCCTGGGCCGCCTCCAGCGCCCGGTTCTCGGCGGCGATCTTCTCGTCGCTCAACAGCATCAGACCGGCGCGCATCCGGGCCGCCTGCTGCTCGGGACTCTCGGCCGGCGAAGACACCGACTGGCCCGGCGCCGGCGTCGCCTGCTGCGCCCAGGCCGGGCCGGCGACAGCGAGGAAGGCGGCCAACCAGAGACGGGAACCAATCTTCATCAAGGGCTCCTGACGGTGCGAATGGGCGAATCGTCTTGGTAATGAACACGAGTGGGATCGACGCGAGCATTGAGAATGGGATTGATGAGCTTCTGCTGCGCGCCCGCGATGGACTCGAACGCTTTCACAGCCCCCTCCAGCGCTGCCGCGATCCGGGCGACGTTGCGGGCGATGTCGTAAATCACCCGCTCGAAATCGTCTTCTTCATCCGCCATCACACGTCCTCATCAACGCCGAAATGCGCGTAGCCCGAGACCGGCGCATTGCGCCGGTGCTCCAGCGCGCCGAAAATTCCGCGCGGCAGCGGCGACGGCCCGGCGGCCGGTTCGGGCAGGTCGCGGAGAGAAGAGACGAACGACGACCAATCCCCGTCTTCCGCCACGGCCGACGCGAAGATCACGCGCGGCAACGGCGACGGCTCGGCGGGCGATTCGGGCGCTGCGGGCGATTTGCGCTCGGCGGCATCCAGGACCTGCAACCGACTTTGCATGCCTTGGTCGGGCGCACAGACGAATCCGCCCGGCGCCGGGATGCGCCTCGGGCTCGCCGTCGGCGACACGATCACCGGCGCCCCGAGCATTCTTCGAATCTCGGAATCGCACTCTTCTCGCACGCGAGCCGCCGCGGCCGATCGCGCGTTACGGCAATCGTCGCACGGGCAGATAGCGGCGGCGGCGAGCCCCCACGCAGCTTTCGCCAAGCTGGGCGTCCACGGAAAATCTGAACTGGAATCGGTCATTGCGGTCGCACTCCCTGGCTGGACACTTCGTCTGTCGCGAAAATCTCGCTGCGCGCGTACTCCCCGCACGGCAGCATCGGATCGACCGTCGGATAGGCCGACTGGATCGAGGCCTGCATCTGCCCGTTCGGACCGGGCACCGGCACGAGCAAGATCTGCGGCGGGTAGCGCTTGCAGAACACCCCGGCGCCAGGCTCGGTCAGATGCCGGTAAACGCACGATCTGCACGTCTTACCGCCGATGATCACCGCAGCGCCTCTCGAATGGTATGGTAGAGACCAGCGGCGTAGTCCTCCAGGCCAAACCACGGCCGATCAGGATTCGCATTCCATGCGGCCTCGATCATCGCCTCCGTCGGCTCGACGAGCGCTTCGAGAATCTCTCGCGCATTGGCCCGGCAATATTTCGCTTCCAGGCACGCCGGCCACACCATCGTCGTTCGCACGCCGCCGGATTTCAGCTTCTGATCCCAGAGAATTTTCGCGATGCGCTCGACCATCTCGGGAACAGGCGGTTCCGGGGCCTGCGACTCACGGCGCTCGGGGGTGATGATCATTCGTCGGTCTCCATGTCAGCGCCGCGCAGAGAGCACGGTGGCTCGGCCGATGAGATCGAGGCCCTTGATTTTGGCGCCGGCCGCGATCCGAGTGCCTCCGCATAGGAGACAGCTGAGTTCGAGGGGGCGCCTGCGCACAGCCCCCAATGCCTTTGACCGCAGATTTTGCATTTCAGCGACTCCCTGCGTCGCACGTGGGTCGATCGGCCGTAAACCGCCCATCTCATTTTTTCGCCATCCTTTGGTGGACTTTGATGTGGGTCGCACTCATTCGTCGATCTCGCTCTTCAGGAAACGCGGCGCCCGCCAACAAGGCGAAAACGGGCGCCGCGCCGGGGACCGCAGCAGCGTTGCCGAGACGCCACTGCTGCTCGACAATTACCGTATGACATAAAATCCGTCAAGCGCTACAGTGGCCCGATTCAGGAGGCTCGCATGACCAAAAGCATCGAAGACCAGTTCGCCGACTGGGAGGGCTCGACATTCGGCTACGGCTACGGAACCGGCGAAGACCACACAATCTCAGCGCTGAAAGCGTTCATGGCGGCGATCCCGGAGCGCAGCTACGACTACCGCGTTCTGGAAACCGCGCTGACGCCGACCGTCGCATGGCTGCTGATCAACATTTTGTGCCGCGCCAACATCCTCGAATACGGCACATCCCCACGCTTCGGTTGGTTGACGCCGCAAGGCGAGCGACTGAAGGCGTTCATCGACCCGCGCTCCGTCGCCGATCTCTGCACCCTGACGCAGAAGACCGAAGTCTACATCCCGTGCTACCCGGACGTCTGCAACTGCGACGACACTCCCAAGGCCAAGTGCGCGAACATTTTCTGGCGCTGATCAAGCGGCCCGGCGCAGCACATCCGCTACCTGGGCCGCGTGCCAGCGCTGGCCGCGGGCGCTCTTGACGCCGCGCGCTTCGAGGGCCCCTGCGATCGCCGCCAGCGACATGCCCTGCTTCCGAAGCGGCTCGATCAACGGCGCGACATTGGCCGCGAACCGGTCGGCCTGGTTCTGAACAGCTCGCGCCGCTGCCTTGCGGGCCTCCTCGATCCTGGGATTGCCGATCGTGAACAGCGCCCCGGTGCGCGTCGTCCCGCGGGCCTTCGCCGCCTTCAGCGCATCCCTGGTCCGCTGCGATTGCAGAATTGCGCGGCTCTCGGCCGACCCGAGCAGGCGATCGAACAGCGGCGCATACCGCGGGCCGCCAAGCACCTTGAGTTCCCAGCACTCGATCGTCCAACCATCGGTCCTGACGTGGCACTCGCCACAAACGAGAACCAGTATGAAGCGCTGCGCCCGGTCGATGTTGTCACGCCGCAGGACTTTATCCAATTCAAGGCCAAGGTCACTGCCGTTGCTATGTGGGCGGCTGATCAAGAGCCCCAGACGCAAGGCGCCTATTGCTGGGCGCTTGGGGAGATACTCAAATGGGTGGACAATCGGTTCCGTCAGCAAACGCTCTCTCAGCAAATCAACGAAGCTCGGAAGCATATCGCGAAGCCCCCGCTCAGGGCGTTCCCGCCCTCCTCAACTACGATCTCCGATCCCTTTTGGTATAAGGACTGGATGCTTCCTGTTCCGGAGGGCGACCATGACTAAAGCCTCGTTTGTGGGCGGGACGTTCAAAACCCAATTACTCAAATGGATTGGCAACAAGCAGCGTGTCGCGCCCGCCATCATCAAGTATTTTCCTGCCCGCTTTCAGGCTTATCGCGAGCCTTTCCTCGGATCGGGGGGCGTCCTTGG
>JBEKZS010000193.1:0-6733 GCA_049509635.1 Roseiarcus sp.
CGTCGTCTACGGTCTCGTCGGCCTGAAGACGCACTCGAAGACCTGCCTCGTCGTCCGCCGTGAGGAGGACGGCCTCCGCCGCTACTGCCACATCGGCACGGGCAACTACAACTCCAACACCGCCGGCGTCTACGAGGACCTCGGTTTGCTCACCGCCGACCCCGACATCGGACAGGACCTGACGAACCTCTTCAACTACCTCACCGGTTTCGGCCGCCAGCCTGCGTTCCGGCGGATCGTCGCCTCCCCGCACGGAGTGCGCGACTGGTGCCTGAGCGAGATCGAGCGGGAGGCGGCAGCCGGCAGCCACGGACTCATCACCATCAAGGTGAACGGCCTCACGGATCCGGCCTTGATCGATGCGCTCTACCGTGCCTCCTCGGCCGGCACGAGGATCGAGATCGCGAGAATCGGCTCCAGCAACACCGGGCGCGCTTTGGGCAGGGCCTCGCCGAGCGCGATCTTGGCCGCCGCGCGAAACGCCATGTCCGAGGAATCGACCGCGTGATAGGAGCCGTCGGTGAGGGTGACGGCGACATCGACGACGGGAAAGCCGAGCGGGCCGCGCGCCATGGCGTCGCGCGCGCCCGCCTCGACCGACGAGAAATACTGGCGCGGCACCGTTCCCCCGTGGACGGTCTCGGCGAAGGCGAATCCCGCGCCGCGTGGGAGCGGGGCGACGTCGACCGCGACGTCGCCGAACTGGCCGTGGCCGCCCGACTGCTTCTTGTGGCGACCGCGCACCGAGACCGCGTCGCGGATCGTCTCGCGATAGGCGATCGACGGCTTGGTCGCGTCCACCGCAACGCCGAACCGGGCGGCGAGCCGCTCGATCGTCACCCGCAGATGCATCTCGCCCTGGCCGAGCAGCTTGAGTTCGCCCGATTCCTGCTCGTGATGATGCGCCAGCGCCGGATCTTCCTCGCAGAGCTTGACCAGGGCGGCGGCGAGCCGGACCTCGTCCTTGCGGTCCCTGACGTGGATCGCGACCGACTGGCTGGGCGGCGGCGGCGCGGCGACGCTGGCCGGTTCCGGCGGGCGCCTCGCGTCGGCGAAGCGCTCGCCGGTGGCGATCTTCTCGAGCCGCGCGAAGGCGACCGTGTCGCCCTCCTCGGCGCGCGCGAGCTTGACCGAGGCGGCGCCCATCAGGCGGGCGATGCCGGCGATGCGCTCCTCCGCGCCGCGCGCGCCCACGACCATCGAGCCGTCGGCGAACGCGCCGCGCAGCACGCGCGCGAGCGAGAGCTTTCCCCCGTGTCCGGCATGGATCGTCCGCACGACCTGGGCCAGCGCGGCCCCGTCGGGCGCAACGCCGAGCCGCGCGCGCGTCTGCGCGACCCCGGGCGCCTCGTGGCGCAGGGCCTTGAGCAGGCGGGTGACGCCATGGCCGCGATCGGCCGAGCCGATCAGCAGCGGCACGACATGGCCGCCGCGCAGCTCGCGCGCGAGGTCGTCGAAGACGCGGTCGCGCGGCGGCTCGATCTCGCCGATCAGCTCCTCCATCAGCGCATCGTCGTAGTCGGCCAGACGCTCCAGCATGGAATAGCGCGCCTCGCGCGGGTCGGGCGCGACGCCGTCGGGCGTCTCGATGACGATCGAGGGCGCATGCTCGCGATAGAGGAAGGCGCGCTCGAGCGCGAGGTCGACGAAGCCGATCGCCACGCCGTTGCGCCAGACGGGCAGCTGGCGCAGCAACAACGGCGTGCGCGAGGCCGGCTGCAGCATGGCGAGGGTTTCGCGTACGCCGGCGCCGGCGAGATCGATCTTGTTGAGGAACAGGATGCGCGGCAGGGCGAGCTCCTCGAGCTCGCGCAGGATGACCTGGAGCGCCGGGGTCTTGCGGCCGTCGGCTTCGCAGACCACGACCGCCGCGTCGCACACCGGAAGGGCGTGGCGCATGTCGTTGATGAATTCGACCGATCCCGGGCAGTCGAAGAACGTGAAGCGGTCGCCCATATACTCGACGCCGGCGACATTGGGCTCGACGCTCATCGCATGGGCGCGCGCTTCCGGGCTGGAATCGCCGATGCTCGTTCGTTCGCGGACCGAACCCTGTCGCGGCGCCCCGCCGCCGCGCGCCAGGATCGCCTCCAGCAGACTGGTCTTGCCGCTCTGAAAGGGTCCGACGAGCGCGATCAGCCGCGGCCCGGCGATGCGTCTGTCGCCCGTTGCCTCCATGACGGTCCTCCCGACATCCCGCCCCTGGGCTTCGTCGTCCCGCTTCGACCCGAGTCCCGGGCGCCCCAAGGTTGCAAGTCTCGTCGTCCG
Source organism: Roseiarcus sp. (assembly GCA_049509635.1). GTDB lineage: Bacteria > Pseudomonadota > Alphaproteobacteria > Rhizobiales > Beijerinckiaceae > Roseiarcus. The sequence goes on from JBEKZS010000193.1 coordinate 2,269, forward strand.
GCGCAAGATGCCATTTATGCGCGCGGGCGAGCGGCGCGCGCCAAGCCGGCGAGGGTCGCAATCGCGCGCGTAACATTGTATGGACGGCGAAATTCCGCGCGCCCCGGGGCTGCGCGGGCGGGTTGGCGGGGCGAAGCGTGCAAGCGAAAGACGGTATGACGGATTGGGCGCCCTCCGACCGGGCCGCTCTGGTGGCCGCTCTGGGCGGGCGCTCGATCGTGCTCGTGGGCATGATGGGCGCCGGCAAGACGTCGGTCGGCCGCCGCCTGGCCGGGCAACTCGGCCTGCCGTTCGTCGACGCCGACAGCGAAATCGAGGCGGGCGCGCAGATGACGGTGCCCGAGATATTCGAGCGGTTCGGCGAGCCCTATTTCCGCGATGGCGAGCGCAAGGTGGTCGCGCGGCTGCTCGGCGAGGGTCAGAAGGTGCTCGCGACCGGCGGCGGCGCGTACATGCACGAATCGACCCGTCGGCGGATCGCCGAGACGAGCGTCTCGATCTGGCTGAAGCCCGACGTCGAGGTGCTGATGCGCCGCGTCCGCAAGCGTTCGAACCGGCCGCTGCTGCAGACGGCCAATCCCGAGGAGACCCTGCGCCGCCTGCTGCGCGAGCGCGCGCCGATCTACGGCCTCGCCGATCTGACGATCGAGCCGCGCGACGGGCCGCACGAAGCGGTCGTCGAAACCATCGTCGCCGCGCTCGGCGCCCATCTGGCCGCTCCCCGCCGCGCGCCCGCCGCCGCGCCGCCCGCCGCGACCATCCGGGAAGTCGAGGTCGCGCTCGGCGCCCGCGCCTACAAGATATTGATCGGCGAGGGGCTGATCGGTGCGGCGGGCGCCCATCTGGCTCGCCTCGCGCCGGGCGCCCATTGCGCCGTCGTCACCGACGAGAACGTCGCCGCGCTGCTGCTCGAGCCGCTCGCGCGCAGCCTCGCCGCGGCCGGCCTGCGCCACACCAGGATCGTCGTCCCGCCCGGGGAATCCTCAAAGTCCTACGCCCGCTTCGCCGAGGTTTGCGACGGCCTGCTGGCCGCCCATGTCGAGCGGCGCGACCTCGTCGTCGCGCTCGGCGGCGGCGTGGTCGGCGACCTCACGGGCTTCGCCGCCGCCAGCGTGCGGCGCGGGCTGCGGCTCGTGCAGATTCCCACGACCCTGCTCGCCCAGGTCGATTCGTCGGTCGGCGGCAAGACCGCGATCAATTCCGTCCATGGAAAGAACTTGGTCGGCGCGTTCCACCAGCCCTCGCTGGTCCTCGCCGACACCGGCGCGCTCGACACGCTGAGTGCGCGCGAATTTCGCGCCGGCTACGCCGAGACCCTGAAATACGGGCTCATCGCCGACGTCGGCTTCTTCGAATGGCTGGAATCGCGCTGGCGCGACGTCTTCGCCGGCGGTCCGGCGCGGCTTCACGCGGTGGCGACGAGCTGCGCCGCCAAGGCCTCGGTAGTCGCGGCCGACGAGACCGAGCAGGGCGAGCGCGCCCTGCTCAATCTCGGCCACACTTTCGGCCATGCGCTAGAGCGCCTGACCGGCTACGACGGCGCTCGCCTCGTTCACGGCGAAGCGGTGGCGATCGGCATCGCCTGCGCGTTCCGCTTCTCCCAGGCGCTCGGCTACTGCTCCGGCCAGGACGCGGTGCGGGTCGAAAACCACCTGCGCGCGGTCGGACTTCCCACGCGGATCGGTCAGATCGCCGGCCTCGACGCCGAGCCCGAGGCGATCCTGGCCGCGATGCGTCAGGACAAGAAGGTCGAGCGCGGCCGCCTTACCTTCATCCTGGCGCGCGGCATCGGCGCGAGCTTCATCGCCAAGGATGTCGCCGAGGCGCGCGTGCGCGCCTTTCTGGGCGACGAACTGGCGCGCAGGGATTAAACTGCGCGGTTCGCGAGCCCAACATCGAGGCCCCCAATGTCGTTAGCCGTCGCCGCTCTGATCGTGTTGGCGAGTCTGCTGGCGTCCGCTTTCTTCTCGGGCGCGGAAACGGCCCTCACCGCAGCCTCCCGCGCGAGAATGCACGCGCTGGAGATGGACGGCGACCCCGCCGCCCGCCTCGTCAACCGGCTCATCGCGGCGCGCGGGAGGCTGATCAGCGCGATGCTGCTGGGCGGCCAGGTCGTCAATATCGCCGCCTCGTCCTTCGCAACCAGCGTGCTGCTGGTCCTGGCGGGCGACCGCGGCGTCGTCTACGCGACCGCGATCATGACCGCGCTGATCGTCGTCTTCGCCGAAGTCCTGCCCAAGACGGTGGCGATCGCCTATCCCGATCGCGTCTCGCTGGCGATCGCGCCGGTCGTCTCGTTCTTCGTGACGATATTCTGGCCGGTGGTCGCGGCGGTCGAGACCTTCGTGCGGGGCCTGCTGTGGCTGTGCGGGATGCGGGTCAGCGAGCGCCAGACGATCGCCGCGGGCCACGAGGAACTGCGCGGCGCGGTCGAACTGCTGCATCGCGAGGGCGGCGTCGAGCGTTCGGAGCGCGACATGTTCGGCGCGCTGCTCGAACTCGGCGAGATCGAAGTCTCCGAGGTGATGGTGCATCGGACGGGGATGCGGACGGTCAACGCGGATCTGCCGCCGCGCGACCTCGTGCGCGAGGTGCTCGCCTCGCCGCATACGCGCCTGCCGCTGTGGCGCGGCCAGCCGGACAACATCATAGGCGTGCTGCACGCCAAGGACCTGTTCCGCGCGCTCGCGGCCGCAGGCGGCGATTCCAGCCGACTCGACATCGAGGACATCGCGCTCGACGTCTGGTTCATTCCCGACACCACGACGCTGCGCGACCAGCTGCAGGCGTTTCTGCGCCGAAAGACTCATTTCGCGATGGTCGTCGACGAATATGGCGTCGTCATGGGCCTGGTGACTCTCGAGGACATCATCGAGGAGATCGTCGGCGACATCAAGGACGAGCACGACGTCGCCGCCCACGGCATGCGGCCGCAGCCGGACGGCTCGGTCATCGTCGAGGGCTCGGTGACGATCCGCGATCTCAATCGGGCGATGGACTGGAACCTGCCCGACGAGGAGGCCACGACAATCGCCGGCCTCGTCATTCACGAGGCGCGCGCGATCCCCGAGCCGCGGCAGGTCTTCCTCTTCCATGGTTTTCGGTTCGAGGTCCTGCGCAAGAACCGCAACCGTATCGCGGCGCTGCGCATCTCCGCGCTCGCCGCGCCCAAGGCGAAGCCGGCGGAGGAGCGGAGCAACGAGGGCGACGCCGCGCTGCGCGACTGAGGCGTCGCCAAGCAGATTCTGATTGGTTGACCCATCGACCGGCAATCCCATACGCCCAGCCACCGAGGTCTTCGGCCGCGAACGCATGCTCGAACCGTTGGCCGAACCGCGAATCTCCGCTTGGCAGCGGCGACCGAGCCCGCGACGAATTGTCGTCCATATCGAGCGAACGTCAATCGCGCGCGGACCTCATTGCGCGGCGGCTGGCGGCGCCAGCGGGTCGGCGACGATCTCGAAGCTCGAGTAGGAGACGGCGCCGCCCGCCGAGGGGCTCGGAACGGGGATCGTGATCGCATTCGCCGGCGGCGACGCCATGTACGGGCTGCCGAGCGCGGTCAGCCTGACGTCGTCGATGAAGCCGCCGTAACCGGCGCCGGACAGCGCCCCCAGCGTCAGCCAGTAATAGGCCGGCTTCTGGATCAGGATATAGGCGGTGCGCGCCTGCGGCGAGGCCGCATAGCCGCAAATGTCGAGCAGCGGGTTGACCTGCGAAGCGTTGTAGTTCGTGAGGCTGATCCCGCTCGGCGGGACCGTCGCCGTCGTCGAGGTCGTCCCATCGGGATTCGTGTAGGTCGTCGTCGCGCCGAAGGCGCTGGTGAGGTTCGGCGTGCTGGCGAGTTGGGCGTGCGACATGAACACGCCGACCGTGTTGGTCGCGTAATTGGTGACGGCGCCGGTCTGGACGTTGAAGTAGTGAATGTTGCCGTAGCCGTTCTGCGCCAGCAACGACGGGATGTTGGCGACGGCCGGCGTCGCCCCGCAGTAGACGCTGTTGAGTGGCGCGAATGTGATCTCCGAGAGATAGTCGTAGTCGACCTGATAGTAGCCGGGATCGAGAAGGAACGGCCGGCTGATGAAGCTGCCGCCGGTCCAGCCGAGCTCGACGCATTGGAGTCCCTGCGGGCAGGCGACGTTCCAATAGGGAATGTTGTTGGTGGGTCCCATTCTCCAGCCGCTCGCGGCGAGCCCGGGCCAGCCGCTCGAGGCCGAACCGCTCGAGCCGTCGCTGTAGAACATGTTCCCGCTGTTGTTGAAACCCGTACCGGAATAGACCGGAGTGTCGAACGTGTCATCGAACAGCAGCTTGTTGGCGCCGCCGGTGTTTGCGGCGAGCCAGGGCGAGGGAAAGTTGTCCTGCGGGGTTCCAGGACATGTTCCCTGGCAGAAGCGGATATTGTCGATCTGGCCGCCGAAGCTGTCATTCTGACCGTCGGCCGCGAAGGTCAGCCAGTAATGGG
>JBEKZS010000194.1:0-10354 GCA_049509635.1 Roseiarcus sp.
CCGCTATCATGGCAGATTACAATCAGTGCACCACATTAAAAGCTTCGAGGTAGTCGAAGATCTATCCAATTATAATCAACAGTGGATAAAGACTGATTTTGACCACTTCGTCTATCGACTGGGGCCGCCCATGCGTCCCTCGCGAGAGGTCAGAACCGGAAACATTTACAAAAATGGGCGCGTGCGGTGTGCTGTTGATACGCTGCTCTCTGGAGAGTTCGATACCATCAGTGACGCGAGGGATGAAACTCAGCGCAGGTTAGCTGACCCGTCCTAGTTGCTGAGTATTTTGCTTGTACAGAAATCATGATATTTGCAACATCGATCTAGCAAAGACCAAACGCACTCCAGCGTGCGCGCGCACATCGCCGGCGTGGACGAAGCCTGGTCAGCGCCCAGCCGTTGCGAGACCGTCTCCGCAATTTCGCGGATCTGCTCGATGCCTACCCGGACGATCCGGAGTTCAACGCGTTGCGGCGAAGCGAGTTGATCGGCAAGGCCTCTCGGCTCGCCGGACTTTCTCAACGCGGTGAGCCGCAAGCTCGGTCGCGCGGTGACGCCAGCCAGACGAAGGCGAAAGCCGAAGGCCACGAGATCATAAAAAGGGAATGACGGGCGTGTCACCGTAATGCGGCGGCGTGGCCCTCGGTGATGCCGCGACAACGTCCCGGATGGAATACGGCGGAGAGAGACGCGAGTTAAATGCACTGGCGCCGTAACCGCGATCAGGGATGAGGCTGGAGTGCCGCAGTTGCCGAGCCGCGGGGGGCAAACGGTGAGAACCTGATCGGCTCAGATGGCCGCGGCCGGTCGCAGCGGCGGCGCCCGCCTCAGCGGTCCAGCGCGAGCACCGCAAAGCTCGCGAGCCAGTGCGCGCCGGCGTATTCGTCGGCGACATGGGGCAGCGCGGCGGTCAGATGCCGTGTCGCGGCCTGTTCCGCGGCCGGCCGCGCGTCGGGCGGCAGGCTCGGCGCGAGCGCGCGCCAGCACCAGGCCCGGCTGAGGTTGAGCCCGTCGAGATGAACGGTCTTGCCGTCGGCGCGGTCCGAGACGGTGGCGGGGCGGAACAGAGTGGCCGGCTCGCCTTGCGCCAGCCGCGGCAGGAAGCGGCCGAGCCAGGGCGCGAACGCCTCCGCCGGCAGCAGGCGCCGCATGCATTCGGCCTCGATGAGCGCCGGCGACAGGAAGTCGTCGCCGCCGGGTTCGCCCCAGGCCGGGCAGTCCACATCCCTGCCGTACCAGCGCCAGGCGGTGGCGCGCAGCAGCGCCGCGAGCGCGCCGTCGGCGGCGGCCGCCGCGTAATCGGCCGCCAGGCGCAGACCGAACGCGCTGTTGAAATGGGCGCCCGAGCGTACCGGATAGGTCGCCCGCGGCAGAAACTCGCAAAACCGCCGCGAAAAGATCCGGGTCAGCGGCGACAGTTCGCGCGACCAGCGATCCTCGTCGCACAGCGCCAGCTCCTGCGCCAGTTTCAGCAGCCAGGCCCAGCCATAGGGCCGCTCGAAACCGCTCGCGGCCGGCGCGGCGACCGCCGCGCATTCCGCCTCGATCTTGCCGGCGACGAATTGTTCGTCGAACAGCGCGCGAATCGCGCCGGCCTGCGGGAGTTCCGGGAAGCGCCGCAGCAGGCGCGCCAGCATCCAGTGGGTGTGGACGCTCGAATGCCAGTCGAAACTGCCGTAGAACACCGGATGAACCGTACGATGCGGTCGGGCGTCGGCCGGTCCCGCATGGACATCCCCGGGCTTGTTGGGATATTCGCGTCTGACATGGCCGAGCGCCACGCTGGCGAGCCTTGCCGCCTGCTCCCGGTCGAGAACGATGGCGGCCTCGGTCACAAGGCCGGCCTGGCCGCCCTGGCGAACGGGCGGCGACGACAGCGCTCCGATCCGGACGTCGCGGGGGCTGGTGGAGCTGAGGGGAATCGAACCCCTGACCTCTGCAGTGCGATTGCAGCGCTCTCCCATCTGAGCTACAGCCCCGCTGAGCGGGGTGTTTACGTGCGCGCCCAGGGCGTGTCAACGCAGGAAACGGACCAGCGCGATCGTGCGCGGGCTTGGCGTCGCACGGCCGCGGCCGGATCGGGCGGCGTCGGGGACGCGGCGTTGCGCCGGGGGTCATGGAGTTGGAATGCGCGGTATTCTCGAAGTCATCAGCCTGGCCCTGACCCTCTACACCTATGTCGTGCTCGGCATGGCGATCCTGTCGTGGCTGATCGCGTTCAACGTGGTCAACATCCACAACGATCTCGTTCGCTCGATCTGGAACATGCTCGACGCCCTGACGACTCCGCTGCTGCGGCCGATTCGAAGGATGCTGCCGAACATGGGCGGAATCGACATTTCCCCGGTCATTCTGCTGCTGCTGATCGTCCTGGTCCAGCACTGGATCGGCGACCTGATCGCGGTCTACCCCTATGCGTTCTGAACGTCGCACGGTTTGGCTCCAACGCTCTTGCTGCTGACGCCGCGAAGAAAGCGCCGATGACCAACCCCCAGTTCGCCAAGACCGGCGCCGGCCGGTTCTTCGAGGATTTCTCGATCGGCGAGACGCTCGTCCACGCCACGCCGCGCACGCTCGGCGCCGGCGACGTCGCGCTCTATTCCGCCCTGTTCGGGCCGCGTTTTGCGGTCCAGTCCGGCGAAACCTTCGCGCAGGACCTCGGCTATCCCCGCAGCCCGGTCGACGACCTGCTCGCGTTCCATGTCGTGTTCGGCAAGACCGTGCCCGACGTCTCGGTCAACGCGATCGCCAACCTCGGCTACGCCGCCTGCCGCTTTCTCGATCCGGTCTATCCCGGCGACACGCTGACGGCGAACTCGGATGTGATCGGGCTCAAGGAAAATTCCAGCCGCGAGAGCGGCGTCGTCTATGTGCGCACCCGCGGCTCCAACCAGGACGGCGTCGCGGTGCTCGACTACGTGCGCTGGGTGATGGTGCGCAAGCGCGACCCGGCCGCCCCCGCGCCCAAGCCCGCCGTGCCCGACCTGCCCAAGGCGGTCGCGGCGGAAACTCTCGGCCACGGCCTGCCGCGGCTCGACCTGTCGCGCTACGATTTCGCGCGCGCGGGGTCGCCGCATCGCTGGGGCGACTATGCGGTCGGCGAGACGATCGACCATGTCGACGGGGTGACGGTCGAGGAGGCCGAGCATCAGATCGCCACCCGGCTGTTCCAGAACAACGCCCGGGTCCATTTCAACCAGTTCAGCGAAGGCCAGGGCCGGTTCGGCCGCCGCCTCGTCTATGGCGGCCACGTCATCTCGCTGGCGCGCGCGCTGAGCTTCAACGGGCTCGCCAATGCGTTCCACCTGTCGGCGATCAATGCCGGGCGCCATGTCGCGCCGCTGTTCGCCGGCGACACGGTGTTCGCCTGGAGCGAGGTCCTCGACCGGGCCCCGCTGCCCGGCCGCGACGACCTCGGCGCCCTGCGCCTGCGCACGATCGCGACCAAGAATCGCCCCTGCGCCGATTTTCCGTTCCGCGCCGGCGAGGACTACGATCCCAGCGTGATCCTCGACCTCGACTACTGGGTGCTCGCGCCGCGCTGAACAGGAGAGCCGATGCGCCTGCCTTGCGACGCCGCGCTCATCGTCATCGACGTCCAGGACGCGATCGACGATCCCCGCTGGGGCCCGCGCAACAATCCGGGCGCCGAATCGGTGATCGCCGCGCTTCCACATCGCTCACGATTCGAGCGAACCCGGCTCGCCGTTTCGTCCCGGATCGCCCGGCCATGGCTTCAAGCGCGAAGCCGCGCCCTCGGCGGGCGAGCGGGTGATCGGCCGGTCGGCCGACAGCGCCTTCGTCGGAACCGCGCTGGAAGAGGCGCTCGACGCGCTCGGCGCGACCACGCTGGTCGTTTGCGGCGCGCGCACGAACAATTGCGTCGAGACGACGGTGCGCCACGGCGGCGCGCTCGGCTATCGGATCTTCGTCGTCGCCGACGCGTGCTGGACGGTCGACAAGCGCGACCGCGCGGGCCGCCTGTGGCCGGCCGAGGACGTGCATGCCCTGTCGCTCGCCAACATGCAGGGCGACTATGCCGAAGTGGTCGACGGCGCGACGGCGCTGCGGGCGGCGGCGATGGCCAATGTCCGCCGACGGCGCCGATGAGCCGGTCCCGCGCGCCCGGCGGCGCTCAGGCTCCCGGGTAGTCCTCCAGCCTGCCGATCGCCGGCGGCCGCTCCCGGCGCAAGCGCTCGCCCACCCGCTCCACCGCCCGCATCGCGCGCAGGAAGTTCCGCGACGCGATCTTGGCCAGTTCGGCGTCCGAAAGGCCGCGCCGGATCAGTTCGGCGAACAGATGCGGAAAGCGGCCGACATGCTCGAGGCCGAGCGGCTGGGCGCCGCCGAAGAAATCCGAACCGATCCCGACATGGTCGATCCCCGCCGTCTCGACGAGATACTGGATATGGTCGGCGAGCTGCTCGAGCGTCGCGCGGGGCGCCGGGCCGCGTTCCGCCTCGAGCGCCGCCAGCGCCGCCTTTGGATCGGCGACCACCGGCGCGGCGGCGTGACGGCCGCGCCCGCGAGCGAGCCAGTCGCGCAATTCCTGCGAGATGAAGCCGGGAACGAAGGTCGCCATCACCAGGCCGCCATTGTCCTTCAGCCGGCCGAGGACCTCGTCGCGGACGTTGCGCGGATGATCGCACAGCGCATGGGCGTTGGAGTGGGACAGGACGATCGGCGCCAGGCTCGCATCGAGAACCCGCAGCTGCGCGTCATGCGAGACATGCGCGCAGTCGACGACCATGCCGAGCCGGTTGAGTTCGCCGACCACGGCGCGGCCGAACGCGTTGAGGCCGCCGGCGCGCGGCGCATCGGTCGCCGAATCGACCCAGTCGAGACTCTCGTTGTGGCACAGCGTCATCAGCCGCGCGCCCGCCGCGCGCCAGATGCGCAGAGGGGCGAGCGCATTCTCGAGTCCGACGCCGCCCTCGACCGCGATGAACGAGGCGATCTTGCCGGCGCGGCGCGCGCGGGCGACGTCGGCGGCGCGGCGCGCGGGCAGGAACACCTCGGGATGCGCCTCCTCGATCCGCCGGATCAGGTCGATCTGCTCGAGCGCGGTGCGGGCCGGATGGGGCGCGCCGGTCGGCTGGAACGCCGCCCAGAATTGCGCGCCCACCTGCCCCTCGCGCAGATGCGGGATGTCCGTGTCGCGATCCTGGTGCGAACGGGCGAGGTCATAGGCGACGACGTCGCCGCGCGCGGCGCGGTCGACGCGAATCACCCACGGCAGGTCGTTGTGGCCGTCGAGCAGCGGAACCCGTTCGAGCAGGTCGCGCGCCCGCCTCAGTGCCGCGTCCTGTCGCATCGCCGTCATCGCCTCCGATCAACCCGCCTGCGCGTCGCGGCCCGCAGGCGGACGCGGATCCGGCGCGTCGGCCCGGCGTCGAGGCGTTCGGTGGTTGTTTCGAGCGCGGCGAAAGTTCCCAGCGGCGCCGTCATTCCCCGGCTGGCGCCTCGTCCTTCTGCGGCGGCGCGTCGGGCGGATCGTTCGGCTGGCTGTCGCCGGGGCCGTCGAACCCGAAGCTGGGTCGCGCCCGGCGCCGGCGGCCGCGCGCCGGAAATCGAGGTTCGCCCTCGCCATAGGCGAACGACCCCGCCTCGGTCTGGCCTTCCGACAGCGACGGCTGAAGCTGTTCGACCGGCGCGGCGGGCGCCGAAAATTGCGGATCGGCGACGTCGGGCTGCGCATTGGCGCGCGGCGGCGCGGTGATGAACGAGGGCAGCGTCGGCGAGGCGACCGGCTCGGCCGGCCCCGCCTCGCGCGGCGGAGCGGGATCGCGGTAGGGACGAAATTCGCGCGGCCTGTTGTCGCGCGGAAATCGGTTGTCCCTGACTTCGCGCGGCGCGTCCTGCCGATCCGGATAGGGCCGGTTTTCGCGCGGTCCCCGGTCGGGCGGCCGATTGTGCGCCCGGTCGGGACGGCCCTGGTAGCCGCGGTCGACCTGGGGCTGGCGATCATTGTCGTAGGGCGCGCGCTCCTGATACGGCTGGGTCTGCGGCTGCGGCGGGGGCGGAGGCGGCGCGATTCCGGTCTGGCCCTGATAGGGCGCCGGCGTCCGTTCCGGGGGAGAGGCGAAGCGATCGGACAGGCCGCCGAAATCGTCGTCGTCATCGAGATCGTCGTTCTCGGCCTCGCCGGCCGGCCGCGCCGAGCCGTTCTGCTGCTGCGCCTGGGCCGCCTGCGCGGCGGCGATCAGGCGAAAATAGTGCTCGGCATGTTGCAGATAATTCTCGGCCGCGACCGGATCGCTGCTGGTATGGGCGTCGCGCGCGAGCTGCAGGTATTTTTCGGCGACGTGATGCGCGTTGCCCCTGATCTTTACGTCGGGCCCGTTCGATTCATAGGATCGCGTCAAGGGATTGGGTCCCCGGCGATTGTTGTTGGGGCGGCTACGCATGCGCTTGTTCTGACCAGGTCTCATTGACTGTCCTTAGCTTCCTGACCGTCTATGCCTTTCGAGGCGCGACGCCCGCGAGAGTTTTGCAACATCCCGGATTCTCAAATTATTTAAGGTACGCCATGCCAGATCGACCCGGGCGCGCAAAGCGCGGCGACCAATCTGAGCCCTGGCGTCGACCCGCGCGCGACCGGAGCCTGTCGCGGCGCCCCGCCACGCTCGAGAACATTTGGATGCGTCAACGGCCGCCTCGTGGCCCCACGATTTGCCGGCGGCTAAAGTCTCTTCGCTGGTCGCCAATCTCGAACGGTTGATGGTGCGGCCGGATGATGGAGCCGAACTCCATAGGCAGCTTCGCAACTCTCGCCCGGACTGCAACGCGAAGAGGATTCCGATGCAGACACTAGTCTTTTTTTCGGTCCGCGCCAAGCGGCTTCTTTCGGCGCGGCGAATTTTTCAGAAGGCCCCCGCCGCCCCGTCCTCCGGCCCGCTGGCGCCGCCGGCGACGATGCGGGTGAAACCCGCGAGATCGCGATAGGTTGCCGGGGCGGCCAAGCCTCGGGCGGCGAGGATCGCGCCGACGGCCGCCGCCTGCCCCGCGCCGATCTCGAGATAGAAGCGGCCGCCCGCGCCGAGCAGCGCCGCCAGCGCCGGCGCGATCGCCCGGTAGGCGTCGAGCCCGTCGGCGCCGCCGTCGAGCGACAGCGCGGGATCGTGATCCCGGACCTCGCGCGCCAGTCCCCGGATCGCCGCGCGCGCGACATAGGGCGGATTCGAAACGACGATGTCGAAGCCTCCGCGCAACGCGGCGCCCCAGGAGCCGACGACGACGCGCGCGCGGGCCTCCAATCCGCACGCGGCGAGATTGGCGCGCGCCAGGCGCGCGGCCGGCGCCGAGACGTCCACCCCGATTCCGGTGGCGATCGGGAACTCCGTCAGCAAGGCGCACAGGATCGCGCCCGAGCCGACGCCGAGATCGAGGATTCGCAGCGGCGCGCGGCGTCGCTGGCGCGATTCGCTCAGCACGGCCTCGACGAGGGTCTCGGTGTCCGGGCGCGGATCCAGGACGTCGGGCGACAGCGCGAGCGGCAGGCCCCAGAACTCGCGCCGCCCGAGGATGCGCGACACCGGCTCGCCGCGAACCCTGCGGCCGACCATCGGCGCGAGACGCTCGATCGTCGCCGCGCCCACCGCGGCGTCCGGCGCACGGATCAGGTCGGAACGCGTGACCCCCGCGGCCGCGCAGAGCAACAGGCGCGCGTCGGCCAGGCAATCCTCCACCCCCGCCTGCGCGAACAGGCCGGCGATCGCGTCGATCGTGGCGGCGCGGGTTGCGTCCGCGCGCAACCCGGCAGGCGGGTTCAGGTCAGCATGCCGTGACAATGCTTGTATTTCTTGCCGGAGCCGCACGGGCAGGCCTCATTGCGGCCGACCTTGCCCCAGGTCGAGGGATTCTTGGGGTCGCGCGCGACCGCTTCGGCGAGCGCCGGGCCGGCCACGGCGCCGACCGAGGCGGCGGCGAATTCGCCCGGGCCGGGATTGCCGCCGGCGCCGGCGAATGTCGCTTCGTTGAGGCCGGTCAGCGGATCCAGATGCTGGAACTGCATCGGCGGCGGCGCGGGTTCGGGCGCCTGGAACCGCACTTCGATCCGCATCATCTGCGCGATCACCGCCTCGTGCCAGCGCTCGATCAGGGTCTTGAACAGTTCGAACGCCTCCGACTTGTACTCGTTGAGCGGATCGCGCTGGGCCAGACCGCGCCAGCCGATGACCTGGCGCAGATGATCGAGCGTCACCAGATGATCGCGCCAGAGATGATCGAGCGCCTGCAGGATCACCTGCTTCTCGACGTAGCGCATCGCCTCCGGCGTATTGCGGCTGACCCGTTCGGCATAGGCCTCGTCGGCGGCCTTGTGCAGCCGCTCGCTCATTTCCTCGTCGGCGATGCCCTCTTCCCTGGCCCAGTCGGCGACCGGCAGGTCGAGATTGAGCATCGCCTGGACGCCATCCCTCAGGCCCTGGATGTCCCAGGCCTCGGGATAGGCGTCGGCGGGGATGTGCTTGGATACGAGGTCGTCGATCACGTTGGCGCGCATTTCGGCGATCGTCGGCTCGAGCGATTCCTGCGCCATCATCTTGCGCCGGTCCTCGAAGATGACCTTGCGCTGGTCGTTCATCACATTGTCGAACTTCAGCACGTTCTTGCGCATGTCGAAGTTGCGCGCCTCGACCTTCTGCTGCGCCTTCTCGAGCGCCTTGTTGATCCAGGGATGGACGATCGCTTCGTCCTCCTTCAGTCCGAGGCGCTTGAGCATCGCGTCCATGCGCTCGGAGCCGAAGATGCGCATCAGGTCGTCCTGCAGCGACAGGAAGAATTTCGAACGTCCCGGATCGCCCTGACGGCCGGCGCGGCCGCGCAGCTGGTTGTCGATGCGGCGGCTCTCGTGCCGCTCGGTGCCGATGATGTAGAGGCCGCCCGCCTCGATCGCCTTGCGCTTGAACTCCTCGACCTCGGCGCGGATCGAGGCCTCGCGGGCGACGCGCTCGTCGCCCTGGGCGAGCGGATCGCATTCCTGGGCGACGCGCATCTCGACATTGCCGCCGAGCTGGATGTCGGTGCCGCGCCCGGCCATGTTGGTGGCGATCGTGATCGCGCCCGGCACGCCGGCCTCGGCGACGATATAGGCTTCCTGCTCGTGGAAGCGCGCGTTCAGCACGGCGAACAGTTTCGACGGCTCGCCCCGGCGCGCGGAGGCGTAGAGGTCGGACAGCGCGAGCGGCCTGGCGAAGTCGATCTTGGTGTAGCCGGCCTTTTCCAGCACCTCGGCGAGCTGCTCGGATTTCTCGATCGACGTCGTGCCGACCAGCATCGGCTGCATCTTGGCGTTGGCGGCTTCGATCTCGCGCACGACCGCGCGCAGCTTTTCGGCGCCCGTGCGATAGACCTCGTCGTCCTCGTCGAGCCGGTTCACCGGCCGGTGGGTCGGGATCTCGACGACTTCGAGCTTGTAGATTTCGGCGAATTCGTCGGCCTCGGTCGCCGCCGTGCCGGTCATTCCGGCGAGTTTCTTGTAGAGGCGGAAATAGTTCTGGAACGTGATCGAGGCGAGCGTGACGTTCTCCGGCTGGACCTGGACGTGCTCCTTGGCCTCGAGCGCCTGGTGCAGCCCCTCGGAATAGCGCCGGCCGGGCATCATCCGGCCGGTGAATTCGTCGACGATGACGAGTTCGCCGTTGCGGACGATGTAGTCCTTGTCGAGCTGGAACAGCTTGTGCGCGCGCATGGCCTGGTTGACGTGGTGGACCAGGGTCACGCTGGTCGCCTCGTAGAGCGAGCCCTCCTTCAGCAGGCCCGCCTCGCGCAGCAGCTCCTCGACATGCTCGTTGCCGGCCTCGGTCAGATTGACCGTGCGCTGCTTCTCGTCGAGCTCGTAGTCGGCGCGCGCCAGCCGCGGGATCAGCGCGTTGACGGAATTGTAGAGATCGGACCGGTCGTCGGAAGGCCCCGAGATGATCAGCGGCGTGCGCGCTTCGTCGACCAGGATGGAGTCGACCTCGTCGACGATCGCGTAGTTGTGGCCGCGCTGCACCATGTCGGCCATGTCATATTTCATGTTGTCGCGCAGGTAGTCGAACCCGAATTCGTTGTTCGTCCCGTAGGTGATGTCGGCGCCGTAGGCCTGGCGGCGCTGGTTGTCGTCGAGGCCATGCACGATCACCCCGACGCTCATGCCGAGGAACCGGTAGATCTGGCCCATCCATTCGGAATCGCGGCGCGCGAGATAATCGTTGACGGTGACGACGTGGACGCCCTTGCCTTCGAGCGCGTTGAGGTAGGTGGCGAGCGTGGCCACCAGCGTCTTGCCTTCGCCGGTGCGCATTTCGGCGATCGCGCCCTCGTGAAGAACCATGCCGCCGATCAGCTGCACGTCGAAATGACGCTG
>JBEKZS010000195.1:0-6704 GCA_049509635.1 Roseiarcus sp.
ACGAACTCTTCCGTCGTCACGTCGCCGATCGTCTCGCTCGGATCGTTGGTGACGCCTGCGTTCACGAACAGTATGTCGAACGTCCGGCCTGACAGCCGGGCGCGCAGCGCCGCGACCTCATCCGGTTCGCAGATGTCGACGGTCTCGATCTCGACCCGGTTTCCAGACTTCTCCGCGAGGTCGTGCAGCGGGGTCCTGGCGCTTCCGCGAACCGTGGCGACGACGCGCCAGCCGTGTTTCAGATATTCCGCGGCCATCGCGCAGCCGAGGCCGCGCGACGCGCCGATCAGCAGGATGGTCTTGCTCGGCGGGGTCGTGGGCATGGCGGCATCCTCCTGCGTTTCGGGTCAGGCGTTCAAACTCTCCCGCCGGGAGAGATCGCGAGGCTTGCTTCTATAACCTCGAGGTCCAACCCGGCGACCGTCGATGGTCCTCAGTTCCAAAGGGGCCAGCTCTTGTGATTTATCGCGGTCGACCATCGACAGCTCCTGCTCGCCGTCGTCGAAGGAATATTTCTCGCCCCACTGCCACAAGGCCGCGAGCACGAGATAAAGCTGCTCGCCTTTCTCGGTCAGCAGATATTCGTTATGGGCGCTTCCGTCTGACGCGGGCGCGGTTTCGAGGATGCCGGTCTCGACCAGCTTTCGTAGCCTGACGGACAGGATGTTCCTGGCAAGGCCGAGTTTTCTCTGGAACTCGCCGAACCGGCGCGCGCCCGCCAGCGCATCGCGAATGATCAGCAGCGACCACCAGTCGCCGATGACGTTGAGCGACCGCGCGATTGCGCAGGCGCTCGCGCCCAGATCCGTCTTCTTGCCTCTCATCGATCGCCCGGGTCCTGTCGCCGATCACGTCCCGCTCGAGACGCTGCGCGCAGCATGAAGCGGGGCGACGCGTGAATGGTTGCAATCTTAAACCGTTTCGGCTATTCCTGTCACGTGGTTTAATTTTGCAACCATGTTGCGCGCAAGCTTCGCGCCGACGCCGGCCTCGATCGCGTTCGAATCGAATCCGGAATCGCCGTGGGCGAGGGCGCGCCGCGAAATACGCGATCTGGCAGGAGACAGGCATCATGAAGGCGGTCCAATATCTCGCTTACGGCGGTTATGAGCAGAACCGGCTGGTCGATCTCGCGCCGCCTCGTCCGGCTGAGGGAGAGGCGCTCGTCCGGATGCGGACGGTGGGAGTCAATCCGCTCGACGACACGTTGCGCGCCGGCCGGATATTCCTGGCCACCCCGGAGAACCTGCCGCGCGTCGGCGGCCAGACCGGCGTCGGAATCGTCGTCGAATCGACTGTGGAAGATTTCAAGCCGGGCGAACGCGTGCTGGTGACGGGGCGCGGCTTCGGCCTGCTCGTTGACGGCACCTGGCGGGAATTCGTCTCGGCGCCGGCGGCGGGGCTGACCCATGTGCCCGACCACGTCGACGACGAGCACGCCGCCGCCTACCTCGCCGGCGCCGGCTACATCACGGGCTACCTCGTCCTGACCGAGTTCGCGGCGTTCAAGCCGGGGCAGTCGGTCCTGGCGCCCGGAATCGGCGGCGCCGTCGGCATGGAGGGCGTGCAGATCGCGCGCAGGCTCGGCGCGTCGGTCGCGATCTCGACGGCGACCACGACCGCCAGGGCGGAGCAGGCGCGCGCCGCCGGATACGAGGACGTCGTCGATCTCTCGCGCGAGAGCCTGCGCGACGGCGTGATGCGGATGACCGGCGGCAAGGGCGTCGATGTGGTGATCGACGGGGTCGGCGGGTCGCTGGCCGGCGAGGCCCTCGGCTGCCTGGCCGCCGGCGCGACCTATGCGGTCGTCGGCTATGCCGCCGGCAGGCAGGCGCAGATCAACCTGACCGACATCATCTGGAAGGCCGCGAAGCTGCGCGGCTTCACCTTGCGGGCGTTCGCGCCGGAAATTCTCGCCGCGGCGCAGAAGGCGCTGCTCGGCTACCTCTCCGAGGGGAGCATCGAGCCCACTTTCGCCAAGGTGTTTCCGCTGTCGGAAGCGGCCGAGGCCGTGCGCCACCTGATGGAGGGCCGCCCCTTCGGCCGCGTCCTGATGCGGGTGGCGAGCTAGGGATCAGCCGCCGCCGCGTCGGACCATGCGCAGCCCGGCGTTTCGGTTTCCGAAGCGCTTGCGGTCGAAACTCGGGACGGGATAGGGGAAGAGCGGGCGATTCGAGGAATCGGCGGAGGCGGAATCGTTCGGTCCAACAACCGACGCCGAGCGCGTGGGAGCGGCGGATGGCGAAGTGCCGGCTCGCGCGGCGATGAACTCGAACCGCCGCCCGCCCGGTCGCGACGGCCCGGAGCCGCAGTTCGGCGCGCGTGCGCCGTCGGTGGACGCGCTTCTGCGCGAGATCCGCGCCTGCACGGTCTGCGCGGCCGATCTGCCGGCCGGGCCGCGCCCGATCGTGCAGTTCAGCGATACCGCCCGGCTCGTGATCATCGGCCAGGCGCCGGGCGCGCGCGTCCACGCCAGCGGGATTGGCTGGGACGACGCGAGCGGCGCGCGGCTGCGGGACTGGACGGGTCTTGCGCCGGGGATATTCTATGACCCGGCGCGGGTGGCGCTGATCCCGATGGGATTGTGCTATCCCGGCGCCCGCGCTGGCGGCGACCTGCCGCCTCGTCCGGAATGCGCGCCCTTGTGGCACGCCCGAATCATGGCGCGATTGCCCGCAAACCGTCTCACGCTGCTGGTCGGCGGTTACGCCCAACGCGCCTATCTCGCCGGGCGAGCGACCCGGTCGCTGACCCAGACCGTGCGCGGATTCGGCGCGCATGGGCCCGGCTATTTTCCGCTGCCGCACCCGTCGTGGCGCAGCGCAATCTGGATGAGAGGCAATCCGTGGTTCGAGCGCGATGTCCTGCCCCTGTTGCGGGCGAGGGTCGGCGAGGCGGTCGGCGCCACCGGGGTCGCGGACGATCCCGCCGGCTAGCGCGCGCCGCCGCGATCGCAGGCAAAGCGCGGGGCCCGTCCGCAGCCGGCGCCGAGCGTGTCCATCGCGATCTCGGCGCGCCGGAACGCCAGGATGGTGAGACGATGCGCGAACTCGTCGGCGGGGTCGTGCGGCATGCCGCGGCCGCCGAGCCAATCGAGGGCCGATTTCAATAGGGTGGCGACTTTCATGAGGCTGTTCCTGTCTCGTGGTCCGGCGGATGGTCGCTCGAAGCCGGCGTCGGGTCTCATTGTTATACGCGGCCCCCGGCGCGCTGGATATCGCCTGCGGCAAGCTGCCCGGACGCGACCCGGAAGCGCGGGGTCCAATCCGTGAACGCCCGGCCGCCGCCCGCCCGGATCACCGGCGCCTCGGCCGCCGTCCGGCGGCGCCGAGGCCATCACCGCGACCCTGCGAGCGGCTGCGGGAGGAGCGGCGCCCGCTCCTGCGGGCGTGCTTCCCGCCCGCAGCTTTCGCACAAGCCCTCGATCTCGACCACCTGGCGCTGGGTGACGAAGCCCGCCTGCGCGGCGGTCGCCTGGAGCAGCGCGTCGAAGCCGGCGCTCTCGACCTCGTCGGTGCGCCCGCAGCGGCCGCAGATCAGCAGGATGCCGTGATGGTCGTGGCCGAGATGGGCGCAGGGCGCATAGGCGTTGCGGCTCTCGATCTTGTGGAGGAAGCCGTGGGCGAGGAAGAATTCCAGCGTCCGATAGACGGTCGGCGGCGCCACCGGCTTGTGCTGGGCCTTGGAGAGCGCCTCGATGATCGCATAGGCGCCGAGCGGCGCCTGCGCCCGCGCGACGATGCCGAGGATCTGCCGGCGCAGCGGCGTCAGCTGGAGGCCTTTGTCGGCGCAGGACCGCTCGACCTGCGCGGCCCAGGCGCCGGCGTGGTCTCCATGGCTTTCGACGCGCATCGTGATGTCCCGCATCCCCTCCCGATAGCATGAACCCGCCCGTCGCGCCCACCGCTTGCGAGACGAAATGTTATAATATAACAAACCGAGCGGCGGCCGCGCGGCCGCAGAAATCGGAGGATCAGGCCATGCGTCCAATCGCCATGCTCGCGCTTCTCGCGCTTTCCCCTTTCGCCCTCGCGGCGCCCGCCTTCGCCGACCCCGTGAAGATCGTCGCGGCCGAGAATTTCTACGGCGACGTCGCCAGCCAGATCGGCGGCGCCAACGTCGCCGTCACCAGCATCCTGTCCAATCCCGACGACGACCCGCATCTGTTCGAGGCGAGCGCCTCGACCGCCAGGGCGCTCGCCGACGCCAGAATCGTCATCGTCAACGGGGTCGACTACGATCCCTGGATGGAGAAGCTGCTCGCCGCCAACAAGGCGCCCGGCCGCCGGGAGATTCTGGTCGCCGCCCTCGCCCATAGGAAGAGCGGCGACAATCCGCATCTGTGGTATGAGCCCGCGACCGTCAAGGCCGTCGCCGCCGCGCTCAGCGTCGATCTGGCGATCGTCGACCCCGCCCACCGGAGCGACTATCAGAAGGCGGGCGCCGATTTCGCCGCCTCGCTCGAACCGCTGGAGGCCAAGATCGCCGAAATGCGCAAGAAATTCGCCGGCCAGCCGATCGCCGCCTCCGAGCCGGTGTTCGGCTACATGGCTGGCCTCATCGGCCTGAAGGTGCGCAACGAGAAATTCGCGCTCGCGGTGATGAACAACGCCGAGCCGAGCGCGTCCGAGGTCGCCGGCTTCGAGGATGATCTGAAGGGCCACAGGGTGAGGGCGATGCTCTACAACGCCCAGGCCAGCGAGCCCGCGGTCCAGCGCCTCGTCGAGATGGCGAAGGCCGAGAAAATCCCCGTGGTCGGCGTCTCCGAGACCGAGCCGGCCGGGGCCGACTATCAGCAATGGATGGGCTCGCAGCTCGACGCGCTCGACCATGCGCTCGCCGGCGGCTCTTCGTGAGCGCACTCGTCTTCGACGAAGTCTCGATCGCGCTCGGCGGCCGGACCATCCTGGCCGCCGTCAGCTTCGCGATCGAGGAGGGGGAATTCGTCGGCATGCTCGGCGCCAATGGCGCGGGCAAGACGACGCTGATCCGCGCGGCGCTCGGGCTGACGCCGCTCGCCGCCGGCGCGATCCGCGTCCTCGACCGGCCGGTGACCCGCGGCAATCGCGCGATCGGCTACCTGCCGCAGGCGCGCGGCAATCTGGCGGGCGTGCGGCTGACCGGCTACGACATCGTCGCCTCGGCCGCCGGCGGCGCCCGCTGGGGCCTGCCGCGACTCGACGCGGCGATGCGGCGCGAAATCGACCGGGCGCTCGATCTGGTCGGCGCGCGCGAGCTCGCGCGCCGCTCGCTCGCCGAACTCTCGGGCGGCGAGCGCCAGCGCCTGCTGCTGTCGCAGGCCTTGATCGGGCGCCCGCGGCTGCTGCTGCTCGACGAGCCTTTGATCAGCCTCGACCCCGGCCATCAGCGCGCGGTCGTCGAAATCGTCCGGCGGCTGCGCGACGAATTGAGGATCGCGATCCTGTTCAGCGCCCATGAACTCAATCCGCTCATCAACGCGATCGACCGCGTGCTGTATCTGGGCGCCGGCAGGGCCGTGCTCGGCGCGGTCGACGAGGTCGTCACCGGGCCCGTGCTGTCGCGGCTCTACGGGACCGAGATCGAGGTGGTGCGGATCAAGGATCGGGTGTTCGTGATGGCCGGCGACGTCGACGTCGAACGCGAGGCGCACCGCCACGAGGACGGCGAGGGCGGCCATCGCGAACACGCGCATGGCCACGATCACGGTCGCGACGACGCGCATGTTTGACTATGATTTCATGCGCACCGGCTTCGCCGCCGCCGGGGTGGTCGCGGTTCTCTCAGGGATCGTCGGGTTCTTTCTCGTGCTGCGCGGCCAGACTTTCGCCGGCCATGCACTGTCCCATGTCGGTTTCACCGGCGCGACCGGCGCCGTGCTGTTCGGGCTGCCGCCGCTCGCCGGCCTCGTCGGCTTCACCGTGCTGGCGGGCTTTGCGATGGGCCTGCTCGGCGAGAAGCTCAGCGAGCGCGACGTGGCGATCGGCATGATGCTGTCGCTGGCGCTCGGCCTCGGCCTGCTGTTCCTCCATTTCTTCACCTCCTACGCCTCGCAGGCGGCCGCGCTGCTGTTCGGCAACGTGCTCGGGGTCGACGATGCGGCGCTCGCCTCGCTGGCGATCCTGGCGGTCGCCGCCCTCGCCGCGCTCGGCGTGATCGCGCGCCCCCTGCTGTTCGCCTCGTTGCAGAGCGAACTCGCCGAGGCGCGCGGCGTGCCGCTGCGCCTGGTCTCGACCGTCTTCCTGATGATCGTCGGCGTCGCGGTCGCCGAATGCGCGCAGATCGTCGGCGTGCTGCTGGTGTTCACCCTGATGGTCGGCCCCGCGGCGGCCGGGCTCGCGTTCACCCGCCGGCTCCGCGCCGCGATCGCGCTGTCGGTCGCGCTCGCGCTCGCCGAGGCCTGGGGCGGCCTGACGCTCGCCTTCTATTCGGACTGGCCGGTCAGCTTCTGGATCACCGCGCTCTCGGGTCTGGTCTATTTTGCGAGTCTCATGAATTGGCGGGGGACGGCGCGCCGGATCGGGGCTGCGGCTTAGCCGCGCCGCGTCGACTCGTGCTAAGCGCGGCGACATGAAATCCGAAAGACAGGCCGGCGGCGGGAAGCGGGCTCGCTGATGGGCGCCCCGGATCGCTATTTCCTCGGCGTCGAGCGCTCCGTCCTCGGCCAGCCCTGGCGCGCGCGGCTCGATGCGGCGGGGGAGGCGGCGGCGCTGGCGATCGCGCAG
>JBEKZS010000196.1:0-6698 GCA_049509635.1 Roseiarcus sp.
GGGCGCCCGCCTCCCCCGCCCCGACGATGACGATCCCGACGTCCGGCATCGGCCCGTCTCCCTCAGCCGAGGTTCACGAGGACGCGGCCGCCTTCGACCTTGACCGGATAGGTCGCCAGATCGACGCAGACGGGCGCGCCCTTGGCCGCCCCGGTGCGAAAGTCGAACCGGCCATTGTGCTTGGGGCATTCGATGATCGACCCCATCACCAGGCCGTCGGCCAGATGGACCTGTTCATGCGTGCACAGGCCGGCGGTCGCGAAATATCGGTCGTCCTCGGTCCGGTAGATCGCAAAGGTTCGGTCGCCCAGATCGTACCGGATCACATCCTCCGGTTCGATGTCCTCCGCCGCGCAGGCGTCGACCCACCTGTCCGCCATTCAACTCCTCCCGATGTCTTGCCGCGACGCGAGGCCGCCCGCCTAGCCGGCGACGACGAATTGCGTGTCGTGATTGTAGGGCACGGGCTTCGCCGTGGACGGCAATTGCCGCCTGACGAAATATCCGGGCTCGCGGATCTGGCGCGCCAGCGCGGGGATGATCTCGCGATAGGCGGCGAGCGTGCTGGGATAGGCCGGCGGGCAATCGGCCTTGATCGCCGCATGCAGCTGCGGCAGCGCGTGATAGGGCGCCATCGGGAACATGTGGTGTTCGACGTGGTAATTCATGTTCCAGTAAAGGAAGCGGAAGATCGGATTCATGTAGACGGTGCGGGAGTTCAGCCGGTGATCCAAAACGTCCTCGGCAAGCCCGGCGTGCTGCGTCAACCCGAAGAAGACCGCCAGGAATCCGCCGTAGAAGCTCGGCAGCCCGACGACCATCGCCGGCAGGATCGAGCCCGTCGCCAGACAGGCGCCGATGACGCAGGCGAATATCGCCAGGTAGATGCGGGCGACGAGATAGACCTTCCAGCGCTCCATGTCCGGGACGAAGGTCTCCTCCTCGTCGGTCAACCCGCCGGTAGCGTGCAGCGCCATCTGCCGGAACGCCTTGAACCCGCTCTTCAGCGCAAACAGGTTGAGCAGGATTCCGGCGATGTCGGGCGGCCGCGGGACGGCGATTTCGGGATCGCGCCCGACGATTATCGTATCGGTATGGTGACGGGTATGGCTCCAGCGCCAGATGGTCGGCTCGCGCAGGATCATGAAACAGGCGACATGATAGACGACGTCGTTCATCCAGCGCGTCTTGAACGCGGTGCCGTGGCCGCATTCGTGCCAGCGGCTGTCCGAGGACGAGCCGTAGAGAACCCCGTAGACGGCGAAGAACGGCGCCGCCGCCCAGCTTCCCCAGAAATGGACCCCGAGCCCGCCGGAGACGACCAGCGCCGCGATCCAGATCAGCGTGTCGCGGATCGCCGGCCCATCCTTACGTTTCATCAGCTCCTTCAACCGCGCCCGCGCGATCGGGCAGGCGTACCATCGGGCGGCCGACAGCCCCGTTTCGACGGCCAGTTTCGAATCCAGACCAACGAGGCTGTAATCCCGGCGGGTGATCTCGATGGCCATTGAGTTCCTTCCCTGGGCTGCAGGATGGCGCGTACGGGCCAATCTCGCCCGAAGCGATGCGCGGGACGCTACCGGCATAAGCTCGGCGACTCAATCAAAGACTCGCAAAATCTCTCATTTCCTATCAGGATGGCTGCTTGCCCGGGCAAATCGCGGCGGAGGGGCGATGAGCAAGCGGCCGACCATCTCCGATCTCGCGGCGACCGCCGGCGTCAGCGTCGCCACCGTCGATCGTGTCCTCAACCAGCGCCATCCCGTTCGGGAAGGCACCGCCGATCGGGTGCTGCGCGCGGCCGAATCGATCGGGTTCCATGCGACCGCCCTGCTCAAGCAGCGCGTCCGTTTCGAGGCGCCGAACCGGACGCTCGGCTTCCTGCTCCAGAAGCGCGACCCCTTCTATCAGCGGCTGGCCGACGATCTTGTCGCCGCGACGCGCGATTTGACGAGTCTGCGCGGCAAGGCCGTCGTCGAGTTCGTCAGCGAATTGTCGCCCGCGACGATCGCGGAGCGGCTGCGCCAGCTCGGCGAGAGAGTGGACGCGATCGCCGTCGTTTCGGTCGATCATCCCTATGTCGCGCAGGCGATCGAGGCGTTGCGCGCGCGCAATGTCCCCACCGTCGCAATCCTCTCCGATCTCACCGCCGAGGCCCGCGCCGGCTTCGTCGGCCGCGACAACCGCAAGGAGGGCCGAACCGCAGCCTGGATGATCGCCAGGACCGCGCGACGGCGAGGCAAGGTCGGCATCATCGTCGGCAGTCATCGCTATCTCTGCCAGGAAACCGCGGAAATATCCTTTCGCGCCTATTTCCGCGAACATGCCGCCGATTTCCATGTGCTCGAACCGCTCACCAATCTGGAAGACGCGCGGATCGCCCAGTCGGCGACGCTCGAATTGTTCCGTCGCAATCCCGAACTCGTCGGTCTGTACATCTGCGGCGGCGGCATGGAAGGGGTCGTGGCGGCGGCGCGCGAGCAGCCGAACCACGATCCGGTTGCGATCGTGTGCAACGAACTGACGTCCAGGACCAGGGCCGGCCTGATCGAGGGCGTGCTGACCGCCGTCATCGCCACGCCCACGGCGCTGCTGGCCGCCCGCGCCGTCGAAGCGATGGCGCAGGCAATGGCGGCGCCCCAGGACAGCCGTCCGCGACAGACGCTCGTGCCATTCGAGCTCTACGTTTCGACCAACATCTGACTGTGCGTCACCGCCCCTCGCGGATGATCGCGGCCCGTCGCGCCGCGCCGTTACGATCGAAAATTCCAAACCTGACAATTTTTGCAACAAATATTCCATTTTCAGTTGTGCTGCGAATTCGGCTGCGATATTGATGCGACGGCACTCCCCGGAATCCGCTCGCCGGTCCCGCTGCGCGGGCATTCGACGAGCCGGTTCGGGGGACGGACGAACGCGCCGCTTGGCGGGGCGGTCGCCCACGCGGGGGCCTGGCGGCCATCGCGCTTTCGGCAATTCCGGTGGGCCGCCGGCGCCGATGGACCCGACGCCAATGTCGGGACATACTGGAGGGAACGAACCATGAAACGAATTCTGATTGCACTGGCCGCCGCCACGATGGTTTCCAGTCCCGTCCTCGCCGCCAAGATTGGCGTCTCAATGGACAAGTTCGACGACAATTTCCTCACCGTGCTGCGCAACGGCATGAGCGATTACGCCAAGACGCTGCCCGGGGTCACGCTGCAGGTCGAAGACGCCAAGGACGACGTCTCCAAGCAGATCAGCCAGGTTCAGAATTTCATCGCCAACAAGGTCGACGCGATCATCGTCAACCCGGTCGACACCAGCGCGACCGCGGCGATCACCAAGGCCGCCGCCGACGCGGGCGTGCCGCTCGTCTACGTCAACCGCGAGCCGGCCGACGTCGATTCGCTCGGTCCCAAGGCCGCCTTCGTGGCCTCGAACGAAGAGCAGTCGGGCACGCTGGAGACCCAGGCCATATGCAAGCTGCTGGGTGGCAAGGGCGACATCCTGGTGATGCAGGGCGAACTCTCCAACCAGGCCGCGGTCCAGCGCACCAAGGACGTCCACGAGGTCATCGCCACGCCCGATTGCAAGGGCATCAAGATCATCGCCGAGCAGACAGCCGTGTGGGATCGCACCAAGGCGCAGAACCTGATGACCAACTGGCTCTCGAAAGGCATGAAGTACGACGCGATCGTCTCCAACAACGACGAGATGGCGATCGGCGCGATCCAAGCGCTCAAGGCGGCGGGGGTGGACACCAAGGCGGCGATCGTCGGCGGCGTCGACGCCACACAGGACGCGCTGGCCTCGATGAAGGCGGGCGACCTCAAGGTAACGGTGTTCCAGGACGCCGCCGGCCAGGGCAAGGGCGCGGTCGACGCGGCGCTGAAGCTCGCCAAGGGCGAGAAGGTCGACAAGAAGGTCTACATTCCCTTCCAGCTCGTGACCCCCGCCAATATGGGCGACTTCACCAAGAAGAACTGAGCCGCGGAACGGTCCGCCGCGGCGGACCGCATCGACGGCCCCGTCGTGGCGGCGCGGCCTGCGCGGTCGCGCCGCCGCCAGGCGGACAGGGTCTTCACGCCGGCGCCGTCCGCCGGCGGCGCTTCCCCTCACGATCGAGCGAGCCATGCTCAGCCCAACGACAGCGCAAGTCGTCCGCAGGAGCGGCGCCGTGCCGGGCGCCGAATATCTGCTGGAGGTGGAGAACGTCCGCAAGGCCTTTCCCGGCGTGCTCGCCCTCGACAGCGTTTCGTTTCGGCTCAGGCGCGGGCACGTTCATGCGTTGATGGGCGAGAACGGCGCCGGCAAGTCGACGCTGATGAAGATCATCGCCGGCATCTATCAGCCCGATTCCGGCTCATTCCGGCTGAAGGGTCTCGAAATCCGGCTGACTTCGCCGCTCGACGCGCTGCAATACGGGATCGCGATGATCCATCAGGAGCTGAACCTGATGGCCTATATGACGGTCGCCGAGAACGTATGGATTCGCCGCGAGCCGCTCAATCGTTTGGGCCTTGTGCGCCACGATGAGATGCGGCGCCGGACCCAGGCCCTGTTCGACCGGCTCGACATCGGGGTCGATCCGGATGCCGAAGTGCGCGACCTCAGCGTCGCCAACCGACAGATGGTCGAGATCGCCAAGGCGGTCTCCTACGAATCCGACATCCTCATCATGGACGAGCCGACCTCCGCGCTGACGGATCACGAGGTCGATCATCTCTTCAAGATCATCCGCACCCTCAAGGCGCAGGGCACGGGCATCGTCTACATCACCCACAAGATGAACGAACTGTTCGAGATCGCCGACGAGGTCTCGGTGTTTCGCGACGGCAAGTTCGTCGGCGAGCACCCCGCCGCCGAGGTGACCCGCGACGACATCATCAAATTGATGGTCGGTCGCGAGGTCACCCAGATGTTTCCCAAGCAGACCGTCCCGATCGGCGACGTCGCGCTCAGCGTGCGGAATCTGACCCTCGAAGGGCGCTTTCGCGACATTTCGTTCGATCTGCACAAGGGCGAGATTCTCGGTCTGGCGGGACTGGTCGGCTCGGGGCGAAGCAATGTCGCCGAGACGCTGTTCGGCGTGTCGCCGGCGACGTCGGGAACGATCGCCGTCGGCGGGCGCGAGATTTCGATCCGCAATCCCGGCGTCGCGATGGACGCGGGGATGGCCTTCCTCACCGAGGATCGCAAGGAGAGCGGCTGCTTCCTGCTTCTCGATGTCACCGCCAACATGCAGATCGCGGTGCTGCGCCGCGGTTTTGTGCGCGCCGGATTCGTCAAGGAGAAGGAGATCGCGGTCCTCTGCCGGGCGCAGGCGATGAGCCTGCGGGTGCGCACGCCCGATCTCGAGGAGCCGGTGCTGAACCTGTCGGGCGGCAATCAGCAGAAGGTCCTCATCGCGCGCTGGCTGATGACCCATCCCAGCATCCTCATCCTCGACGAGCCGACGCGCGGCATCGACGTCGGCGCCAAGGCCGAGATCCACCGACTCATTAGCGAACTCGCGGCCAAGGGCGTCGCGGTGCTGATGATCTCGTCGGAACTGCCGGAGGTGCTGGGGATGAGCGATCGCGTGCTGGTGATGCACGAGGGACGCATGACCGGAATCCTCGACCGCAAGGACGCCACGCAGATCAAGATCCTGGAGCTCGCGTCGCAATAGCGTGGGCTCGAGAAGCGAGGGGAATGAGACCGTGACCACCGAACCCGCGTCCACTCTCGTCCGTCATACCGAAGCGCCCGTCGCGGCGCGCCGCCGGCTGCCGCCGGAACTCAGCATCCTGGGCGTGATGATCGGCATGATGCTGCTGTTCGAGGTTCTCGGCTGGATTTTCGTCGGCCAGAGTTTCATGGCCAATCCGTTGCGCCTCAAGATCATGATCCTTCAGGAGGCGGTGATCGGCATCATCGCGGTCGGCGTCACCCAGATCATCATCATGGGCGGCATCGACCTCTCCTCCGGTTCGCTGGTCGGCATGACCGCGATGATCGCCGCCAGCCTCGCCCAGAGCGCCGGCTTCTCGCATGCGATCTACCCGAGCCTGACCGGCCTCAACCCGTTCTTTCCGGTCGCGGCCGGGCTCGTCTGCGGCCTCCTCGCCGGCGTCGTCAACGGCGGCCTGATCGCATTGACCAAGATTCCCCCGTTCATCGCCACGCTCGGCATGATGGTGTCCGCGCGCGGCATCGCCGATTGGTACACGGACGGCCAGCCGATCGGCAATCTCGAGGATTCCTACGCGATGATCGGCGCCGGCTGGTGGCCGGTGGTGATCTTCCTTCTCGTGGCGGCGATCTTCCATATCGCGCTGCGCTACACGCGCTACGGCAAATTCACCTATGCGATCGGCGCCAACCCGCTCGCCGCTCGGGTCTCCGGCATCAATGTCGAGCGCCACATCGTCATCGTCTACGGCCTGGCGGGCCTGCTCTCTGGCCTCGCCGGCATCGTCCAGACCGCGCGCGCGATAAGCGGACAGGCGGGCGTGGGCGTCGGCTTCGAACTCGACGCAATCGCCGCGGCGGTGATCGGCGGAACCTCCCTGTCGGGCGGAGTCGGCAGGCTGACCGGCACCGTGATCGGCACGGTCATCCTGGGGGTCCTGACCTCGGGCTTCACCTTCCTCAATGTCGACGCCCATTATCAGGAAATCATCAAGGGCGCGGTCATCATCGCCGCCGTCGTCACCGATCAATACCGCCAG
>JBEKZS010000197.1:0-6563 GCA_049509635.1 Roseiarcus sp.
TCGTAGCCGGTCTTGTTGACGAGCTTGAAGTCCTGCTTGGATTCCTCGGCGCCTGCCGATCCCGCCGAGGCCGTGAACGCGAACGCGACAATTCCCAACGCCAATGCAAAAGATTTCATGAAAACTCCTTTTTGGATCGGCGAGCCCGACCCTCGCGGCGCGAGGCCGGGTGACGCCAGCCTCGCATGTCATCGCCAGATGCCTAAGGAACCGTGAAAGGTGCGCCCCCGCGCCTCCGATTTGCACGCCGTCGCTCCGCAATGGCCCGCGTCGCCGCTTTCACGCGGTCGAAGGCGCTCGAATCGGGCCTGGCCGGACTCATCGCGCGGCTCGTGCGCCGAACGCGGCGTCCGTCCTACCGGTAGACCAGGACCGTAACGCTCGAGTGGGTCAGGACCTTCAGCGCCTCGCTGCCGAGCAGCAGCGCGGCCACGCCGCGCCGGCCGTGCGAGGCCATAGCGATCAGGTCGCAGCCGCGCTGGCTCGCGGCGTCGATGATCGACTGGTACGGGCGGTCGCTCTCCAGTTCCAGAAATTCGCGGGGCACGCGCAAAGCCTCGGCGCGCGCCTGAGCTTCGGCCAGCGTCAGCGCGGCATGCCGCTTGACGCGGCGGTCATGGTCCGCGCGGGTGTTCTCGAGCTGGTCGGGCTCGCCGGAGAAGACATGGAAGGGCTCGATTCCGCGCAATTGCGACGGCGTTTCGCGCATTCGTCGCGCCCGCGCCCTGGTCACCAGAGCGGCGCCACCGGCGCCCCGTCGAGCGATTCGGCGAGCCGCGCCAGGGTCGCGCGGCTGACGCCCTCGGGCAGGGCGTCGCGCGGGAAGAACCGCGCCTCGGCGATCTCCCGGTCGGCGCCGCGCGGCGCGCTCTGGCGGAAGCTGCGCACGAGATAGACCGCGACATGGTCGCGCGACGAGACCGCGCCGTTGAAGAAGATTCCGTGCAGGCGCGGCTCGCCGTCGAGCGCGATATTGCCCTCCTCCTGGAGTTCGCGCGCCAGCGCGGCGCGCAGCGTCTCGCCGCGCTCGACGCCGCCGCCAGGCAGATGCCAGCCCGGCACGTAGGTGTGACGCACCAGCAGCACGCCGCCGCGCTCGTCGATGACGAGCGCGCGCACGCCGAGCGTCATCGGCCGCGACAGCAGGAACCAGAAATGGAACAGCCGCAGGGCGAGTCGCTCCCTGACTGTTCTCGGGGCATCCGACATCGCGCGCTCCGCCGCCGGGATGGTCGAGTGCTAGCACGGCCGCCGCCGCGCCGGAACGACGGCGCGCGATCGGCGGCGTTGCGCGCGGGGTTGAATCCGGCGCCCGAGCCCCTTAATGCCTGCGGGCTCGGGTAGCCGCGTGGCGAGCGGGGCGCCAGGCGGGGGTCATGAGTTTCACGATCGCGCATCTCTCGGATCCGCATCTGGGCCCGTTGCCGGCCCTGCGGCTGCGCGACCTCACCGCCAAGCGGGCGATGGGCTACGTCAACTGGAAGCGCGGGCGCGAGCGGTCCAACGACATGGCCATGCTGAGGCGGCTGGTGGCGGACCTGCGCGCCGAGAAGCCCGACCACGTCGCGATGACCGGCGACATCGTCAACATCGGCCTGCCCGCCGAATTCGCCGCCGGCGCCGCCTGGATGCACACGCTCGGCGCGCCGCGCGACGTCAGCTTCACCCCCGGCAATCACGACGCCTACGTCCATCGCTCCATGTCCCATCTCGCGGCCGCCTTCGCGCCGTGGACGAGCGGCGACGAGGGCGAGGCGCGCGCGCCCGGCGGCTTTCCCTTCCTGCGCGTGCGCGGCCGGGTCGCCCTGATCGGCCTGTCTTCGGGCGTGCCGACCGGGCCGCTGATGGCGACCGGCCGCATGGGCCAGGAGCAGATGGCGCGCTTCGCCCGTCTGCTCGACGAGACCCGCGCGCGCGGCCTGGCGCGCGCGGTGCTGATCCACCATCCGCCGCTGCGCTCGGGCGCCTCGGCGATGCGCAACATGACCGACGCCGGCGATTTCGAGGCCGTCGTCGCGCGCCATGGCGCGGAGGTGATCCTCCACGGCCACAATCACCGCAGGTCGGTCGCGCATCTGAAGTCGGAGGCCGCCGCCACGCCGAACGGCCGCATTCCGGTCATCGGCGCGCCCTCGGCGTCCTCGACCTCGATGGCGCCGCGCCAGCGCGCCGCCTATCATCTGGTCCGCCTGGAGCCGGAGGACGGCCGCTGGCGGATTTCCGTGCGCGCGCGCGGCCTGACGCCGGGCGGCGGCGAAATCGGCGAGCGCGAGGAGATCGTCGTCTGAGCGGCGCGCGGCGCGGCTTGCAAACCGGGGCCGACGTCGCCAGTTCTGGCGGGCGCGGCGCCGGGACGCCCCGGCCGAGGACAGGAGGACGCGAAGTGACGCAGAACGACAAACCGGTCTGGTTCATCACCGGCTGCTCGACCGGCTTCGGCCGCGAACTGGCGCGCCACCTGCTGGAGCGCGGCTACCGGGTCGCGGTCACCGCGCGCGACCCCGCGGCGGTCGCCGAAATCGCCGCCGGCCACGGCGAGCGCGCGCTGGTCCTCGCCCTCGACGTCACCCGCGCCGACCAGATCGCGGCCGCCGTCGGCGCGGCGGAGCGGCGGTTCGGCCGCATCGACGTGCTCGTCAACAATGCCGGCGTCGGCTATTTCGGCTCGGTCGAGGACAGCGAGGACGCCGAGGTGCGCCGGATGTTCGAGATCAATTTCTGGGGCCTCGCCAATATGACCCGCGCCGTCCTGCCGGGCATGCGCGCGCGCCGCTCCGGCCATATCGTCAACGTGTCCTCGATGGGCGGCGTCCGCGGCGCGCCCGCCGTCGGCTATTACAACGCGACCAAATTCGGCCTCGAGGGCCTCTCCGAAGCGCTCGCCCAGGAGACCGCGCCGCTCGGGATCAAGGTGCTGATCGTCGAGCCGAGCGGCTTCCGGACGGATTGGGCGGGCCGATCCGCCAACCAGACCAGACATCCGATCGCCGACTATGACGAGACCGCCGGCGCCCGGCTGCGGATGATCCGCGGCTACAGCGGCAAGCAGCCCGGCGATCCCGCCCGCGCGGCGGCGGCGATCGTGCAGGCGGTCGAATCGCCCGATCCGCCGCTGCGCCTGATGCTCGGCAAGGCCGCACTGGCGGCCGGGCGCGGCAAGGTCGAAGCGATGAGCCGCGATTTCGAGGCCTGGGCGGCGGTCAGCGAAGGCGCCGACTTTCCCGAGCCGTGAGGCGGCGCGCGGCTCAGAACGGCGGCGGGCCGAACCAGGCGGCGGGCCACAGGGCGCGGCCCCAGAAATCCCAGACTGCGTAGCCGGCGACGCCGACGAGCAGGCAGAAGGTCATCGCGCCCAAAACCAGAATGCCGAAGCTGAAAACGTCGGCGGCGCGGCCGAGCCGCGAGCGCGCCGCCGGCGCCGCATCGAGGGGCGGGGCGGCGGCGCGCCCGGCGGCCGCCGGCTGGGCGTCCTTGCTGCGCCAGTCCGAGGCGAGCGCGCGCTCGCGCTCGACCAGCCGCCGGCCGACGTAATTGGCGATCGCGGCGACCACGCGCTCGATGCGCTCGCTCTCGGCGATCAGCAGGCGGCCGTGTCGGGTGTCCTGCAGGAAGCGATAGGTTCGGCGGTCGTGGCCCATCTCGACGAAGCCGATCATGTCGATGAACAGGCGCGGCCGCTCGCCATAGGCGATGCCGGCGTCGAACAGGTCGACGCCCGGCGGCGTCTGGTCGAGGACCGGGCGGACCGCCTCCTCGAGCAATTGCAGCCGCGCGATCTCCGCCTCGCGCAGATCCGCGACCGCCTCGTTCTGCTCGGCCGCCTCGACCCGGGCGCGCCGGATCGCCGCGGTCAGGCTGGGCGGCACGGTCTTGAGATGATCGGGTTTCCGGTCGTCCATGATTGCGCCTTCGCGAATCGACGTCTCGGCGATCTCTTCACCATTATTGCGTTCGCGTAAAGCCTCGGCCGCCGTCGGGCGCGCGCATTGCCGGCGGCCGCGATTGGCTGCTATCAATCGGGCGGGATTCGGAACGCGCCGGGGCGGCGCGGCGGGGATCGCGGGGATGACCGGATTTGCTCGGCTGCTGGATGTCGGCGAGGAGGCGGCGGCCGCGCTCGCCGCCGGCCGGCCCGTGGTCGCCCTGGAATCGACGATCATCACCCATGGCATGCCGTTTCCGCACAATCTCCAGACCGCCTTGATGCTCGAGGAGACGGTTCGCGCCAACGGCGCGACGCCGGCCACCGTCGCCGTCGTCGAGGGGCGGTTCAGGGCGGGGCTCGACGGGGCGACGCTGGAGCGGCTCGCGCGCCTCTCGGGCGGCGTCGTCAAGGCGTCCCGGCGCGATCTGTCCGCCGTGGCGGCGCGCAACGGCACGGCGGGAACCACGGTGGCGGCGACCATGTTCGTCGCCGCGCTCGCGGGGGTCGAGATTTTCGCGACCGGCGGCATCGGCGGCGTCCATCGCGGCGCCGAGGAGACGTTCGACATATCGGCCGATCTGATCGAACTCTCGCGCACCCGGGTCGCCGTCGTCTGCGCGGGCGCGAAATCGATCCTCGACATCGCCAAGACGCTCGAATTCCTGGAATCCCAGGGCGTGCCGGTGATCGGCTTCCGCTGCGACGAATTTCCCGCCTTTTACGCGCGCACCAGCGGCCTGCGGCTCGACCACCGCTGCGACGGCGCGCATGACGTGGCGCGGATGGTCCGCCTGCAGCACGACATCGGGCCCGGCGGCCTGCTGATCGCCAACCCGATCCCCGAGGCCCATGCGCTCGACGCCGCCGCGATCGAGGCGCGCATCAACGAGGCGGTGGCGGAGGCGAGGGCGCAGGGCGTCGGCCAGAAGCAGGTGACCCCGTTCCTGCTGCGGCGGATCGTCGAACTGACCGAGGGGCGCAGCCTCGAGGCCAATATGGCGCTGGTGCGCAACAACGCCGCGCTCGCCGCGCAGGTCGCGGTCGAACTGGCGCGCCTGTAGCCGGTGGGGCCGGCGCCGAAAGTCGTCGTCGTCGGCGACGTCATGGTCGATCTGATCGTGCGCCCCGAGGCGCCGCTCGCGATCGGCTCGGACCGGCGCGCGCGGATCGAAGCGCGGCCCGGCGGCTCGGCGGCCAACCAGGCGGTCTGGCTCGCCCATTTCGGCGTCGCGACGACCTTCGTCGGCCGCGTCGGCGCCGCCGACCTCGCGGCGCAGACGGCGCAGTTCGCCCAGGCGGGCGTCGATGCGCGGTTCGCCGCCGACGACCAATGCGAGACCGGCCGGCTCATCGCGCTGATCGACGCCTCTGGCGAGCGCAGCTTCCTCACCGATCGCGGCGCCAATGACGGCCTGTGCGAGGCCGACGTTCCCGACGCGCTGATCGCCGGGGCCGATCTCATCCATCTCTCCGGCTATTCCTTCGTGGCGCCGTCGCCGCGCGGCGTGGTCCGCCGCCTCATCGCCCGCGCCGGCGGCGCGCCGGTCAGCGTCGATCCCGGCTCGGCCGAGTTCCTGCGCGAGATCGGCCCCGACAATTTTCTCGCCTGGACGCAGGGCGCGCAAATCTGCTTTCCCAACGCCGACGAGGCGGCGGTCCTCGCGGGGAGCGCCGACGGCGAGGCGCAGCTCGCCGCGCTCGCGCGCCGCTATCCGTTGGTCGTCGTCAAGCGCGGCGCGCAGGGCTGCGCGGCCGCGGCGGGCGCGCGGCGCTGGCGGGTCCCGGCGCCCGCGGTCGCCGCGATCGACTCGACCGGGGCCGGCGACGCCTTCGTCGCGGCCTTTCTCGCCGCCCAGCTCGGCGGGGCGAGCGTCGAGGATTGCCTCGCCCGCGCCGCCGCCGCGGGCGCCGAGGCGACCGCCTTCGTCGGCGGCCGGCCTCCGCTAGGCCGCGCTCGCTAGTGGGCGAGGCCAAACGCTCGGCACGGGCGGCGCGTCGCCGGCCGCTCCCGACGGCCATGCCTCGTTTATGCTGATTTTCAGAATTTATGCTGGACATGGCCCAGCTCCCGGGATATGGTCTCCAGCATTCCGACTAGGCGCCTCGCGGCGCGCGGGCGGCGAATTCGGAGGATTCGAGCTTTGCGCAACGCCCGAGGCGCCCCTTCCTTCGACGTCGAGACGCGCCACCGCGCGGCCCTCGCGGTCGGCGCCTCCCGTTCGTTCGCGGCGCGGTTCGTCCTGGTTCGATCGCAGGCGCCGCCGGGCCCCTCGAGCGCCCCGGGAGCGCGGCCGCTCAGGCGCTCCCGGGACGCTTCCTTTTGCTCGCAGGCCCTTGAAATCCCGCGAAACCCGCAAAAAGAAGTTTTCAGGAATTTCCGCGCCGA
Organism: Roseiarcus sp.; assembly: GCA_049509635.1. Classification (GTDB taxonomy): domain Bacteria; phylum Pseudomonadota; class Alphaproteobacteria; order Rhizobiales; family Beijerinckiaceae; genus Roseiarcus. Next base: position 6,312 of record JBEKZS010000197.1, read on the forward strand.
AAATCTTGAACGCCTTTGGACCAGGCGCCGCGGCGGCCCGGCCGGCGCAGGGGTCGCCGATGACCGGCGCGCGCGGATGCGGCGGCGCCGGGCGCGATCTGGACTTTCGCCGCGACGCGCCCACATAGGCGAAATCGAGGGCCGAGGAACCCAATCCATGTCGATCCGACCGGTTAAGCGCATCGCCGAATCGACGCCGACCCTGGAAGGCGCGGGGGTCAAGCTGCGCCGCGCGTTCGGCTTCGGCGACCC
>JBEKZS010000198.1:0-6489 GCA_049509635.1 Roseiarcus sp.
CGCGCCGTCCTCGCGTCGGCGGGAGCGGCGGGCGCCGTTGCGGCGGTCATGGACGCCTCGGAATGGGGAGGATAGGGGATGGCCGACGCAAACCGCCGGCCCGTCACCGGGACGGGCCGGCGGTCCGCGACGCCTCTCAAGTCAGGCGCGCGCCTCGACCGCGCGCCGCGCGCTCACTTGACCTCGCCGAGCCGCTCGGCGTCGGTGAGATTCGCCTTGGTGATCGCCACCGGCGTCAGCAGCGTGACCTGCTGGTCGGGCTTCTTGCCGGTCTTGAGGAAGTCGACCAGCATCTTGACCCCGATCGCGCTCTGCTTGGCCGGGAACTGCTCGATCGTCGCGCTGAGCCCGCCGTCGCGGACCTGCGCCAGCGCCTCGGGCAGCGCGTCGAAGCCGATCAGCACGATTCCCTTGAGGTTGCGCGCCCTGACCGCCTCCATCGCGCCGAGCGCCATGTCGTCGTTGGCGGCGACGATGACCTGCGGCGGATTGGCCATGCCGGCGAGCGCGGCCTCGGTGACCGAGAGGCCCTTGGCGCGATCGAAGCCGGCGGTCTGCTCGAACACGATCTTGTATTTGTCGCCGGCCTTGTCGAGCACGTTGTGGAGGCCCTTGTTGCGGTCGATCGCCGGGCTGGCGCCCGACTGACCCTGCAGGTTCACGATCGTGGCGCCGTCCGGGAACAGGCTGAGGATCAGATTGCCCTGCGCCTCGCCGCCCTTGACGTTGTCGGCCCCGACATGGCCCAGAATGCCCTTCACCGACGGCACGCGGCGGTCGACGGTGACGACCGGGACATTGGCGTCGACCGCCTCCTGCAGCGCCGGCGCCATGGCGTCGACCTCGTTGGGGCTCAGCACGATGCCCTTGACCCCCTTGGTCAGCGCGGCCTCGATGTCGGCGGTCTGCTTGGGCGAGGACACCTGGCCGTCGCTCTCGATGACGTCGACCCCCTCCTTGGCGGCCTCGGCCTTGAACGCGGTCATCATGTGGACGAAGAACGGAAAGGTCAGGCCCGGCACCGAGGCCAGGATGACCGGCTTGTCCTCGGCGAAGGCGGGAGCCGAGAGCCCCGCGGCCAACAGGCCCGCGATGGCGATCCGACGGGTCAGTCGCATGGATGTTTCCTCCTTGTAGTTCTTCCGGGATCCGGATTTTTCCGGCCGGCGCGGCCGGTTTTCGAGGCCGTCGCGCCCGCTGCTGGTATACCAACTGATCGCGAAGCCTGCCAAGCCCCCGCGCCGCCAAAGCGGCGGCGGAGATCGTGAAAAGTTCAGATCGTCTGGTTATAGGCGCCGACTTCCGGATTCTCGCGCAGCACGCCGTCGACCGCGGCGAACATTTCGCGCATGCGCGCCTCCGAGACCGGGCTCTCGACGACCACGACGAGTTCGGGCTTGTTGGAAGAGGCGCGCACGAGCCCCCAGGTGCCGTCCGCGACCGTCACGCGCACGCCGTTGACGGTCGTCACCTCGCGGATCTTCTGCCCGGTCAGCGCGACATCGCCCGCCTGCATCGCCCGGAACCGCGCGACGACCCGGTCGGCGACCGCATATTTGACCTCGTCGGCGCAATGGGGCGACATGGTCGGCGAGCCGAAGGTGCGCGGCAGCTCGCGATAGAGGTCGGCCATCGATTTGTCGGGGTTGCGGTCGAGCATCGACAGCACCGCGATCGCGGTGACGAAGCCGTCGTCGTAGCCGCGCCCGACCGGCGCATTGAAGAAGAAATGGCCCGATTTCTCGAAGCCGGCGAGCGCGCCGAGATCGCGCACCCGGCGCTTGATGTGGGAATGGCCGGTCTTCCAATAGTCGGTCCTGGCGCCCTGCGCGATCAGCCGCGGATCGGTCGCGAACAGGCCGGTCGACTTGACGTCGACGACGAATTTCGCGCCGGGATGCAGCTTCGACAGGTCGCGCGCGAGCATGACCCCGATCTTGTCGGCGAAGATTTCCGCGCCCTCGTCGTCGACGACGCCGCAGCGGTCGCCGTCGCCGTCGAAGCCGAGCGCGAGATCGGCGCCCGACGCGCGCACCGCCTCGGCCATCGCATGCAGCATGTGGAGGTCTTCGGGATTGGGATTGTAGCGCGGGAAGGTGAAATCGAGGTCGCAGTCGAGGGCGACGACCTCGCAGCCGAGCGCCGACAGGATCTGCGGCGCGAAGGCGCCCGCCGTGCCATTGCCGCAGGCCGCCACGACCTTCATCGGGCGCGCGAATTTCGGCCGGCCGGTGAGGTCGGCCGCGTAGCGGGCGGGAAAGCCCTCGACGAAGCGATAGCCGCCGCCCTCGGCGTAGCCGAGGCTGCCGCCGGTCACGATTTCGCGCAGGCGGCCCATCTCCTCCGGGCCGAAGGTGACCGGGCGCTGGGCGCCCATCTTCACGCCGGTCCAGCCGTTGTCGTTGTGCGAGGCGGTCACCATCGCGACGGCGGGAACGTCGAGATCGAATTGCGCGAAATAGGCCATCGGCGTGATCGCCAGGCCGATGTCGTGGACCTTGACGCCGGCCGCCATCAGGCCGGCGATCAGCGCGTATTTGATCGAAGCGGAATAGCTGCGGAAGTCGTGGCCGACGACGATTTCGGGCCTGACGCCCATTTCCCGCAGCAGCGCGCCGAGCCCGAGCCCGAGCGCCTGCACGCCCATGAGGTTGATCTCCTTCTCGAACAGCCAGCGCGCGTCATATTCGCGAAAGCCGGTCGGCTTGACCATCGGGCGGGATTCATAGTCGTAGCTGTTGGGGAACAGCTGCGGTTCGGGCTTGGGAAACATCTGGGGGCCTCGCGCGCGCGTTCTGGGCGCCAGGGGTCCCGGCGCGCCCGCCTTGCTACAGCATTGGGCTGTGAAAACAAGCGGCGCCGCGCGGGCGCGTCACTGGCGCAGGACGAGCTTGCCGGACTTCTGTTCGACGCTGGCGAGGCGGCGCAGGAAGCTCATGCCGAGCAGGTTGGTCGGGGTGGCGCCGCGCTCGGCGACGAGCGCCTGGACGTCGCCGAGATAGATCGAGCCGAGCGCGACATGGCTGAGGGTGATCGGCGCCACCAGGGCGACGCCGTTGGCGGTCTGCACGCGGCCGGTATAGTCGGCCCTGAGGACCTGCAGCCCGATGCGCGCCGCGGTCTCGTAGGACAGGACGACGAAGGTCGCGCCGGTGTCGACCATGACCCTGACCGGCTGCCCGTTGATTTCGACCTCGGCGCCGAACTGGCCGAACCGGTCCGGCTCGAGCGTCGTCTCGCCCGCGGCGGCATCGGGCTGGGCCTCCGCGATCGCCGCCCTCGGCGTGAGCCGCTGGGCCGGCTCGACCGGGCTCCGGCTCGCCGACACGGCCACCAATGTCGCCGCGATCTGCGGGGCGCCCAGAGCGAGCATCGAGGCGAACGCCGCCAGCGCCAACGCAATCCGCAACATCTTTCGCCCGCCCCGCCATCCCGCATCAGCGCATCACCTTGGCGCGGCGAGTCCCAACAGGGGGTTAAGCGGAAGCCGCGAGCCGGCCCGTTCGACCGCCCGCAGCGCGGCGCATGGGGCCCCCGATCGATTCAGGGTGACTCCCGGCTGACCGCGATTCAGACAAATCGATTGAGCAGGTTCTCCAGATATTCCTGTCGCCCCGATCTCGGCTTGGGATCGACGCCGTCGCGGGCGACGCGCGCGGCGATCTCGGCGAGCGAGGCGGCGCCGCCGAGCATCGCCCGGGCGTGAGGCGCGTCCCAGCCGGCGTAGCGCTCGGCGAGGAGGCGGTCATAGGCGCCGTCCTCGATCAGCCTGGCCGCCGCGATCAGCGCCTGGGCGCAGACGTCGAGCCCGCCGATATGGCCGATCAGCAGGTCCTGCGGGTCGATCGACTGCCGGCGGACTTTGGCGTCGAAGTTGAGCCCGCCCGGCGCGAGGCCGCCGCCCTTGAGGATCCGATGGAAGGCGGGAACGAGCTCGGCGGCGTTGTTGGGGAACTGGTCGGTGTCCCAGCCCGACTGGTAGTCGTTGCGGTTGGCGTCGAGCGAGCCGAGCAGGCCGAGCGCGACCGCCATCGCGACCTCGTGCTCGAAGGAATGGCCGGCGAGCACGGCGTGGCCGACCTCGATATTGACCTTGACCTCCTTCTCCAGCCCGAACCGCTGGAGGAAGCCGAACACGGTGGCGACGTCGTAGTCGTATTGATGCTTGGTCGGCTCCTGCGGCTTGGGCTCGACCAGCAGCACGCCCTCGAAACCGATTTTGTGCCGGTAGTCGACGACCAGCGACAGGAACCGGCCGAGCTGCTCCTGCTCGCGCCGCAGATCGGTGTTGAGCAGCGTCTCGTAGCCCTCGCGGCCGCCCCACAGCACGTAATTGGCGCCGCCGAGCCGGTGGGTCGCGTCGAGCGCGTTCTTCACCTGCGCGGCGGCATAGGCGAACACGTCGGGGTCGGGATTGGTCGCCGCGCCCGCCATGTAGCGGGGATGGCTGAACAGATTGGCGGTGCCCCACAGCAGGCCGACGCCGGAGGCCTTCATCCTGGCGGCGAAAATCTCCGACATCGCCTCGAGGTTGCGGCCGAATTCGGCGAGATTGGCCCCCTCGGGCACGACGTCGCGGTCGTGGAAGGTGAAGAAGGGGACGCCGAGCAGGCCGAACATTTCGAAGGCGACGTCGGCCTTCAGCCGCGCGTGCTCCATCGTGTCGCCGAACCACGGCCGCTCGAAGGTCGGCGCGCCGAACATGTCGGAGCCGGGCCAGGCGAAATTGTGCCAGTAGCAGACCGCCGGGCGCAGATGCTCGGCGATCGTCTTGCCGAGCACCTTCCGGTTCGCCTCGTAATGGCGATAGGCGAGCGGATTGGCGCTCTGCGCGCCCTCGAAGCGGATCGGCGCGATCTCGCCGAAAAAGCCGGTCGCCATCCCTGTTCTCCCCCTGATGCCGGCGCGTCGGGCGCGCCTTGGGCTGGCGGCATTTGTTTCGCCGCCGGGGCGCCTGTCAAGCGCGCTGGCGCGGCGGGGCCCGCGCCGCCTATCCTGCCGGCATGACCGATTCGGCCGTCGAAACCCTTCCCGTCCCCGCGCCCGCGCGCCCGCGCGATGCGGCGCCGTCGCTGCGCGACCTCGTGCGCGACTTCCGCGGCTTCGGGCAGGCCTCGATCGAGACGCTCGATGGCGGCGTTCCCTATCTCGTCAACGAATTCTGGACCGCGGGCCAGCGCCGCGGCCATGCCCTGCACGAGGTGAGCTACCGCGCCTGTTTCAAGCCGCAGCTTCCCGCCTTCTTCATCGAGCGGCTGACCCGCCCCGGCGAGGCGGTCCATGATCCCTTCATGGGCCGCGGCACCACGCCGCTGCAGGCCGCGCTGATGGGCCGCCGGCCGCTCGGCGCCGACGTCAATCCGCTGAGCCTCCTGCTGACGCGGCCGCGGCTGAACCCGCCGACGCTCGCGGAAATCGCCGCCCGGCTCGCCCAGGTCCCCTGGGACGCCGGCGCGATCGAGGAGCCCGACCTGCTCGCCTTCTATCATCCGAACACGCTGCGCCGGCTCGCCGCGCTGCGCGGCTGGCTGATCGAACAGGCGCCGCCGGACGGCGCCGCGCGCCCGGTCGACGACTGGATCCGGATGGTCGCGCTGAACCGACTCACCGGCCATTCCCCCGGCTTCTTCTCCGTCTACACGCTGCCGCCGAACCAGGCGGCCTCGGCCGCGGCGCAGCGGCGGATCAACGCCAGGCGCGGCCAGACGCCGCCCGAGCGCGATATCGCCGCGCTGATCCTGCGCAAGTCGGCGGCGCTGCTCGCCGACGGCCCGCCGCCGCCCCATCCCGAGCCGCGGCTGGCGACCGGGCCGGCGCATGCGGCGCCGGGCATCGCGACCGGCTCGGTCGCGCTGGTCGTCACCTCGCCGCCGTTCCTCGACGTCGTCGACTATGCCGGGGACAACTGGTTGCGCAGCTGGTTCGCCGGCGTCGATCCCGCGCAAGTCGCGATCGCCCGCCACCGGACCGAGGTCGGCTGGCAGGCGATGGTGCGCGGGGCGCTCGCCGAGCTCGCGCGGATCCTGCGCCCCGGCGGCCATGTGGCGTTCGAGGTCGGCGAGGTGCGCGGCGGCAAGGTGCTGCTCGAGCGGCTCGTCTGGGCCGCCGCCGAGGGACTGCCGTTCGCCCGGCTGTTCGTGATGGTGAACCGCCAGGCGTTCACCAAGACGGCGAACTGCTGGGGCGTGCGCAACAACGCCAAGGGGACGAATACGAACCGGATCGTGGTGTTGCGGCGGACGTGACGGGCGAGGCTGGGCGATGATCGTCCCGCGTTCGCGGCCTCAGCCGGCGCCGCGGCGGTCCTCCAGCGTGAGCTGGGCGATGAAGCCGGAGCGGGTTTCGCCGGCCGCGCCCGCCAGCGCGTCGAGGCGGCGCAGCACGCGGCGGGGCAGCGAGATGTTCACCCGCTCGATCGTGTCGTCGAGCAAGGCGGGATCGAGCGTGAGGACTCCGAAGGCCCAGCCCGCATGGGCCGGGTCCTGTCGC
>JBEKZS010000199.1:0-6352 GCA_049509635.1 Roseiarcus sp.
TCGCCGCCGTTGGCGTCGGGCATCACCAGCACGGCCGGCTGCGCCAGTTTCCTGGCCATCAGCTCGTCGAGCGGAACCATCGCATCTGCGCGGGCCGGGCCGGGGGCGAGCGCAAGGCCGATCAGACAGGCGGCGGCGAAGGCCGCGATACGGCGGCGGCTCCCGGAAGGCAGGGACGGACTGGCGGATTTCACGGATTGCTCCCGAAAATGGATTTCGCGGCAATTGACGAAAATCGCCGATTCCGCGCTCAAGATAGCCTCGAACCCCTCGAACGGCCAAGTGGCAGGCCGCGCACGACCATTTCCGGATTTTTCGCGGACACCTCAGGGCCGCTGCGGGTCAGAGCGCGAGCCGGCCGGAACCGGCGCTTTGTCCGCCTGGCGAGCGAGCGGGACGGCGACCAGCCGATTTGCCAAGGTCTCGGCCATTTCGAGGGGATTCATAGCATGAGGGTCGGCGAGTCGCCGTCCCGCTGGCGCGTGCGCGCTCGTCACGCGGGCTCTCGCCTTCCGACGGCGGGGAGCGGAGGCGCCCGGGGCTATTGCCGGTATTGCTGGATGCGGGTCGTGCGCAGGCCGGCGAGGCCGAACTGGTCGATCGACAATTGCCAGCTGAGAAATTCGTCGACGGTGAGCGTGTAGCGCGCGCAGGCTTCCTCGAGCGACAGGAGGCCGCCGCGGACGGCGGCGACCACTTCCGCCTTCCGGCGGATGACCCAGCGCTTGGTCGAGGGGGGCGGCAGGTCGGCGATCGTCAACGGGCTGCCATCGGGGCCAATCACATATTTCACCCTTGGGCGAAGCGCTTCACTCATGTTGAACTCGCACACTCAAACGCACAGATCATGGCGTGAACATTAAACCGCCAGATTTAAGATTTGCCTAAACGCGCGGGCCCGGCCGACGCTAAAACATGTCTCAAATCGCTCTGAATTCTTTCGATTTTGTTATCGCGCGGGGCGGCCGTGGAACCGGCTGCGCGGACCCCGCCGGGCCGGGCTCGGGCCGCGCCGATCGGCGCTCTCGCCATTTTGCTTGCATCCGCGACGATAATGCCCATTTTGGCGTTCGAGCGCCCGGGCCGGCCGGGCGGGAACGATCATGCGCGCGCCCCGTCTGGCCCTAGACGCCCCCGTCAATTCGCTCGGCTTCGCCAAGCCGCCGGGGCGCACCCGCGTCGTCGTCGCGATGTCGGGCGGCGTCGACTCCTCCGTCGTCGCCGCGATGCTGGCTGACGAGGGCTATGACGTCGTCGGCGTCACGCTCCAGCTCTACGACCATGGCGCGGCGATCCATCGCAAGGGCGCCTGCTGCGCGGGCCAGGACATTCACGACGCCCGCGACGTCGCGGCCAGGCTCGCGATCCCCCATTACGTCCTCGACTACGAATCGAGGTTTCGCGAGCGGGTGATCGAGCCGTTCGCACGCAGCTATCTCGCGGGCGAAACCCCGATCCCCTGCGTCGCCTGCAATCAGCACGTCAAATTCGCCGATCTCTTCGATACGGCGCGGGATCTCGGCGCTGACGCGCTGGCGACCGGACACTATGTGGTCTCGCGCGAGAATGCGCGCGGAGGCCGCGCGCTGTATCGCGCCGCGGACCCGGAACGGGACCAGAGTTACTTTCTGTTCGCAACGACGCCCGACCAGCTCGCCATGCTGCGCTTCCCGCTGGGCGGCCTGCCCAAGACCCAGGTGCGCGAGTTCGCGCGCCGGCAGGGCCTCGCGATCGCGCACAAGCCCGACAGCCAGGACATCTGCTTCGTGCCGTCGGGTCGATACAGCCAGATGATCGAACGCCTGCTGCCCGGCGCGGCGACCCCGGGTGAGATCGTGCACGTCGACGGGCGTGTGCTTGGCCGTCACGGCGGAATCATCCATTACACCATCGGCCAGCGGCGTGGGCTCGGCGTCGCCGCCGCCGAGCCGCTGTATGTTACCGGACTCGACGCCGCCGGCGCCCGGGTGATCGTCGGGCCGCGCGAGGCGCTGGCGACCCGGCGCATTCGCTTGCGCGACATCAACTGGCTCGGCGACGGCCGCCTGGAAGACATCGGCCCCCGCGGGTTGGACATCGCGGTGCGCGTGCGTTCGACCCGCGCGCCGACCCCGGCGCGGCTCGCGCCCGACGGCGAAGTCGCACTGATCGAAGCCGAGAGCGGCGTCTCCCCCGGCCAGGCCTGCGTCTTCTACGCCTCGACCGCGCCGGACTCGCGGGTGCTGGGCGGCGGCTTCATCCGCGGCGCCGACGGCTGAAGCGCGCGCCCGGCTTCGCCGTGCCAATGGCGCATTGTCGAGGCCGTACGGCCCGCGGGTCCGTCCCTCAAGCGATCGCCGCACCGCCGGCCGGCCGGAACCGCTCGGCCTTGTCATAGGCGGCGCCGATCCGCGCCAGCCGCTTGTCGAGCATCGGCCGCATGTCCGGATGGGTGAAAATGTAGAGATCGCCATCGAGGATTCCCTGCAACGCGCGGGCGGCGACCTCGGCGGGCGCGATGCCGCCGGCGACGAAGTCGCGCAACTGGGCGGCGCGCGCGGCGAGCGCCGCCGAAACCGGCGCGCCCGCCTTCTCCGCCAGGCCGGCGGGCGCGTTGCGCTCGCTCGACGCGATCCCGGTGCGCGCGAAGCCGGGACAAAGGACGCTGACGCCGATGTTCGTTCCGCGCAATTCGTAGAACAGCGTTTCCGTCAAGCCCACGACCGCCGCCTTGCTCGCGCTGTAGGGGCCGTCCAGCGGCTGTCCGAGCATGCCGGCCATCGAGGCCGTATTGAGAAAATGGCCGCCCTCGCCGTGGGCGCGGATGTGGGGCAGAAACGCCGCCACGCCATGCACGACTCCCATCAGGTTCACCGACAGAACCCAGTTCCATTGACCTTCCGACAATTCGTCGACGCCGCCGGGCCGGGCCCCGACCCCGGCGTTGTTGCAAACCAGATGCACGCGTCCGAACGCGGCGATCGCATCGTCCGCCGCCCGCTGCACCGACCCGCGGTCGGCGACGTCGCATTTGAAGCCGCGCAGGCGTCGCGGCTCGGCCTTCAGCTGCTCGAGCGCCCCGGCGAGCGCGGGCGCCTCGATGTCGGCGAGCGCGACGTTCATGCCGGCGTCGAGGAACAGCCTCGCAAATTCCAGCCCGAAGCCGCCGGCCCCGCCGGTGACAAAAGCGGTCTTGCCCTCGAGATCGCGCACGATGCTCCTCCCGCCTCGTTTGCGGCGCAGGCTGCGCCATTTCGCCGTTGTCGACAAGACGCGCCAACGTCTGGGATCGCGGCGGGCGCAGGGCGCCGCCAGCCGGCCGGCTTGCGTCGGCCGCGCTCGCGGTCCAGAAACCGCGGCGATGACGAAACCGATTCATGGCGACTGAGGCTTGCGGCGTCGGCGCGGACCGCGCTCGCGCGATCGATTCGGCCGAGTTGCGCCGCCGCGTTCGCGGCATCGCATTGATGTGCGCGGCGACGGTGTTCTTCGCCGCGCTCGACACCTCGGCCAAATCGCTGAGCGGCGTCCTGCCGGCGATCGAGATCGTCTGGGCGCGCTATGTCGCGGCGGCGATTTTCGGGATCGTCGCGGTGCGGCCGTTCAGCCGCCCGGGCGTCCTGCGCTCGAAGCGCCCCTGGCTGCAGGTCGCCCGCTCGCTGCTGCTGCTGGCCTCGACGACGACCAATTTCCTCGCGCTCCGCCAGTTGCAGCTCGCGGAGACCTCGACGATCAATTTCCTGACCCCCCTGTTCGTCGTGCTGCTGGCCGGTCCCCTGCTCGGCGAATGGCCGGAGGGCGGACGGCTCGCCGCGGTGGCGATGGGTTTTGCGGGCGTCGTGGTCGCGACCGCGCCCGGCACGAGCGCGTTCCAGCCGATCGTCATCGTCGCGATCGCCGGGGTCGCCTGCAACGCCGGCTACGCCCTGGCGACCCGGATGCTCGCGAGCGCCGATTCCTCGGGCACGACGCTGGTCTGGACGCCGCTCGCCGGCGTCGTGCTGCTGACGCCGATCCTCCCGTTCGTCTGGGCGAGTCCGGCCGACTGGCGGACCCTCGCAATCATGATCGGGATGGGATTTTTCGCCTGCCTCGGCCATTGGCTGCTGATCCTGGCGCATGAGCGCGCGCCCGCCTCCGTCCTGACCCCGTTCGGCTACACCCAGCTCGTCTGGATGATCCTCGCCGGCCTGCTGGTGTTCGGCGACCGGCCGAGCGGCGGCGTGCTGGCCGGCGCGGGAATCGTCGTCGCCTGCGGGCTCTATCTCGTCCGGCGCGAGCGGGCGGCGCGTAGCGGATAGCACGCCGAAGTCAGCCGGCGCCCGCCCGGCGCCGCACGATCATCTTCATGCCCTGAGCGGGCCTCAGGGTCACCCGGGCGACCGGGGAGACCGGATGGCCGGGCGCCAGATCGAACCGGTAGGCGCGCAGGAGATGGCCGAGCACGGCCATCGTCTCCAGCATCGCAAACCCCATCCCGATGCACACGCGCGGCCCGGCGCCGAACGGAATGTACGCGTAGCGATCGATCGCGTCGCGATTGGCGCCGAGAAACCGCTCGGGATCGAAGACGTCGGGGTCGCGCCACAGCAGGCGATGGCGATGCAGCACGAATGGCGAAACCGTGACCACCGTGCCCGGCCGAATCCGGCGCCCCGCCAGAACGTCGGCGCCGATCGCCTCGCGGCTGAGATTGGCCGCGGGCGGGTAGAGCCGCAGCGCCTCCTCGACGACCGCCTTGGTGGTCGGCAGGGCGTCGGCGAGGGTTTCGCCCTTGTCGGGATCGAACCGCGCATCGATTTCCTGCTCGACCCGCGCCCGCCAGTCGGGCGCCTGCGACAGCAGATAGAGCGTCCAGGTCAGGGCGTTGGCCGTCGTCTCATGGCCCGCCCCGATGAAGGTGACGATATTGGCGCGCACGTCGTCTTCGGCCATGCCCCGGCCCGTCTCGGGATCCTGCGCGGCCAGCAGGAGCGTCAGGATGTCGTTGGGGGCCGGCGCGCCGGAAGCCAGCAGCCGCCTGCGGGCGCCGATGATCTCGTCGACCGCGCGGGCGAAGAAGTCGAGCGTCGAGCGGCCGCGCAGGCGCCCGAGCCGAGGAACAAACTGCGGGGCCCCGAGAAGATCGAGGGGATCGAGGCGACCGATGGTGTCGAAATAGCGGGTCACCGCGACCTGGAAATCGCTCGCGTCGCGGCCGAGCCCCTGCGAGAACAGCGTCTGCTCGAGCACTTCCAGGGTCACCCGCGCCATTTCCTGGGCGACGTCGACGACCCGACCCTCGCCCCTGGGCGCGAGCCGCTCGACCGCCGCGGCGGCGACCCGGCTCATCGCCGGGGCGAAACCGACGATCTGGCGCGGCGAGAACAACGGCGCCAGCGCCCGGCGCTGCGCGCGCCAGTCCTCGCCGTCGACGGTCAGCAGGCCCCTGCCGAGCCCCGGCCCGAGAACCCGCAACTGCAGCGCGTCCTTGCGATAATTGGCGCAATTGTCGAGGAAGATGCGACGCACGGCGGCCGGCTCGCTGACCACCGCGCGCTCACCCAGGATGCTGCGGCCCATCAGAATCGGCAGTTCAAAATGCGCCTTCGACCAGACTTCGAGCGGGTTGCGCCGCAAGGCGAGGATCATCCCCAAGGCGCCGAGCGGCCCGTCGTGCGGCACGGGTCTGGGCGGGCGGAAGCCGGTCGAGGGGATCGATGCGACGGTCATGGGCGCGCCTCGTTGCCGGTCAGGAGCAGGTCCGCGGCCAACCTACGGGGGATCGTGCGACAATTCCAGACCGGGCTGCGGCTAGCCGGAGTCTGATGAACCGACCAACCAATCCGTTGCGCCACACGCCAAGCCGGCGTCGGCGCCGCCACGCCCGGCCCGGCGCCTCGAGGCGGAGCCGGCTCCGGCGATCGCTGCGCCGACATTGACCCGGAGGGGCGCAGCCAAGCGAAGCGGCGGCCCCTTGGCCTCGGGCGATCGCTTTGCAATCGCCCTGACTTGACGGCGCGACGGCGGCATGGCCGCGCGGCGCCGTGCCTGTGCGTTCGCGTGCCTCCGGTCGACAGCTCATCCCCTTGCGCCCTCCCCGCCGCTGGCGCCTGTGCGACCCACGTCAGAACCGGCGCCGGCGCCTCGCCCGAGGAATCCTTTCGGTGTGGAAATATTTGGAAATCCATTTCTCGGCCGATCGAGGCAAATCACAGGGTTGCAGGCAAATTGAAACCGCTGGGGCGCGCCGCCGTCCGGCTTCCCCGCGCGGGGCGGCGCCCCGAGCCGCATCGCCCGACAAGTCCTTTCGGCGTTGAAATATTCGGAAATCCATTTCTCGGCCGATCGAGGCAAATCAGAGGGGTGCAGCCAAATTGAAACCGCGCGGGGC
>JBEKZS010000002.1:0-65703 GCA_049509635.1 Roseiarcus sp.
AAGATCGAGGATCTCGGACGCGGCCTCGCGCTGCTCGCCGACATCATCGCCGACGCGCCGCAGCGACTCGAGCGGGTCGGTCGCCTGATCGAGCGCTGGGAAGACGCGTCGGCGATCGGCGATCTGTTCGGCGGCCTGGAGAGAATTGTGCTGCGTGACGAACGCCGGATCGCCTTCGCGCCGATGGCGGCGCTGTTCGCGATCGTGGCGCTGTTGGCCGTGATCGCCTGGCGCATGTGAATCGCGCGCTGCGCTCTCTTGGTTCCCTCGGAGGTGTCGACCGATGACGCAATCCTCTCTGGCGGGCTCGCGCATTCTGCTCGTGATCGGCGGCGGGATCGCCGCCTACAAGGCGCTCGACCTGATCCGCCGGCTGCGCGAGCGCGGCGCCGCGACGCGCGTTGCGATGACCGCCGCCGCCCGACAGTTCATAACCCCGCTGTCGGCCGCGGCGTTGAGCGGCGACAAGGTCTACGACGACCTGTTCTCGCTCACCGACGAAGCCGCAATGGGCCATATCGAGCTGTCGCGGTCGGCGGACCTCCTCGTCGTCGCGCCAGCGACCGCCGACCTGCTCGCGCGGATGGCGGGCGGCCTCGCCGACGATCTGGCGACGACGCTCCTGCTGGCCACCGACAAGAAGACCCTGGTCGCGCCGGCCATGAACCTGCGCATGTGGCTTCACCCGGCGACCCAGCGCAACCTCGCCCGGCTGCGCGAGGACGGCGTGTTGTTCGTCGGTCCGGACGACGGCGAAATGGCGTGCGGTGAATATGGCCCGGGCCGGATGGCCGAGCCGCTCGCGATCGTCGCCGCGATCGAGGCGGCGCTCGCCCGATCGACGGTTCTGCCGCTTCCCGCGGCGGCCTGGCCGCCCGGCGGCGCCGGGGCGGGGCCGCTCGCCGGCCGGCATGTCCTGGTGACCTCCGGACCGACTTACGAGCCGATCGATCCCGTGCGCTTCATCGGCAACCGCTCTTCCGGGCTCCAGGGGCATGCTATCGCGCAAGCGGCGTTTGGCGCCGGCGCAAGAGTGACCCTGGTCAGCGGGCCGGTCTGCATCGCCGATCCGGCGGGGGTGACGACCGTCCGAGTCGAGACCGCGCGCGAAATGCTGGCGGCGGTCGAGGCGGCTCTGCCGGCCGATGTTTTCGTCGCCGCGGCGGCGGTCGCGGACTGGCGGCCGACGAGCGTCGGAGCGCAGAAAACGAAGAAAGGGGCCCTCGGACCACCACGTCTCGAACTTGTTGAAAACCCTGACATTCTGGCGACAATTGGTCAAAGTCTTACCAATCGTCCGACGTTGATTGTCGGATTTGCCGCGGAGACTCAGGACTTGGTCGACAATGCGCGCCGCAAGCTGCGGGCGAAGGGCTGCGATCTGATCATCGCCAACGATGTCGCGGCGGGGTCGGGGACGTTCGGCGGCGCCGAAAACGAAGTGCGGCTGGTGACCGCCGAAGCAGTCGAATCCTGGCCACGGATGAGCAAGACCGAGGTCGCGGCCCGTCTTGTTGGCCGCGTGATAGCTATGCTACATAACATCGGATGATAAATGTTGCGTATAAGAGCCTGCCGCATGCTGCCGACCTGAAGCCGCCGGCGTATCAGAGCGACGATGCTTCCGGCCTCGACCTCGTCGCCGCCGTGGCGGCCGACGCCGAGCTTTTATTGGGACCGGGCGAACGGGCGCTCGTCCCTACCGGCCTGACGATCGCGCTGCCGAAGGGCTACGAGGCCCAGGTCAGGCCCCGGTCCGGCCTCGCGCTCAGCGCGGGCGTGACCGTGCTCAATAGCCCCGGGACGATCGACGCCGACTATCGCGGCGAAATCGGCGTCATCCTCATCAATCTTGGAAGCGATCCGTTCGTGGTCAGGCGTGGGGCGAGAATCGCCCAGCTCGTCGTTTGTCCGGTCGAACGGGTCGCGCTGGTCGAGAACGCCGCGTTGGAGGCCAGCGCGCGCGGCGCAGGCGGATTTGGTTCAACCGGTCGTGGTGGTTTGGAGTAAACAGAATGAATCTCTTATCGAGGCGAAGCATGCTGGCGATCGCGGCGGTTGTCGACGTGGCGCTCTACGCCCGGCCAAGCCCGGTCGCCGCGAGGTCTCTCGCCGCGCGCCACCACCTGCCGCCGCGGCACCTGGAGACTCTGCTGCAGGGCCTGGTCCAGGCCAACATCCTCAAGGGCGTGCGCGGACCGCGCGGCGGATACGAGCTGGCCCGCGAGCGGCGCAAGATCACCGCCGGGGAAGTCGTGCGGACCGCCCTCGCGCTGAGCGCGGCGGAGCCGAGCGAGATCGGCAGCGGCTCCAAACTGGTCAAGCGGGTCATCGAGCCGAGCCTGCGCAAGGCGGGCGACACGTTTCTCGCCAATCTCGACGCCATCACCGTCGAGGATCTGTGCGCGGAATCGATCGCCGCGCGCATCCTCGAAGACGACAAGAACGGCGGGGATTTCGCGATCTGACGCCGTGCCGCGCCGCATTCCATATGGACACCCCGGCCATTGCTGCTAGCATGGCCGGAGGCGGTCCGTGGTCCATTCTCGGACGGCGCGGCGGAGCAGGATCAATGGCTGAGGCGGAGACGAAGGGCTCAAAGGTCGGAGCGCGTCCGCCCGGCCGGGGGCGCATCTACAATTCGATCACCGATACGATCGGCGACACGCCGATCGTCCGCCTGGACCGGATCGCCAAGGAGAAGGGCGTCGTCGCCCATCTGCTCGCCAAGCTCGAGTTCTTCAATCCGATCGCGAGCGTCAAGGACCGCATCGGCGTCGCGATGATCGACGCGCTCGAGGCGCAGGGCAAAGTCGCGCCCGGCCGCGGCGTCATCGTGGAGCCGACCTCGGGCAATACCGGGATCGCGCTGGCTTTCGTCGCCGCCGCGCGCGGCTACAAACTCATCCTGGTGATGCCGGAATCCATGTCGACCGAGCGGCGCAAGATGCTCGCGCTGCTCGGCGCCGAACTCGTGCTGACGCCCGCGCCGCTGGGCATGAAGGGCGCGATCGCGAAGGCGCTCGAAATCGTCGCCGCCACGCCCGGCGCCGTGATTCCGCAGCAGTTCGAAAATCCCGCCAATCCGGAGATTCATCGCCGCACCACCGCCGAGGAAATCTGGAACGACACCCATGGCGAGGTCGATGCGGTCGTCTCGGGCGTCGGCACCGGCGGGACGATCACCGGCGTCGGCCAGGTGCTGAAGGCGCGCAAGCCCAGCGTCCGGATGATCGCCGTCGAGCCCGAGGATTCGCCCGTTCTGTCGGGCGGTCAGCCGGGCCCGCACAAGATTCAGGGCATAGGCGCCGGCTTCGCGCCGGCTATTCTCGACCGCTCGGTGATCGACGAAGTCATCACGGTCGGCAACCAGACCGCCTTCGACACCGCCCGGCTGGTCGCACGGCTGGAGGGAGTGCCGGTCGGCATTTCCTCGGGCGCGGCAGTCGCAGCGGCGATCGATCTCGGCCGCCGGCCCGAATACGCCGGCAAGAACATCGTCGTCATCATCCCCTCGTTCGCCGAGCGTTATCTGTCGACGGCGCTGTTCGAAGGCTTGTGAGAGCCCACGAGGCCGCGAGTCAGGCTCGCGTTCGTGGGATAGAGCGGGATCAGGCAGGCCTGCAAGGCGTGGTAGAGGTCGGGCTTGCCGACGAAATAGCGATTGACCGGCGCGAGTTCGTCGTCGAGTTGCGGGCGCCAGCCGCCTTGGCGTCGGTCGATGAAATGGCGCGCCGAGAAGTTCCAGATGCGCCGGTACCAGTCCTCGTAGCGCGCCTCGCGGTCGTGCGCGGCGAGGAACGCGGCCGCTCCGATGCCCTCGCAGGCCGGCCACCAGATGCGGTCACGGATCGACGGCTTTGCGTCCCAATCGAGCGTATAGTAGAAACCGCCGCGCGCCGCATCCCAGCCGACGTCGGTCGCCGCCGCGAACAACTCCCTCGCCGCGCCCGGCAGCCAGTCGATCCGCCGGTCGCCGAGCGCCCATAATTGCATCGCGAGGCGCGACCATTCGAGCCAGTGGCCCGGCGTCGTCCCGTAGGGGCGGAACATGTCGGAGCCCTTGTAGCCGCGGTCGATCGACCAGTCCGCATGATAATGTTCCGGCACCCGCCATTGTTCGGCGGCCGCCTTGCGGCGCAGGATGAGGTCGGCGACGCTCTCCGCCTTGGCGAGATAGGACCGCTCGCCCGTCGCCTCGAACGCCGCCATCAGCGCCTCGGTCAGATGCATGTTGGAATTCTGGCCCCGATAGGCCGAGATCGGCGACCAGTCGGCGGCGAATTCCTCGGCGCTGGCGCCGTGCGTCGGCTCCCAGAACCGCGTCTCCAGAACCTCGCTGACGTCGGCGAGCAGCCGGTCGGCGTCGGGATGGCCGACGATCCTCGCGCTCGAGGCGGCGAGCAGGACGAAGGCGTGGCCGTAGGCGAGTTTCTCGCGCTCGCGCGGCCCCGAATCGTCGAACGACCAGAAAAAACCGCCATGCCTGGGGTCGCGATGGCCCTCCAGGATCGCCTTCATGCCATGATCGACGAAATCGCCGGCGCCCGGCCGGCCCATGAGATGGCCGATCGCGAAGCAATGAACCATGCGCGTCGTCGCGTGCAGCGCGCGCGGGGGATCGTCCGCCAATGCCCGGCCGGCGTCATCGAGCGCATGGAAGCCGCCGGCGGGATTGAACGATTCGGCCTCGAAGAACGTGAACAGCGCCTCGGCCTGGCCGCGCAGCCAGCGCCGATGGTCGGGATTTTCGCGCCAGGGCGGCGCTCCTGCAGGTGATCCGCTCATCGGCTGTCCATCCCCCCGTCGAAAATTGCCTGCTCCGACCGCTGCAACCAGATTACAGGGCCGGCCGCGACCGCGCCAATCCATTTGGCCGCATTTGAAGCCCGGAGCGCCTTGATGCGGCCGGAGCGATATCGTAACGCCGACTGCTCATCGACGATGGCGACGACTCGAAACCGGCGGAGGGCGACGCCTCATGGCCAAGGTGACAGGACTTTCGGGCAATGAAATCTATTGCCTGGCGCTGAAGGGCTACGCGGCGGGCGAGCTCGTGGTCGGCAACAGCGTCAATTCGATGGGCTTCCTCGGCTCGCTGGGCGCCGGCGTCGGCAACATTCTCGGCGGCGAAGTCCCTCAGGTGACCCTGGCGATCCACGAAGGTCGCGCCGCCGCCTTCGCCCGCATGGCGATGGAGGCGCAGCGGCAGGGCGCAGCGGGCGTCGCCGGCGTCACCGGCGAGTTGCGCGCGTTCGGCGGCAGCACGGAATTCCTGTTCGTCGGCTCCTGTGCGCACCCCGCCGAACCCGCCCAGGGGCTGTTCACCAGCGCGGGCGACGCGCAGGAGCTCTATTGTCACATGGACGCGGGCTATGAACCGCTGCAACACGTGTTCGGCAACATCGCCTATTCCATGGGCGTCGGCGGCGGCCTGCTCGGCTCGCTGAAGACGCTCGCGCGCGGCGAGATCCGCGAATTCAGCGACGTCTTCAACCGGACCCGGCACGCCGCGCTCGATCGAATCGTCGCCGACGCCCGCCAGCAGCGAGGCAATTGCGTCGTCGGCATCCGGACGACGATCCTGAAATGGGGCGGCGCGCACGAGATGACGATGGCGGGCACCGCCGCCTTCAACGGCGCCCTCCCGGCCGCCGCGCAGGCCGACCCGGTCACCAGCGATCTCACCGGCGAGGAGCTGTGGGCGATGACCAGGCTGGGCTACGCGCCGGTCAAGCTGCTGATGTCGACCTCGATCTATTCGCTCGGCGTCGTCGGCGGCTTCCTCGCCGCGTTCAAGGGCCTGGCGCGCGGCGAGATCAGCGAATTCACCAGCCTCGTCCACGACGCGCGCGAAATCGCGATCGACAGCCTGAAGCGAGAGGCCGACGCGCTCGGCGCCGAGGATGTGGTCGGCGTGAAGACCTATATCGCCGAGATCCACCCGGGCCTCGTCGAATTCATGGCGATCGGCACCGCCGTGCGCAAGACCGCGGGCGTCGCCGTCGCGACGCCGACCCTGCCGGTGCAGGCGATCATCCGCGACAAGGACACCTGGATCGACGGCGACTTCGGCTTTTCGCTCGACCGCACGCACTGAGGCGCGGTTCGCGCCGGAACCGTCGCCGCGAACCTTCTGGCGCGCCGGCGCCCGACCTGCCATAAGTCGCCGATGATATCCGTCCCCGCTCCCGCCGCCGGCGCCGCGCCCGAAGACCCCGGCTTCGCGCTTTACGTCCACTGGCCGTTCTGCCTCGCCAAGTGCCCCTATTGCGACTTCAACAGCCACGTGCGCGGCGCGGCGATCGACGAGGCGCGCTATGTCGCCGCGTTTCGCGCCGAGATCCGCCATCGCGCCGCGCTGGCGCCCGGACGCGTCGTGCGCTCGGTCTTCTTCGGCGGCGGCACGCCCTCGCTGATGCGCCCGCAGACCGTCCAGGCGGTGATCGACGC
The DNA here is from genome assembly GCA_049509635.1 of Roseiarcus sp. Classification (GTDB taxonomy): domain Bacteria; phylum Pseudomonadota; class Alphaproteobacteria; order Rhizobiales; family Beijerinckiaceae; genus Roseiarcus. Next base: position 6,454 of record JBEKZS010000002.1, read on the forward strand.
GATCGCCGGCGCCTGGGGCCTCGCGCCCGGCGCGGAAATCACCCTCGAGGCCAATCCGACCAGCGTCGAGGCGGGGCGCTTCCGCGGCTATCGCGCGGCGGGCGTCAACCGTTTGTCGATCGGCGTGCAGGCGCTCCAGGACGCCGACCTGCAGTTTCTCGGCCGCCGCCACACCGTCGCCGAGGCGCTCGCGGCGCTCGAGGTCGCCCAATCCATTTTCGCGCGCCATTCCTTCGACCTCATCTACGCCCGCCCGGGTCAGAGCGTGGCGGCCTGGCGCGCCGAGCTCGGGCAGGCGCTGAAGCTCGCCGGCGAGCATCTCTCGCTCTATCAGCTGACCATCGAGCCCGACACGATGTTCGAGCGCCTCGTGCGGGCCGGCAAGCTCGCCCTCCCGGACGCCGACCTCGGCCGTGACCTGTTCGACGTCACCCAGGAGCTCACCCAGGCGCACGGCCTGCCCGCCTACGAAGTCTCCAACCACGCGCGCCCCGGCGCAGAGAGCCGGCACAATCTGGTCTACTGGCGCTACGGCGAATATGCCGGGATCGGCCCGGGCGCGCATGGGCGGCTGATCACCCCGCAGGGGCGGCGCGCCCAGGCCGCGGAGAAACATCCCGAGATGTGGCTGACCCAGGTCGAAACCGAGGGCCACGGCCTCGTCGAGAACCAGATCCTCACCCCGGAGGAGCAGGGCGACGAATTCCTGCTGATGGGCCTGCGCCTGCGCGAAGGCGTCGACCCCGAACGGTTCCGCCGGCTCAGCGGCCGGGCGCTCGACCGCCGGCAGATCGAATCGCTCGCCGCGGGCGGCTTCGTGGCGACCGATGCTTCCGGCAGGGTGCGCGTGACCGCGGCGGGCTTCCCGCTGCTGGATTCGGTGGTGGCGGATCTCGCGGCCTGAGGGCGCGGGCGATCCCCGGCGGCTTCGCCGCGTTCGGGACGACGATCGGCTCGTACGGGGCGCGAAGCCGTGGCGGCGGCTGCCGGGCCCGCCGCCGTCCCGTAAGCGCCCTGCGAGCCCGCGCCGCCGACGGCGTCGCCAGCCGGTTTCAACCCTTGGAGAAACATGATGACCCGCAAGCCCATGATCGTTCTGGCCGTCTGCGCGGCCGCCCTGTTCAGCGCCGCGCTCGATTGGTCGGCCGAAGCCCGCACCGCGCCCGGCGTCCACGGCCCGGCGCCCGCCCCGTCCGCCGCCGCCGCCTCGCCGGGCGTCTATCAGTCGAACGTCTGCGGCGATAATTGCCGGCGCCAGCCGATTCATCGTGCCGCGCAGATTTATGGCCACAACTGCGCGATCGAGCGCCGCGCCGCCGCAGAAGCCGGCCTCTACGCCGACGCGGGCTTCGACCCCTACCGGCCCACGTCGGATTGCCGCAGCGACCAGTAGGCGCAAGGCCGCGATCGCCGGGGATCCGCGACGCCGGCTCGCCGCGGCTTGCCGCGGGCCGATTGTCCGAGCATATAGGCGGCCCGCGCCGACGATCGCAGGCGAACGATGCTGGACCAGAACAAGGCGCGCCCGCCGCCGGACGCGGGCGCCCCGGCGACCGCGGCCTCCCGCCAGGGCGCGCGGGTGGCGGCGCTGATTCGCCGCCATCGCACGCTTCTGCACCGCATCGGCTGGGCGATCAGCCTGCTGATCGTCTCGATTTCGCTGTTCGTCTTCGTTCGCACGATCCTCGGCGTCGACCCGCGTCAGCTCGAGGCCGCCTTCGCCGCCACCGGCCTCGACCAGATCGCGCTCGCGATCGGACTGGCGGCGCTGTCCTATTTCGCGCTGACCGGCTACGACGGCCTGGCGCTCCGCCATCTGCGGGTCCGGGTCCCCTACAAGCTGACGGCGCTCGCCTCGTTCACCAGCTATGCAATCTCGTTCACGCTCGGCTTTCCGCTGATCACCGGCGGGGCGATCCGCTACTGGATCTACGGGCCGGCGGGCCTGACCGCAGGCAAGGTCGCCAGCCTCACCGCAATCGCCGGCATCACGTTCTGGCTCGGCATGGGTCTGATCGTCGGCGTCGGCTTCGCCTTCGACGCGCCCGCGGTCGGCGAGATCAACCATTTCGACGTACTCGCCAACGAGCTGATCGGCGTCGGCGTCCTGGCGACGCTCGGCGCCTACTTCCTCTGGGTCGGCCTGCGCAAGCGGCGCGGCCGGCCGGTCGTGTTCAATCTCGCCCTGCCGGGCCCGACGCTGACGCTCGGCCAGATGCTGCTCGGCGTCCTCGACGTCTGCGCGGCCGCGGGGGCGCTGTATGTCCTGCTGCCGCACGGCCACGGCCTCGCCTTCCTGACCTTCTGCGCGCTCTACTCCTTCGCCTGCATGCTCGGCATCGCGAGCAACGCGCCAGGCGGCATCGGCGTGTTCGAGGCGACGATGCTGAAGGGCGTCGGCGGCCCGAGCGAACCGCTGCTCGCCTCGCTGCTGCTGTTCCGCGCGATCTATTATCTCGGCCCGTTCATCCTCGCCATGGCGCTGCTCGGCGCGCATGAGGCGGTGCGCCGCTGGCGCACGCTGCGCGAGGCGATGGAGGCCCCGACCGACCCCGACGGGGGCTGAGCCATGCGCCCCGCCGCCCCATGCCGCCGCAGGGCGCCTCGCCGATGAGCCAGATGGCCCGACAGATCCTCGACACCCAGATCCGGTCGCATTTCTGCGCCGGCCTCGTCGCCGCCATGCCGGAGCCCGCGCTGGTCATCGGACCCGACGGGCGCATCGCCGCCGCCAATGAGCCGGCCGAGGCGCTGTTGCCGGCGGTGCGGCTCGGCGAACCCCTGGTGCTCGCGCTGCGCGCGCCCGACGTCCTCGATTGCCTGCGCCGGGTCATGGCGACCGGCCAGGCGGAGACCGTGCTGTGGAGCGAGCGCGTGCCGGTCGAACGCCTGTTCGACGTCTGCGTGGCGCCGCTGACCGCGGAGACCGGCGAGACCGGCGCCGCGCTGATCACCCTGCGCGACCTCACCGAGGCCAGGAGGGTCGAGCGGATGCGCGTCGATTTCATCGCCAACGCCAGCCACGAATTGCGCACGCCGCTGGCCTCGCTGCTCGGCTTCGTCGACACGCTGCAGGGGCCGGCGCGCGACGACCCGCGGGCGAGGGAGAAGTTCCTCGGCATCATGCGCGAACAGGGCCGCCGGATGGCGCGCCTCGTCGACGATCTGCTGTCGCTCTCGCGCATCGAGCAGAACCAGCACGTGCGGCCGGAGACGCCGATCGACCTGGCGCTGATCGCGCGCCACGTCGCCGACACGCTCGCCCCGCTCGCCGGCGAGATGGGCGTCGAGCTCGAGGTCGAGGCGAGCCAGCCGGTGATCGTCGCGGGCGACCGCGACGAATTGCTCCGCGTGGCCGAGAATCTGATCGAGAACGCGATCAAATACGGCGCGCCCGCCGACGCTTCGCGCGCCGGGCGGGTCGAGATCGCGGTGACCCGGACGGCGCGCGAGGGCTGGCTCACCATCCGCGACCACGGCCGCGGAATCGCGCCCGAACACCTGCCGCGGCTGACCGAGCGCTTCTATCGCGTCGACGCCGGCCAGAGCCGGTCGCGGGGCGGAACCGGGCTCGGCCTGGCGATCGTCAAGCACATCATGGCGCGCCATCGCGGGCGGCTGACGATCGCCAGCCGGGTCGGCGAAGGCTCGACCTTCGCCGCCATGGCCCCGCTGCACCCGAGCCAGATCGAATGACGGGATTGCGCCCGCCGTCGCTCCGCCTCGCCCGGGTCCGGGGGGGTGGAAATTTTTGGAAGCTTTTGGAACGTCTTGGAAGCATTTGGGAACGGCTTTTATTTCCCGGTTTCGTTTGGATTCCCTGGGATTTCAATGGTTTGCGCGCCAGTGGAAGCATTTTGCGCCCCCATTGCGCCCGCGCCTCGAGCGCTCCATTTCTTTGGGGCTCGGGCGGCTTTTCGGGACGGCCTTGCATCTCCTTCGGTTCGCCTGGCTCGGCCGGGCCGTCCATCGACCTTGGGACTATGCATCGGGGAACGGCTGGCGTCAAGCAATTTTTCTGTAAAAGAGAAAACAGGGCGGCGAGCAGGGGCGGCGGCCGTCGCCCCATCCAATCGGCAGCCGTCCCATGCCGCCGGCGCCCGGCGGTATTGCGCCGGGACCTTTTGGTGCGCGGTGCGGCCCGCGACCCGCGACTGCGAAGAGCCGCGCCCGGCTAGATATTCGCAATCGTGATCGCCAGCGAGTAGAGGCACTCGCGGGAGTCCGCGGCCCCGAAATTGATCTCGAGGTTGGCCGCGCGGCCGTCGGGGCGATTGACGCGCCTGGCCAGGATATGGACGCCGTTGGCGCCCTGGTAGGTGGTCCTGAACTCGGCCGCCAGCCGGCCGAAATCGGCGAGCTTCACGCAACGCCAGTTCTGCGCGTTGAGAAACCGCGCGTCGACGAGGCGGGAGAACCGGTCCGCCGGACATGCCGCCGGTCGGCTTTCGACCTGCAGCAGGAACACGGGGCGCCGCTGGGGCCCCTGCGTGTCCGCGCGAAACCACCAGTCGCCGGAGGCGGAGGATTGCCAGCTGCGGGAGGCTTGCAGGGGACGACCCACGCAGATGGTCTGCCGCGAGCCGTCGCCCGGCGGCCCGAAGATCACGCCGAACGCGGACGAGACGGCGGCGGCGTCGGTCAGCCCCGGAAACACGGCGAGCCGTTGCGCCACGTCCATGATCTTCGCCGCGTCCGCCGACGGTTCCGCAGCGCGCCGGGACAGGAAGAAGCCGGCGCCGATCGCGACGACGACGACGGCGAGCGCCAGGGTGAGAAGCCTCTTGTCCATCCGCGCCCCTCGGCTCCCGGTCATGCGCCGAACGCTAGACGATCGGGGTTTAGGAGAGGTTGAGGGGACGGGGACGATGCCGCGGTGCTGGGCGAATGGGCGCGCTTGGGGATTCGGCGATGCGCCCCGTTTCCCCCAAGGATCCGCTCCAGAACGATGCCGACGCCGCCAATAGACGAGCGTCCGCGCCGCCGGGGTCGTCTTCCGCCGAGACCTTTTGGTGAGCGCCGCCGCCCCCGGGGCCGCGGCGCTCACCAAAAGGCCTCGGTGGCCAATCTGCCGCGCCGAAGGCGCGCAGTCACCCCAAGGCGATCGCTTGCGATCGCCGGGAGGGGCGAAGCGGAGCGGAGCAGCGCGAAGCGCTTGACGGCGCGGCGGCGGCGTGGCTGCGCACGACCGACGCCGCCCAGCCCATCGCCCTAGCGCGGGTTGTACCCCCACGGACGCCCGTCCTCGCCGTCGCGGGAAGTCCTTATCGTCAACGAACGGTTGAGCGCCGCGTCCAAATTCTCGGAATTCTCCGGCCTCGATGGCGATGAACTTCGGCCAATTGTCTCCAATCGCGGCGATGGGCGCGCTTCGACCTGCTCGCCCAGATCGAGCGCGCCGGCGGCGCGCTGACCATGAGCGAGGCCTACAGGCGGATGATGGCGATCAATGGCGCGATCACCGGCCTCGTCGACAGGCTCGGAGGGCAAGGCGTCGAACATCGGCGACCCCTCTCTCCCGTAGCGAGGAGCGACCCGGCTCACGAACCTGCCGTGGCGCCGAGGGCTTGGGTTCTCAGACGATCGTAGTCCGCCTTAGGCACTGGAATTGCTCTTCGATCGCCAAGGTCGTTCAGGTGCAGTCGATAAGTCTCGCGTGCGGTCAATGTCGACAGCGCCGCTATGAGGGTGACCGCAAAGGTGATCGCCCCCACGGTGAGAGGGATGTTGGTGGAACCCGGAGGCGCCACATAGGCAAACAGGGCGGGCAGGAGAGCCGTTATGAACGTCCCGACGTTCTGGGCGATCGCCATCGCCGTTACTCGTATCCGGGTCGGGAACAGCTCGGGATAGAAGCTCGGAAACACCGCATTGTAACCCTGGTAGACAACTCCCCACATGAGCAGCGACATGGCGATCGCCAGCGGCACGTTCTTGATGCTGATTGCGTAGAGATAGGCGAAGGCGAGCAGGCCCGAGACGAGGGCGCCGACGACGATCGGCGGCTTGCGCCCGATCCTGTCGGACAGGCTGCCCACGAATGGGATGACGAGAACCGCCAAGATATTTCCCGCCACGGGGATCCAGAGATAAATGGCCTTTGAAAATCCGATGCCATAGGCCGGCTGAACGGCATAGGCGGCGCCGAAGATCGTGGCGACAGTCGCGATCACATTCATCAGCGAGGCGCAGACGACGCGCAGCATATCGGCCCAGCAAAGCCGAAACGCTTCGATGATCGGGGCGCGCGGAATCGCCTTTTTGGCGGCTTCCGCCGCAAAGGCTGGCGTCTCGGCGACTTTGCGACGAATGATGTATCCGGCGATGATGACGATCGCGCTCGCGAGGAACGGGATGCGCCAGCCCCAGGAATTGAAAGCGTCAGCAGGCATGTAGGTCGCCAGGGGCAGGAAGACCGCCGCCGCCATGATCTGTCCGGCCTGAACGCCTTGCAGGGTGAAGCTTGCGAAATATCCGCGCTGACCGAACGGCGCATGTTCGAGGATCATCGAACTCGCCCCGGAGATCTCGCCGGCGACTGCGAAACCCTGAACGAGACGCAGGATGACGAGCAAGATCGGCGCGAGCAGGCCAAGCTGATCGTAAGTCGGCAGCAATCCGACCGCCATGGTCGAGAGCCCCATCGCAATCATGCAGAGAACGAGAACATTCTTGCGACCGTGCGTATCGCCGTAATGGCCGAGCACGAATGCGCCGATGGGGCGCGCGACATAGCCGACCCCGTAGGTCGCCAGCGACGCGACGATGGCGGCCGCCGGGTCGCCCTTGGGAAAAAATATCTGCGGGAAGATCAGCGACGCCGCGGTCGCGTATATGAAGAAGTCGTAGTATTCGAGCGCCGAGCCGATCCAGCCGCTGGCGGCCGCCCGCTTCGACTGATGAATGCCCTGGGGTTCGTGATCGTTTGCACCCGTCATGGTCTCCTCCTCCCGCTTTGTTTGTTGGCCAGTGCGAAGAATGCGATCCGATGATCGCCTGTCGCGGGGCTTCAGTAATAGGGAATATGCATGCCGCCATCGCCCTGAATGGCGGCGCCGGCCGTGGACGGCAGGTCTCCGGCCGCCATCGTGGCGATGGCCTTCCCCGCATCGTCGGGCGTTCCCCACCGATTGATCGGCGTGAATGCGTCTTCCAACAGCCTGTCGAAACGATCCTCGGCGACGCCGGTCATCGGAGCGTGGATCAGGCCCGCGACGGCTTCGTCCGCTGTCCGGCCGCCGACGACGGCATCAGAGCCGCGCTTCGCAACGGCGACGACGATTCCCCCGCCGAGACTGGCGGTCGCGGCGGCGACTTTGCGGGCCACGTCAAGATCGGGCATCGCCGTTCCCGCGGTCCTAACGGCAGGCGAAGGCCGCAGATGAGATCGAGAGGCGCGTTCCCGCGCAGGTCAAGGGCCAGGACTCGCCGACCATGCTTCGTCTGCCCCCGCCGCCGTCCGGCTGACGCCAGGATCGCTGTCTTCATTAATGTACCTACCTCTCGGATTAGGCAATGGGCGGCGACGAACGGCCTTGATCTGGTCATCCCGCGATCGAGCTGGGACGCTCGGCGGAATTCATCATCCAGGCGGAGGCCGGCGCGAGCGGCGCCGCGCGAACCGGGTCGGCCGATATTTGAACTTTGAACTATCGCGCGCTAAAGCACCCCGCCTCTCTTCGAACCGGAGCCGCGCCTTCCCATGCGAGCAGCCGCCGCGCGCAGCAGCGCTTCCAAGGATCGGCCTAGGCGGCCGACCGCGCCGGATGCGCATCTGGAGATCCGCATCTGGCTGCGGCTGCTCGCCTGCGCCAACCGGATCGAGGCGGCGTTGCAGCGCAGGATCGTCGCCGCCTTCGGCATCACGCTCGCGCGCTTCGATCTGCTCGCCCAGCTCGAGCGCGCCGGCGGCGCGCTGACCATGAGCGAAGCCTCCAGGCGGATGATGGTGACCAATGGCGCGATCACCGGCCTCGTCGACAGGCTCGAAAGCGAAGGCTTGGTCGCCCGCGAGGCCCATCCCGAGGACCGCCGGGCGATTTTCGTTCGCCTCACCGAGGACGGCCGGGCGCGGTTCCTCGCGATGGCGCGCGAGCACGAGGGCTGGACGGTCGCCCTGCTGGCGGGCCTGTCCGCCCAGGACAAGAAACGGCTGCTCGCCGGGCTCGGCGCGCTGAAGCGGGGGCTCGACCGCGCCGAAGGCGAGGCGGGCGATGCCGGCGCGCCCGCTCAGCAGCCTTGAGCGCGCAGCGCCTTTGCGGAAGTGCCGGCAACGCCGCGCCGGAATCCCGCCTCGCCGATCGCCATCGTCGTGCGCCGCGCCAGCCGCGGCGCCAGCCGGCGCATGTCGGCGGGCAGGATCGCCACGCAGCCGGCGGTCGGGGTCAGGCCGGGCCGGGCGAGGTGGAAGAAGATCGCGCTGCCGGCGCCCCTGGCGCGTCGGGCGTAATTATAGTCGAGCACATAAACGAGGTCATAGAGGTGGTCGGCGCGCCACATCGAGTCGCAGGCGAGCACGAAGGGCAGCCGCACCGGCCTGTTGTAGCAAGGACTGCGCGGATCCTCGCACCATCCGGCGTCGCGGCGCAGGACGCGGCTCGGCACGCCGCCGGCGGCGGGCCGCGGGCGATCCGGGCGGTGGAACGCCCACAGCAGCGCGAACCGCCCCGCCGGCGTCGCGCCGTCACCCTCGCGCTTGCGGCGGACGATCCCGGCCGGCCCCAGCGCGCAAGGGATGCGCAGGTCGCCGGCGGTCAGCCAGCCCTGCGCGCGGGCCCCCGGGCGGGCGCGAACGTGGAGCGTGGCGAGCGGATGGGCAGGCATCGGCCGCTCCTCGCCCCCCGGCAACGGCCGGATGCGATCCGCCTACTTCAGCCCCGCCGGAATCTCCCGGACCGCGCCGCGCGCGGCGCTGGTGGTCAGCGCCGCATAGGCCCTCAGCGCGGTGGTGACGTTGCGCTTGCGCGGCTGTTCCGGCCGCCAGGCGCCGGCGCCCTTGTGCTGCATCGCCGCGCGGCGATGGGCGAGCGTCTCGTCGGAGACGACGAGCCTGATCGTGCGCGCGGGGATGTCGATCGCGATCCGGTCGCCGGACTCGACGAGGCCGATCGCGCCGCCCTCGGCCGCCTCGGGCGAGACATGGCCGATCGACAGCCCGGAAGTGCCGCCGGAGAACCGGCCGTCGGTGACCAGCGCGCAGGCCTTGCCGAGCCCCTTCGATTTCAGATAGCTGGTCGGATACAGCATTTCCTGCATGCCGGGGCCGCCGCGCGGCCCCTCGTAGCGGATGACCACGACGTCGCCGGCGACGACCTTGCCCGACAATATGCCGGCGACCGAGTCGTCCTGGCTCTCGAAGACTTTCACCGGCCCCTCGAATTTCAGGATGCTCGCATCGACCCCCGCCGTCTTCACGATGCAGCCGTCCTCGGCGAGATTGCCGTAGAGCACGGCGAGGCCGCCGTCGCGCGAGAAGGCGTGGTCGAGGTCGCGGATCACACCGCCGGCGCGGTCCTCGTCGAGATCCTCGAAGCGCGAGGCCTGGCTGAACGCGACCTGGGTCGGCACGCCGCCGGGCGCGGCGCGGAAGAATTCGCGCACCGAGGCGCCGGCGCCGCGCCTGATGTCGTTGCGTTCGAGCGCGGCGCCGAGGCTCTCGGCATGGACCATCGGCGTGTCGCGGTTGATCAGGCCGGCGCGGTCGAGTTCGCCGAGGATCGCCATGATGCCGCCGGCGCGATGGACGTCCTCGACATGGACGTCGGGGACCGAGGGCGCGACCTTGCACAGCACCGGCACCCGGCGCGACAGGCGATCGATGTCGCTCATCGTGAAGTCGACCTCGCCCTCATAGGCGGCGGCGAGCAGATGCAACACGGTGTTGGTCGAGCCGCCCATCGAAATATCGAGCGTCATCGCATTCTCGAACGCGGCGAAATTGGCGATGTTGCGCGGCAGCACGCTGTCGTCGTCCTGCTCGTAGAAGCGGCGGGCGAGATCGACGACGAGATGGCCGGCCTCGACGAACAGCCGCTTGCGGTCGGCATGGGTCGCCACGACCGTGCCGTTGCCGGGCAGCGCGAGGCCGAGCGCTTCGGTGAGGCAGTTCATCGAATTGGCGGTGAACATGCCCGAGCAGGAGCCGCAGGTCGGGCAGGCCGAGCGCTCCATCACCGCGACCTCCTCGTCCGAGACCGCGGAATCGGCGGCGGCGACCATCGCGTCGATGAGGTCGACCTTGCGGATCTTGCCGGCGACGGTGATCTTGCCCGCCTCCATCGGCCCGCCCGAGACGAATACCGCGGGGATGTTGAGCCGGAGCGCGGCCATCAGCATGCCGGGAGTGATCTTGTCGCAGTTGGAGATGCACACCAGCGCGTCGGCGCAATGGGCGTTGGCCATGTATTCGACGCTGTCGGCGATGATCTCGCGCGAGGGCAGCGAATAGAGCATGCCGTCATGGCCCATCGCGATGCCGTCGTCGACGGCGATCGTGTTGAATTCCTTGGCGACGCCGCCCGCCTTCTCGACCTCGCGGGCGACCAGCTGGCCGAGGTCCTTCAAATGGACGTGGCCCGGCACGAACTGGGTGAAGCTGTTGGCGATCGCGATGATCGGCTTGCCGAAATCGCCGTCCTTCATCCCGGTCGCGCGCCACAGGCCGCGCGCGCCCGCCATGTTGCGGCCGTGGGTGGAGGTGCGCGAGCGATAGGGGGGCATGGGCGGGGACCTCGGGTTCGGGCGGCGAGCCTGCTGGGAGATAAGCGCCCGGCGGGCAATTGTCACGCGTTTGCAGCGGCGGACCGGCGACGCCGCAGCGGCGTCAGTGCGCCTCGTCCCAATTGCCGGCCGCGCGCGCGTCGACCTGCAGCGGCACGCTGAGCTTCAGCGCCGGCAGCGGGGCCTCGACCATCACCTTGGCGACCAGCGCGAGCGTCGGCTCGAGCTGGTCGAGCGGCGCCTCGAACACGAGTTCGTCATGCACCTGCAGCAGCATCTGGGCGTCGAGCCTCGCCGCGGCGAGCGCGCCGTCCATGCGGATCATCGCCCGGCGGATGATGTCGGCGGCCGAGCCCTGGATCGGCGCGTTGATCGCGGCGCGTTCGTTGAACGCCCGCTCGGACGGGTTGGAGGCGTTGATCCGCGGATAATGGCACTTGCGGCCGAAGATCGTCCGCACGAAGCCGTCGGCGCGGGCGGCCTTCTTGGTCGCCTCCATATAGGCGCGGATGCCGGGAAAGCGCTCGAAATACTTGCGGATATAGGCGCCCGCCTCCTCGCGCCCGATGCCGAGCTGGTTGGCGAGGCCGAAGGCGGAAATGCCGTAGATGATGCCGAAATTGATCGCCTTGGCGCGCCGGCGCACCTCGCCCGGCATGTCCTTGACCGGCACGCCGAACATTTCGGAGGCGGTCATCGCATGGATGTCGAGCCCCTCGGCGAAGGCCTTCTTCAGCTGGCCGATGTCGGCGACATGGGCGAGCAGGCGCAATTCGATCTGGCTGTAGTCGGCCGAGATCAGCGCATGGCCCGGCGTCGCCACGAAGGCGCGGCGGATCTTGCGGCCCTCGTCGTTGCGGACCGGAATGTTCTGCAGATTGGGTTCGGACGAGGACAGCCGCCCGGTCGTGGTCGCGGCGAGCGCGTAGGACGTGTGCACGCGCCGGGTGCGCGGATTGACGAAGCCGGGCAGCGCGTCGGTATAGGTCGATTTCAGCTTGGACAGCTGGCGCCAGTCGAGAATCCGCGCCGGCAGCAGATGGCCCTCGGCGGCCAGATCCTCCAGCGCATTGGCCGAGGTCGACCAGGCGCCGGTCGCGGTCTTCTTGCCGCCGGGCAGGCCCATCTGGCCGAACAGGATGTCGCCGAGCTGCTTGGGCGAGCCGAGGTTGAACGGCGCGCCGACGAGGGCGTGGATCTCCGCCTCGAGCCGCGCCATCCCTTGCGCGAATTCGCCGGAGAGGCGCGAGAGGATGTCGCGGTCGATCGCGATGCCGCGCCGCTCCATCCGCGCGAGCGGGACGACCAGCGGGCGCTCCAGCGTCTCGTAGACCCTGGTCATGCCCTCGGCGGCGAGCCGCGGCTTCAGCGCGCGCCACAGCCGCAGCGTCACGTCGGCGTCCTCGGCGGCGTATTCGGTCGCATCCTTGATCGGAACCCGCGCGAAGCCGATGAAGCTCTTGCCGGAGCCGGCGACGGTTCCGAACTGGATCGTCTCATGGCCGAGCCAGCGCTGGGCGAGCGCATCCATGCCGTGGCCCTCGCTGGTCGCGCCGGCGTCGAGCGCGTAGGACAGCAGCATGGTGTCGTCGATCGGCGCCGTCTCGATCCCGCGCTGGGCGAGAATGTGCCAGTCGAACTTGACGTTCTGGGCGACCTTGAGCACGCCGGGCGCCTCCATCAGCGGCTTGATCAGGGCGAGCGCCTCCGCTTCGCCGAGCTGTCCGGGCAGCAGTTCGCCGCCGCCGAACAGGTCGCCCTGGCCGGCGCCGCGATGGGCGAGCGGCACATAGCAGGCGCGCCCGGGCGCGACGCACAGCGAGAAGCCGACGATGTCGGCCTGGATCGGATCGAGCGAACTCGTCTCGGTGTCGAACGCGACGATTCCCGCCTCGAACGCTTCGTCGACCCAGCGCTGCAATTCGTCGGGCCTCGTCACGGTCGCATAGGCCGAACGGTCGATCCTGTCGGCGCGCGCGGCGGCGAGCCGGGCGGCGGCGAGGCCCTGCGGGGTCGGCGCGTCGGGCGCGACCACGGGCGGTTCGACCGCGGCGGCGGGCGCCGCGGCGCGCGGCTCGACCGCTTCGCCGTCGCGCCCGCGCCAGCCGCCCACCCCGAGGAAGGCGGGATCGGCGTCGATCGCCCCGGCATCGACGCCGTAGAGTTCGCCGACGCGGCGGGTGATCGTGGTGAATTCGAGCGCCTTGAGATAGGCGATCAGCCGCTTCGGCTCGGGCGGAACGAGGCCGAGCGTGTCGAGCGGAACCTCGAGCGGCACGTCGCGCACCAGCGTGACCAGCGTCCTGGAAAGGCGGATGAGGGCGACCGATTCGGGGTTGGTGAGGACTTCGCGGCGCTTGGGCTGCTTGATCTCGCCGGCGCGCGCGAGCAGGGTTTCGAGATCGCCGTATTCGGCGATCAATTGGGCGGCGGTCTTGACCCCGATCCCGGGCGCACCCGGCACGTTGTCGGTGGAATCGCCGGCCAGGGCCTGGATGTCGACGACCTTGTCGGCGCCGCCGCCGAAATAGGCGAAGACTTCGTCGGGGCCGATCCGCCGCTCCTCGCGGTCGCCCGACGCCGGATCGAACATCGCCACGCCCGGTCCGACGAGCTGCATCAGGTCCTTGTCGGCGGAGACGATCAGCACGTCGGCGCCGCGCGCGCGCGCCTCGGCGGCGTAGGTCGCGATGAGATCGTCCGCCTCGTAGCGGTCCTGCTCGATCGGGGTCAGGCCGAACGCGCGCACAGTGTCGCGCATCAGCGGGAATTGCGGCACCAGGTCTTCCGGCGGCGGCGGCCGATGCGACTTGTAGGGGGGATAGATTTCCCGCCGGAACGAATGCTCCGACTTGTCGAAGATGATCGCCAGATGGGTCGGCGCGATGCCCGCCGCGCCGTCGCGGACGAACTGCAGCAGCTTGGCGGCGAACAGCCGGACCGCGCCGACCGGCAGCCGGTCGGACCGGTAATTGTATTTCTGATCCTGGCGGATCGACTGGAAATAGGCGCGGAAGACGAAGGAGGAGCCGTCGACGAGAAAAACATGATCGCCGGGGCCGACGGGACGCAGATTTTGGGTCATCGCGGCAGTCTAGCCAAACCCGCGCGGCGGGGCCATCGCGTCGCGCCGCCGCTCCCCCGCGAGCGGGGAGAAATCGGCGCCGTCCGGCGATCGGCCGGTCGCGATCGCCGATTTCAGCGCGCGGCGGTCGCGCTGACGCCGGCGACCGACTCGACGGCGCGCCGGAACGCGCCTTCGATCGTCACCGCGAAATTATAGTGCTGGGCCGAGAACGGCATCGCGCTGTCGGGCGCGATCGAGCGGTAGCCGACGAACACCGCGAGCAGCCGGCCGCCGCTGGCGCTGAGCAGGGCGCCGCCCGAGGCGCCGACGCCGGCGTCGCAGTCGAACGAGAATTCGCGCGTCCCCTCCGCGCCGGCGGTCAGCGCGTCGTGGAGCCGGCATTTCTCCATCGACATCGCATGGCCGGCGCCCCAGTCGCTGTGACCGCGCGCGACGAACTGGATGTCCTGGGACGGCTGCGCCGCGCCGGCGAGCCCATAGGGCGTGGCGCCGCGGACCGGGCGCAGCAGCCGCGCGACCGCCCAGTCATGCACCGCCGGCTTGGAATAGGGATCGGAATTGCCCGAGACGATCGTCGACATGTCGATCGCGGTCGTCACTTCCTGGTCGGCGACCGCGGCGGTGAAGAAGCAATGGGCGCTGTCGCCGCGCGGCTGGCCCTGCTCGTTGAAAAGCACATGCGCAGCGGTCGTGATGACGTCGTCGGCGAGGGTCAATTGGCCGGCGCCGCGGGCGTTGCCGCAATGGATGACGCCCGAGGCGGCGTGCCGCCGCTTGACGTCGCCGAGATCGAGATGGTTTTCGCTGGCGAATTGTTCGACGGTGAGGCGGGGATGGTCGCCGAACACGACGACCGGGACGATCGGCAGAGCGCGGAGCGATTCGATATCGGCAGGCCGCGCGGGGACCGCTTTTGACTCGACGCATCCCAGAACGCAAAACCCTGACGCAATCGCGACGCGGATGATATGAAACATCAACACACTGCCTCCGGGTTCGGCGGACGGGGCGCGGGCAAAGATCGAGCCGTGCGGCCCCACGCCGGCCTTTTCGGGCGCACACGCTTTTGTGATCGGGGCCAATGGTCAATATAGCAACCCAAATGTCAAGCTCGCGTTACCGCGGGGGTGGTGTGGGTCTGTCGCCGACCCGCGGCGCCGTGGCGTTTCCGTCCATCGACCGCGCCGGCGCCCGGTCGCGCCGGCGGCGCGGAGGATGAGGATTTCGGCCGAGAATCGCTATCGCGACCTCGTCGCCGCGGAGCGGCTGGAGGCCGACCCGGCGCAAGTTGCGGTGATCGAACGGCTCGACGCGCTCGCCCTCCGGCTGGACTATTACAGTCCCGCCCGCCCGCCCGGCCCGTTCGGGCGGCTGGTCGGCGCGCGGCCGGTCGAGCCGCCGCGCGGCCTCTACATCCACGGGCCGGTCGGGCGCGGCAAGACGCTGCTGATGGATCTGTTCTTCGAATCGGCGCCCGCCGCGGCCAAACGCCGCGTCCATTTTCACGCCTTCATGGCCGACGTCCACGCGCGCATTCATCGCTGGCGCCAGCGCCGCAAGGCGGGCGAGGTCGCCGGCGACGATCCGATCGCCCCGGTCGCCGCCGAGCTTGCGGCGCAGGCCTGGCTGCTGTGCTTCGATGAATTCAGCGTGCGCGACATCGCCGATGCGATGATCCTCGGGCGGCTGTTCGCGCGCCTGTTCGCGGCCGGCGTCGTGATCGTCGCCACATCCAACGTCGCGCCCGACGATCTCTACCAGGGCGGCCTCAACCGCGCGCTGTTCCTTCCCTTCATCGCGCTGCTGCGCGAGCGGATGGATGTATGCCCGCTCGAGGCGCGCACCGATTTCCGGCTGGAGAAGCTTTCGCGCGCGCCGGTCTGGCATTGCCCGGCGGACGGCGCGGCGCGGGCCGCGCTCGACGCCGCGTTCGCGCGGCTGACCGGCGGGCAACGCGGCGAACGGGCCGAGATCGCGTTGCTCGGCCGCACCCTCGACGTGCCGGAGGCGAAGGACGGCGTGGCGCGGTTCTCGTTCGACGATCTGTGCCGCCGGCCGCTCGGCGCGCCGGACTTTCTGGCGATCGCGCAAAGATTCCACACCGTCCTGGTCGACGATATCAGGGTGATGGGCCGCGACCAGCGCAACGAAGCCAAACGCTTCATCACCCTGATCGACACGCTCTACGACCAGCGGGTGAAGCTGATCGCTTCGGCGGAAGCCGAACCGGCCGCGCTGTTTCGAGGCGAGGACGGCTACGAGGCCTTCGAGTTCGCGCGCACGGTCTCGCGGTTGATCGAGATGCGGTCGACCGACTATCTCGCGCTGCCGCACGGGCGCGGCGGCGCCGATGATTCGGGAGACCTCGGCGGGCTGGTCGAGACCTAGCGGACCGCCGCGCCCGCGCGGGCCGCCTCATCGGCCTTCCGTCATCGCCGCGCTCGTCACGGCCCTGTCGGCCCGGCGGCGCGGGCCGCGCCGCCCAGATGGCTGTGGGCGAAGCCGTCGGGGTATTTCAACCCGTAGCCGAGCATCCGGTCGAAGCCGATATGGGCGATCCAGATCAGCGCGAGCTGAACCGCGATCGGCTGCGACAGCCACAGGCCGGCGATCGCGAGCGCGAGCGGCAGGACATAGGTATGCGCGGCGTTGTAGGCGGCGGCGCCGAACCGGCGCCCGGCGAGATAGCCGAGCATGGCGAGGTCGGGGGCGAGCAGCAGCAACGCGAAGACCAGCCATCCGCCGCCGAGCCGGGCGTAGCCGACCGCGGCCAGGGCGAGCGCCAAGGCGCCTTCGAGCCGCAGGATGAGATTGGGCGCGCCGGTCACGACCCCGTCGGCCCGGGATGGCGCGGCGCGGGCAGGGCGAGCAGGAGCCTGAGCGGGAGACAATGCCATGACGGACCTCGAAGCTGCGTCGACAACGCCGAGTATCGGGAGGAGGTCCGGTCGGCGCAATCGGCCAAATGCGTGCTTCGGCCATGCAGGAATGCATCGGCCCCGGCC
Source organism: Roseiarcus sp. (assembly GCA_049509635.1). Lineage (GTDB taxonomy): Bacteria > Pseudomonadota > Alphaproteobacteria > Rhizobiales > Beijerinckiaceae > Roseiarcus. The sequence continues at coordinate 23,266 of JBEKZS010000002.1, forward strand.
GCGGGCCGGCGCGGCGTCTGGAACCGCCGGTCGTTTCGTGCCAGCATCGCCACTGGCGTCGGGGAGATCCGCCGCGTGCCGCGCTCCGCCTCCACCGAACCCGTCGAGGCCCGAATTCTCGAAATCGCGCGCGCGCATCTGCGGCGATTCGGCCCGGCGCGCACGACGATCGTCGGCATCGCCAGCGAGGCCGGCATGACCCACGCCAACGTCTACCGCTATTTCCCGTCCAAGCACGGCCTGCTCGCGGAAATCACCGCGTCCTGGCTGCGCCCGCTCGAGGCGCGCCTGCGCGAGGCGGCCGACGGCGCCGATCCCGGCTATGACAAGCTCGAGCGCATGCTGCTGGCGATCCACCGCGTCTACCGGCAGAAGCTGGAGACCGATCCCGTCCTGTTCGATCTGCTGATCGCCGCGCTCGACAAGGGCGAGGACGGCGTGCGCAAGCATCGCGCCAGGGTGCAGTCGGAAATCCAGCGCGTCGTCGAGGAGGGGATCGCGGCGGGCGCCTTCGCGATGACCGACCGGCGCCGCGCGCTCTCGCTGGTGTTCGACGCCGCCCATCGCTTCATCCACCCGCTCGCCATGCGCCTCGACGCCGACGCGCCCGCGGCCGCGATGGAGGCGCGGTTCGAGCGGGTCATCGCGCTGGTGCTGCGCGCGCTGCGGTCCGGGCGGGTTTGACGGCGGGCGCGCCCCGATCGGCGGATTTGCCTTGCGCGGACGCGCCGAGCTGGTCCGGCGCATGGGCGATCTGTCGCGCCTCGAACGTGCTGCGTCATCGGCAATCGCCGCTCAGGCCTCCGAAAGCGCCGACGCGCTCGCCCGGCAGATGGACGGCGCGCGGGTCATCGCGCGGGAGAACACGGGCGCCGACTTTTTCACGACCTTCGACGTCGATTCCGACCGACTTCTCGTCGGCCTGCGCTCTCCGGTCGGAGACGTCGGGGCGATCGAGGACGGCCTGAAATACGGGATGGGTCTTCTGCTGTGGATCAAAGGCGGCAAAATCCACCAATTGGAAGGCTGTTCCAACGCCGGCGAGGACACCTCCGGCCTCGACTTCGCGCGGATCGAGTTCCAGAATGTCGAGGCTCGCCGACCGCCGACGCCGGTTCGGCGGTAGCGGGACCGGGCGCGATGCGCGAAGGCTGCGCCGGTCCGCCCCCGCAATGGGGCGAGGCCGGCGCGACCGCTCGGATCCCGCGCGCCGCCGACAGCCGCCCCGCGCTTCGCGGCCTTACACCCGCAGCGGCATCAGCACGAACAGCGCCGCCGCGCCGTCGCGATCCTGGATGATGGTCGGCGAGCCGGGGTCGGAGAATTTCAGCAGCGCGGTGTCGCCGCCGAGCTGGCCCGCGATGTCGAGCAGATAGCGGGCGTTGAACCCGATCTCGATCGGCGCCGAATCATAGTCGACCTCCAGCTCCTCGCTCGCCGAGCCGGAATCGGGATTGTTGACCGAAAGCGTCAGCTTGCCGTCGCCGATCGACAGCTTGATCGCGCGGCCGCGCTCGGACGAAATCGTCGACACGCGATCGACGGCGCGCTGGAACGGCTCCTTGTCGACGACGAGCCGCCTGTCGTTGCCGGCGGGGATGACGCGCCCGTAGTCGGGGAACGTGCCGTCGATCAGCTTGCTGGTCAGCAGGACCTCGCCGAACCGGAAGCGCGCCTTGACCGCCGAGAGTTCGATCACGACGTCCTGCGCGAGGTCCTCGATCAGCTTCTGCAATTCATTGACCGCCTTGCGCGGCACGATGACGCCGGGCATGCCCGCCGCGCCCTGCGGCGCCGGCAGTTCGACGCGCGCGAGCCGGTGCCCATCGGTGGCGACCGCGCGCAGCATCGGCGCGCCGTCGACCTCGGTCACATGGAGGAAGATGCCGTTGAGGTAGTAGCGCGTCTCCTCGGTCGAGATGGCGAACTGGGTGTTGTCGATCAGCTTCTTCAGGTCGCCCGCCGACAGGGTGAAGCGATGCGAGAGATCGCCGGGGGTCAGATCGGGAAAATCGGCGGCGGGCAGGCATTGCAGGTGGAACCGCGCGCGGCCCGAGCGCAGCAGCAATTGGCCGGACTCGCCGGCCATTTCGAGCGAGACCTGGGCGCCCTCGGGCAGCTTGCGGACGATCTCGTAGAGGACGTGCGCCGGCACCGTCGTGGCGCCCTCCTGGGCGACGTCGGCGGGCGCCGATTCGGTCGCCTCGAGGTCGAGGTCGGTCGCCTTCAGCGTCAGCTGGCGTTCCTTCGCCTCGATCAGCACGTTCGAGAGGATCGGGATCGTGTTGCGCCGCTCGACGATCCGATGAACGTGCCCGAGCGCCTTCAGCAGGGTCGTCCGCTCCAGAGTGACCTTCATCGCAACATCCCAGCTTGCCGATCGACCGGCGCGACCCGACCCCGTCGGCCTTCCGACCGGCGCCATTTCACGGGGGCGGGACTTTGCCAAGGCGCCGGCCGATCCGCAAGGGCGACGCGCGCCGCCGCCGCGTTTTTCGGGATTATTCGCGCGATCCAGACGCCGAAGCGGCAACCTTAACCGGCCCTTAAATCGCCGCCATTAGTCTGGAAGTCTGCGGGCGGCGCGTCGAAGCCTTCCTCGGCAGGCGACCGGAGTACCGGGATTGCGGATGTTTGGCCCTGGGGGCAGGCGAAGCGCGGCGCGGATCGAGCCGCGTCTCGACGATTCGGGCCGCGGTCGCGGCGGGCGCGCGGATCTGCGCGCCGATCCCGCCGACCGGGCGCCCTCGAAGCGCGGCCGGCCGCAGCGGCCGGTCGGCGGGCGCTCGCGGCTCGGCAAGCTCGTCTACTGGTGCCTCGTCGCCGGCGTCTGGGGCGCCGTCGGCCTGGCTGGCCTGCTCGCCTATTACGCGAGCCAGCTGCCGCCGATCGACCAGCTCGCGGTGCCGAAGCGACCGCCCAACATCGCCATACTCGCCGAGGACGGCGCGCTGATCGCCAATCGCGGCGACACCGGCGGCGCAGCGGTGCATCTGGGCGATCTGCCGCCCTACCTGCCGCGCGCCTTCGTGGCGATCGAGGACCGCCGGTTCTATTCCCATTTCGGCATCGATCCGATCGGCATCGGCCGGGCGATCTTCCGCGACGCGACCGGTCGCGGCGGCATGGAGGGCGGCTCGACGCTGACCCAGCAGCTCGCCAAGAACCTGTTCCTGACCCAGGAGCGCACGCTGTCGCGCAAGATCCAGGAGGCGATTCTCGCGCTCTGGCTGGAGCGCAAATATTCCAAGGACCAGATCCTCGAGCTCTACCTCAACCGCGTCTATTTCGGCTCGGGCGCCTATGGCGTCGAGGCGGCGGCGCAGAAATATTTCGGCAAGAGCGCCAGGCAGGTCAACCTTTCCGAGGCCGCGGTGCTCGCCGGCCTGATGAAGTCGCCCTCGCGGCTCGCCCCCAACCACAATCTGGAGGCCGCCAACGCGCGCGCCGCCCAGGTCGTCACCGCCATGGCCGAACAGGGCCTCATCACCGAGGCGATGGCCAAGCTGGCGCTGTCAAGGCCGGCGACGGTCGTCCGCGAGAAGGGCTCGGGATCGATCAACTACGCGGCCGATTACGTCATGGACATGCTCGACGACACGGTCGGGGCGATCGACGAGGACATCGTCGTCAGCACGACGATCGACGCGAAGATGCAGGCGCTCGGCGAGCGGGCGCTGACCGAGGAACTCGCCGCCAAGGGCGAGAAATTCGGCGTCGGCCAGGGCGCGCTGGTCGCGCTCGACCCCAACGGCGCGGTCAAGGCGCTGGTCGGCGGGCGCAATTACGCCGACAGCCAGTTCAACCGCGCGGTCGCCGCCAAGCGCCAGCCCGGCTCGGCGTTCAAGCCGTTCGTCTATCTCAGCGCGCTGGAGAAGGGCCTGACGCCCGACAGCATCCGCGACGACGCGCCGATCACGGTCAAGGGCTGGAACCCCGAGAATTACTCGCGCGAATATTTCGGGCCGGTGACGCTGACCAAGGCGCTTTCGCTGTCGCTGAACACCGTCGCCGTGCGGCTCGGGCTCGAAGTCGGCCCCAAGACCGTGGTGAAGACCGCCCATCGCCTCGGAATAACGAGCGATCTCGAGCCGAACGCCTCGATCGCGCTCGGCACCTCCGAGGTCACCCCGCTCGAACTGGTCTCCGCCTACGCCGCCTTCGCCAACGGCGGGATCGGCGTCCAGCCGCATGTGATCGCCCGCGTCCGCACCGCCAGCGGCAAGCAGCTCTACCTGCGCAAGAACGTGAGCTTCGGGCGCGTGATCGAGCCGCAATACGTCGCGATGATGAACGCGATGATGGTTGAGACGCTGCTGACCGGCACCGCGCACAAGGCGGAATTGCCGGGCTGGCAGGCGGCGGGCAAGACCGGCACCAGCCAGGAATGGCGCGACGCCTGGTTCGTCGGCTACACATCCTATCTCGTGGCCGGCGTCTGGCTCGGCAACGACGACGGCAGCCCGACCCGCAAGGTCTCGGGCGGCAATCTCCCGGTGGAGATCTGGAGCCGGTTCATGAAGGCGGCGCACGAGGGCGTGCCGGTCGCCGCCCTCCCGTCCGGCGTCTGGCGCGGCGCCGACCAGCCCGCGCCAGACGGCGCGTCGCCGGCGTCGCCCGAGGCGCCGCCCGCGCCGATTCCGGAGGCCGCCGCCGGGCAGCCGATGACGATCAACCGCGGCGGCGCGGCCGCGCAGAATCCGCCGGCCGTGGTCAGGCGCGACATCGCCCCGGCGGCATCGCCGGGCTGGACGCCCGTGCCGCCCGCCTCGATCCCCTATGCGGGGCTCGGCGAGCCGGCGCATGAGAGGAGCCTGCTGAGCAGGCTGTTCGGCGGCTGAAAATCACATGGGCGCGCCTCCCCTTGTCGGCGCGGACCGGCTAAACTTTCGCGCCGGACCATCGCTGAGCCCCGCAGGAGCGCCCATGCCCGTCAACAGACAATTCATCCTGGATTCCAGGCCGACCGGCCATGTCGCGCCCGGCAATTTCCGGCTCGTCGAGACGCCCGCACCGACGCCGGGACCAAGCCAGGCGCTGGTGCGCCATCATTTTCTCTCGCTCGACCCCTACATGCGCGGGCGGCTCAACGACGCCAAATCCTACGCCAGGCCGCAGGCGGTCGGCGAGGTCATGGGCGGCGGCACGGTCGGCGAGGTCGTCGCCTCGCACAACGCCCGCTTCAAGCCGGGCGACAAGGTCGTCGGCATGGGCGGCTGGCAGGAATTCTCGCTGACCGACGGAAGCGACGCGAGGGTCGTCGACGCTTCCAGGATTCCGCTCCAGGCCTATCTGGGGCCGGTCGGCATGCCGGGCGTCACCGCCTGGTACGGGCTCAACAGGATCATCGCGCCCAAGGCGGGCGAGACGATCGTCGTCTCGGCGGCGACCGGCGCGGTCGGCTCGGTGGTCGGCCAGCTCGCCAAGATCGCCGGCGCCAGGACGGTCGGCGTCGCCGGCGGCCCGGTCAAATGCGCCTACGCGCGGGACGAACTCGGCTACGACCTGTGCGTCGACCACAAGGCGCCCGATTTCGCCGCGGCGCTGAAGGCGGCGCTGCCCGACGGCGTCGACGGCCTGTTCGAGAACGTCGGCGGCGCGCCGTTCGCGGCCTGCATGCGCCGGCTCAATGATTTCGCGCGCGTCGCCGTCTGCGGCCTGATTTCTTCCTACGAGGGCGCGCCGACCGGACTCGAGAATGTGGGAACCCTGCTGATCACCCGCAGCAAGATCGAGGGCTTCATCGTCTCCGACCATATGGCGCTGTGGCCGCAGGCGCTCAAGGAGCTCGCGGGCCATGTCGCCTCGGGGCGGGTGCGCTACCGGGAGACCATCGTCGAGGGGATCGAGAAGGCGCCCGAGGCGCTCATCGCCGTGCTGACCGGACGCAATTTCGGCAAGCAGCTCGTCAAGCTGATCTGAAGCGCGTCAGGGTTCGCCGAACAGACCGACCATGCCGGTCGAGCCCTCCGAATGGCCCTCGAGCTTCGGCAGGAGCGCCTCGACGGAAAGTCCGGGCGGCAGCGCGTCGCGTTCGAGATCGGTGGCGATCAGCACGAACGCGTAGCGATGGGGCGGCCCCTTCGCCGGGCACGGGCCCGAATAGGCCATCCGTCCTTCGGTGTTCGCGCCGCCGACGAATTTGTCGGAGCGCGCGCTGACCTCGCCTTCCGCGAAGGCCGTGACGGTCGTGGGGATGCCATAGCCGACGAAACGAAAATCGCCGAGGCCGTTCCTGCCCTGGGGATCGAAGATGATCAGCGCGAAACTGCGCGTCCGCGCCGGCGCGCCCGTCCAGGACAGTTGCGGCGACAGGTTCTGGCCGGCGCAGCTGCCGCGCACCGCGTCGGCGGCCCTCTCGGGCATCGGGCCGCCGTCTCTGAAAGTCGCCGAAGTCAGCGCGAACGCGCGCTCCGCGCGCACAGCGGGGCCTGACGGCCCGGCCGCGGCGACGCCGGCCGCCAGCAAGCCGGCGGCGAGCAGCCTGCGCGTCATGACGGTTCCTCCCTCCGGGCGACCCATGCGGCGGCCGCCCCGGCCATTATAGGGCGTCCGCGCGCCCGCGCACGCGGCGCCGGTTCAGACCGGCGGCGGGTTGCGCTCGGCGAAGCCGCGCTGGTGCCAATAGGGATAGGCGAGCGGCCGTTCGCTCGCCTGGTCGAGCAGCGCGATCTGCGCTTCGGTCAGCCGCCAACCGGTCGCGCCGAGATTTTCGCGCAATTGCGCCTCGTCGCGCGCGCCGACGATCACGCTCGCCACGGTCGGGCGCCCCAGCAGCCAGGCGAGCGCGATCTGGGCCGCGGTCTTGCCGGTCGCCGCCGCCACCGCGTCGAGCGCGTCGACGATGCGGTAGAGATCCTCGTCGGCGACCTGCGGGCCCTGACCGGCGGTCTTGTGCAGGCGGCTGCGCGCGGGCAGCGGGGCGCCGCGCCGGATCTTGCCGGTCAGCCGGCCCCAGCCGAGCGGGCTCCACACGACGGCGCCGACGCCCTGGTCGAGTCCGAGCGGCATCAGCTCCCACTCGTAGTCGCGCCCGACCAGCGAATAATAGGTCTGGTTGGCGACATAGCGCGGATAGCCGTAGCGCTCGGCGACGGCGAGCGACTTCATCAGCTGCCAGCCCGAGAAATTGGAGACGCCGACATAGCGGATCTTGCCCGCGCGCACGAGATCGTCGAGCGCGGACAGGACCTCCTCGACCGGGGTCAGCGCGTCGAAGCCGTGGAGCTGGAAGAGATCGACATAGTCCGTGCCGAGCCGCTTCAGCGCCGCCTCGCAGGCGCGGATCAGATGAAATCGCGATGAGCCGACGTCATTGGCCGCCTGACCGGAGCGGAACGTCGCCTTGGTCGAGACGAGGACCGAATCGCGCCGTCCCCTGATCGCGGTTCCCAGAATGCGCTCGGATTCGCCGTCCGAATAGATGTCGGCGGTGTCGAACATCGTGACGCCCGCTTCCAGGCAGACATCGACGATATGCCGCGCGCCGCTCTCGTCGGTGTCGCCCCAGGCGTTGAAGAACTCGCCCTTGCCGCCGAACGTGCCGCAGCCGAAGCTCAGCGCGGGAACCATGAAGCCCGATGCGCCCAGTCGCCTTTGTTCCATGATGGGGTCCTCTCGTTGAATCGGCCGACGCGCGCGCTCGGCGCGGTCTATTCCGGCGCCCGGCGTCGCGGCGCAGGATTAGCACGAACCTCGGGACTGCGGGCGTCGCGCCCGCTCGTTTCCGGCTGGGGGATCGGTGCGGAAGGCGGCCGAGTCGGCGACCGGCGAGGGCCTTGAGCGGGGCCGCGCCGCGGGGCTAGTATGGGCCGGACGGCCGTCCGTCCGGAGAAGCGCCCATGCTGCGAATCTGTCTCGTCGGCTCGCTCCTCGCCGCCACCGTGCTGGCGGCGCCCGCGCGCGCCGCGCTCGCTCCCGTCGTCCCGGCCGCCGCGCCCGGGATCCGGCTCGCCGCGACGGCCTGCGGCCTCGGCTATCATCGCGACGTGTCCGGCTTCTGCGTCGATTCCATGGACTACAGCCGCCGATGCCCGCCCGGCTATTTCCCGATCTCGGCCCCGAACGGCAACGGCTACCGGTGCATCCCGACCCAATGGATGAACGCGCCCGGCTGGCTCGGCGACTTCTTCCGCTAGGCCGGCGCCGCCGTGACTCGCCGGCTCGGCTCGCTTCTCGTCGCTCTCGCGCTCGCCGCGGCCGAGCCGGCGTTCGCGCAGCCGCCGCCGCCGGCGCCGAAGGTTCTCGTCGTCACGATGTTCGCAGGCGAGGCCAAGCCGTGGCGCGACGGCGAGCGGCTGACCCAGCGCATCGCGATTCCGGGGCTGCCGAAAGCCGATCCCGAAATCGCCTGCACGGAGGGCGGCCTCTGTCTGATGACCACCGGAATGGGTTACGCCAATGCGGCCAGTTCGATCGCCGCCGTCGTGTTCGGCGGCCGGCTCGACCTCGCCCGGACCTATTTCGTGATCGCCGGCATCGCCGGCGTCGATCCCGCCAAGGGGACGCTCGGCTCCGCCCATTGGGCGCGCTATGCGGTCGACGGCGGCCTGCAGAACGAGATCGACCCGCGCGAGGCGCCGGCGGGCTGGGCGTCCGGCTATCTGGCGATCGGCGCCGGCGCGCCCGGGCAGAAGGCCGAATTGCGCTACGGCGGCGAAATCCAGCGTCTCGACGAGGCTCTGCTCCAAGCCGCCTGGCGCCTGACCAGGGATGCGCCGCTGAGCGACGGCGAGGCGGCGAAGGCCTATCGGGCGCGCTACCGGACCGGCGCCGCCGCCGAGGCGCCGCAGGTGACGATCTGCGACACCGTCTCCTCCGACACCTGGTGGCACGGCGAACGGCTCGCCGCCGCCATGCAGGCGTGGGCGAGGCTGATCACCGACGGCGCCGCCGATCCCTGCACGACCCAGCAGGAGGACAATGCGACGCTGACCGCGCTCCGGCGCGGCGCGGAAGCCGGCCTCGTCGATTTCGGCCGCGTCGCCCTGCTGCGGACGGCGTCGAATTTCGATCGTCCGGCCCCGGGCCAGACGGCCGCCGAATCGCTCGGCGCCCATTCGGGCGGCTATCTCCCGGCGGTCGCCAACGCCTACCAGGTCGCCGGCGCGCTCGCCCATGCGATCGTCGCGGACTGGCCGGCCTGGAGCGGCGGACCGCCGAAGTGAGCGCGGGCGCCCGCGATGCAGCTTGTGCGCGCCGCCGGCGTTTCGGGAGGGGCGGGCGCGCGGCGCGGAAGGGAATCGCCCATGACTTATGAGCTCTATTACTGGCCCGGCCTGCAAGGCCGCGGCGAATTCGTCCGGCTCGCGCTGGAGGAGGCGGGCGCGGACTATGTCGACGTCGCGCGCGGTCCGGGCGGCATGGCCGCCATGGCCAAGATCCTCGAGAGCGGGCGCACGGGGTGGATTCCGTTCGCGCCGCCGTTCCTCAGGGACGGCGACCTCATCGTGGCGCAGGTCGCCAACATCCTTTTGTATCTCGGCCCGAGGCTGGGCCTCGCGCCGCCGGAGGATTCGCAGCGCGTGATCGCCAACGGCCTGCAGATGACGATCGCGGACATGGTCGCCGAGGTCCACGACACCCATCATCCCCTCTCGAACGCGCTCTACTTCGAGGATCAGAAGGAGGCGGCGATCGCGCGCGCGGCGGCGTTCCTGAAGCTCCGCCTGCCCAAATTCCTCGGCTATTTCGAACGCGTGCTGGGCCACAATCCCGCTGGCGACAGGCATAGCGTCGGCGGGTCGCTGACCTATGTCGACCTGTCGCTGTTCCAGCTGGTCGAGGGGCTGTCCTACGCCTTTCCCCGCGCGATGACGGGCTACGGCAAGCGCTACCCGAGGCTCGCGGCGCTGCGCGAGAGTGTGGCGGCGCGGCCGCGGCTCGCCCGCTACCTCGCCTCCGACCGGCGGCTGCCGTTCAACGAGACCGGCATTTTCCGCCGCTATCCCGAACTCGACGCCGCGGCCAGCTGAGCCGGCGGGACGCCGCCCAAGGAGCGGGGGCGCGTCGGCGTCCCGCCGACGTGGTTGCGACTGGGGCTCGATTCTACAGGGGGAAGCTCTGGATCGATGCGCGCCGGCGCCGGGACTGTTCATCCCCGCTTCATCCCGACTCCGTCATCGTGCCCTCAGATTTCGATTCCCGCCGCCCCGATCGGCGTGCTGAAATGAATGGTCCCGACGATGTCGCCCGCCTTCCTCCGCCTGTTCGCATTGGCCCTTTGCGCGGCCGTCGGCTCGGATTGCCTGCTCGAAAGCGCGCAGTCGCTGCCGGTTTCGACCTTTTGCGTCAGCGCCGACCAATGCGCGGCGCTGTGCCGCCGCTTCGTCGAACACGACGCGACCGCCGAGGATTTCATCCGCCGCGCCGCGTATGAACTCGGGCCGCCGGACCTCTTCCACGTGGCGCAGGCGAGCGCGGCGATGCCGCCGGTCGTCGACCCCGCCAACGTCTATTCGGAGGTCGGCCCGAACAATTTCAGCCCCGCGGTGGCGGGCGCCCTGCCGCGCATCTATTCGCCGAACCTGATGACCGGCCGGGTCGACGTCATCGATCCCCAGACCTTCGCGGTGGTCGATCATTTCGCCGCCGGCGCCAGCCCGCAGCACATCGTGCCGTCCTGGGATCTGCAGACGCTGTGGGTGACCGGCGACGTCAGCGGGCCCGGCGCGCACGGCTCGCTGGTGCCGATCGATCCCAAGACCGGCAAGCCCGGCGCGCCGGTCCAGGTCGACGACGCCTACAACATGTATTTCACGCCCGACGGCCGCTCGGCGATCGTCGTCGCCGAGGCGATGCGCCGGCTCGAATTCCGCGATCCCCATACGATGGAGCTGCAGGGCTACGTCAACGCGCCGCAATGTTCGGGAATCAACCACGCCGATTTCGCCATCGACGGCTCCTACGCGATCTTCACCTGCGAATACAACAATGCGCTGGTGAAGATCGACATGAACCGGCGCGAACTCGTCGGCACGCTGCAGCTCTCCGCCGGCCACATGCCGCAGGACATCCGCATCTCGCCCGACGGCGCGATCTTCTACGTCGCCGACATGCTCGGCGACGGCGTCGTGCTGGTCGACGGCGAGACGTTCAAGGAGAGCGGCTTCATCGCGACCGGCGTCGGCACCCACGGGCTCTATCCGAGCCGGGACGGCAAGCGGCTCTATGTGACCAATCGCGGCTCCCACAATCTGGCCGGCGTCAAGCGCGGCGCGGGCAGCATTTCGGTGATCGATTTCCGCAGCCGCGAGGTCGTCGCCAACTGGCCGATCCCCAACGGCGGCAGCCCGGACATGGGCAATGTCAGCGCCGACGGCGCGACGCTGTGGTTGTCCGCGCGCTACGACGGCGCCGTCTATGCGATCAACACGGCCGACGGATCGGTCAAGACCATCCCGGTCGGCGGCATGCCGCATGGCCTGACCGTCTGGCCGCAGCCGGGGCGCTACTCGCTCGGCCATACCGGCAACATGCGCTGAGGCGGCGGTTCAGCGGGTCGCCGCGCGCAGCACGTGGCCGCCGCCCCGGCCCGAAGTCGCGCCCGTCCGGTCCGGGAAATAGCGCGCGACGACCTCGACCCAGCCGAGATCCTCGATCCCGGCGAATCCGAGCGCGCCGAGCCGGGCGTGCAGCGACGGCGTCTCGAGATAGCCGCGAAACACTTCGCCCGCGGCGGCGACCCGCGCCGCGAGTTCCTCATGAACGGCCCGCCGCACCGGATCCTCGATCGCCTCCGGCGGATTGGCGTAGTCGAACACGACCTCGGCCCCGCCCGGCAGGCCGGCGATGAAGCCGAGCGTCGTAAAAATCGCCGCCTCGGTGAGATAGGGCGTCACGCCGAGCCAGGTGAAGAAACTGCGCCGCGCCGGATCGAAGCCGGCGGCGGCGAGACCCTCGGCGAGGCTCTCGCGCTCGAAATCGACCGGCGCGAATGTCAGGGCGGCGGGAATCGCGATGCCCGCCTCCGCCAGCCGCTCGCGCTTCCAGGCCTGGGTCGCGGGATGGTCGACCTCGAAGACGCGCAGGCCCGCGGCCGGGTCGGCGCGGTAGGCATAGGTGTCGAGGCCGGCGCCGAGCACGACCAGCTGGGTCGCGCCGCGCGCGATCGCCGCCGCCAGCGCATCCTCGGCGAAGCGGGTCCTGACCGCGATGAACAGCCGGAGGCCGCGCCGCGCCGGGTCCGCTTCCGCCGCCCGGATCGCCTCGTCGGCCTCGGGGCCGAGAATGCGCAGCGCCAGCGGGTCGCGGAAGATGCGGCCCTGTTCGAGAACCTGATGGGCCGCGCGATGGCCGGCGGCGCCCAGCGCGGTGCGGCTCGGCTGACCTGACTGCATGGCGGGTCCCCGGCAAGCGCCCGGCACATTCGCCGGCGCCCGGCGGCGCGTCAATCCCGCGCAGCGCGTTTCACGTCCCGCGCGGCTTGGCGCGCGCGGTCGGCGCCGCGGCCGCGGGATCCTCCGGCCAGGGATGGCGCGGATACCGGCCGCGCAGCTCCGCCCGCACTTGCGCCCAGGAGCCGCGCCAGAAACCGGGGAGGTCGCGGGTGATCTGGATCGGCCGATGGGCGGGCGACAGCAGATGCAGCGTCAGCGGCGCGCGGCCGGCCGCGAGCGCGGGATGAGCGGAAAGGCCGAACAGCTCCTGCACCCGCAGCGCGACCGCCGGTCCGCCCTCGGCTTCATAGTCGACCGGGATCGCCGAGCCGGTCGGCGCGACGAAATGGGTCGGCGCCTCGGCCTCGAGCCGGCGCGCGAGGGCGAACGGCAAGAGCGCATGCAGCGCCTGGGCGAAATCCGCCTCGCCGAATTCGGCGAGACTCGTCTTGCCCGCGAGCCAGGGCGTCAGCCAGTCGGCGCTCGCCGCGAGCGCCTCGTCGGAGAGATCGGGCCATCCGGGATCGCCGGCGCGGCGCAGGAACATCACCCGGTCGCGCCACTGGCGCAGCGCCCTGCTCCACGGCAGGCGCCCGACGCCGAGGCCCAGAATTCCGGCCGCCAGCGCGGCGGCGCTCGCCTCGTCGGCGGGAACCGGCAGCATCTGTTCGGCCAGCGTCAGCGCGCCGAGCCGGCGTTTGCGGCGCGCGCGCAGCGACGCCGAGGCGCGGTCGAAGACGATCTCCTCGACGGTCTCGATCGCGGCGCCGGCGACGGCCTCGACCTCGTCGAGCGCGAGCGGCGCGGCGAGCAGGATGCGCGCTGCGGCGGCGCGGCCGACGATCTCGCCGACCGCCAGATAGGGCGCGCCAGCGAGCGCGTCATGCGGCTCGACCGCGCCCGCTCGCCCGTTCGCCATCAGGAATTCGCCGCGCCGGCCGCGCGCCCTGGCGATGCGCTCGGGAAAGGCGAAGGCGAGCAGCGGCCCGACCGCGCCGTCGGCCGCCTGGGTCGGCGGCCCGGCGAGGCTTTCGGCGCGGCGGGCGAGCCGGCGCGCGAGCCGGCGGGCGTCCTCGGCGCGCGGCGATCGATCCTGCGCGAAGCGATCGAGCCGGCCCGCGAGATCGGCGCCGTCGCCGCCGAGCCCGCGTTCGGTCAGCAGGATCGCGACCCGGCTCGCCAGCTCCGCCTCGCCGCGCGCGGCGGCCGCCAGGACCATCCGCGCGAGCCGCGGCGGCAACGGCAGTCTGGCGATCGCCCTGCCCGCCTCGGTGATGCGCCCCGCCGCATCGAGCGCGCCGATCGCGCGCAGCAGCGCGCGCGCCTCGTTCAGCGCGGCCGCCGGCGGCGGGTCGAGAAAGGCGAGCCGCGCGGGGTCGCTGACGCCCCACGAGGCGAGGTCGAGCGTGAAGCCGGAAAGGTCGGCCGACAGAATCTCCGGCGTGGCGAAGGGCGCCAGCGCGCCGTCGGCCGCCGCCTCCCACAGGCGGTAGCAGACGCCGGGCTCGGTACGGCCGGCGCGGCCGCGGCGCTGGTCGGCGGCGGCGCGGCTGACGCGCTGGGTCTCCAGCCGGGTCACGCCGATATCGGGCTCGTAGCGCGGCACGCGCGCAAGGCCGCTGTCGACGACGACGCGCACGCCCTCGATGGTCAGCGAGGTCTCGGCGATCGAGGTGGCGAGCGCGACCTTGCGCCGTCCCGGCGGCGCCGGCAGCACGGCGCGATCCTGCGCGGCGCGGTCCATCGCGCCATAGAGCGGGGCGATGTCGACCGATGGGTCCCTCACGCGCGCGTCGAGCAGCGCCGCGGTGCGGGTGATCTCGGCCTGGCCCGGCAGGAACACGAGGATCGAGCCGCGCTCGGATGCGAGCGCCTCCAGGGTCACCCGCGCGACCGCTTCCTCGATCCGCAGCGCCGGATGGCGCCCGACATGGCGGGTCTCGACCGGCCAGGCGCGGCCCTGGCTCTCGATCAGCGGCGCCTCGCCCATCAGCGCGGCGACGCGGGCGCCGTCGAGCGTCGCCGACATGACGAGCAGGCGCAGGTCCTCGCGCAGCGCGCCCTGCGCGTCGAGCGCGAGCGCGAGGCCGAGATCGGCGTCGAGCGAGCGCTCGTGGAATTCGTCGAACAGCACCGCGCAGACGCCGTCGAGCCCGGGATCCTCGAGGATCATCCGCGTGAACACGCCCTCGGTGACGACCTCGATCCGCGTGCGCGCGGAGACCTCGGCCTGCATGCGCACCCGCAGCCCGACCGTCTCGCCGACCCGCTCGCCGAGCGTCGCCGCCATCCGCGCGGCCGCCGCGCGGGCGGCGAGCCGGCGCGGCTCCAGAACCATGATGCGTCCGGCGGCGGCGAACGGTTCGTCGAGCAGCGCGAGCGGAACCCGGGTCGTCTTGCCGGCGCCCGGCGGGGCGACGAGGACGGCGCGGCTGCCCCGCGCCAGTTCGGCGCGCAGCTGCGGCAGCACGGCGTCGATCGGCAGCGGGGCGGGCGGCATCGCGCCTGCTTGTCAGGAAGCCGGCGCGCCGGCAAGCGCGGCGGCGGCCGCCCGCGCCGAAGGCCGGCGAAAGTCCCGCGTCGCTCCGCCGCCCCGGCGCGGGGTCGCCGGGGTTTGGCGGAAGCGGCCCGAGCGACTACACTGAGCCGTCCTGAGACCGGGAGGCTGGCGTGACGCATGCGACTCACTCGAACAAGGACGGCGGCTCGCCGCGCGCGCGCATCGTCGACGCGCTGATGGCGCTGGCCGCCGAGCAGCCATTCGAGGACATTTCGATCTCGGCGATCTGCGAGCGGGCCGGCGTCTCGCTCGCCGACTTCCGCGATTCCTTTCCGTCGAAGGGCGCGGTCCTGGCGGGTTTCTCCAAGCGCATCGACCACATCGTGCTGACCGCGCAAACCGGCGAAACGGCGAGCGAAGAGCCCAAGGAGCGGCTGTTCGACGTGCTGATGCGCCGGCTCGATGCGATGAGCCCCTATCGCGAAGGGCTGCGCGAGGTCACGCGATGGTTGCGCCGCGAGCCGCTCGCCGCGCTGGCGGTCAACCAGGTCGTGGTCAATTCGATGCGCTTCATGCTCGAGGCGGCCGGGATCGAGAGCGAGGGCGGCGTCGGCGCGCTGAAGCTGCAGGGCCTCGCGATGGCCTGGGCGCGCGTGCTGGAAGTCTGGTTCGACGACGAGCCGGACCTGTCCAAGACGATGGCCGAACTCGACCGCGCGCTGAGCCGCGGCGAGCGCCTGGTCGCGCGCGTCGAAAGCGTCGACCGGTTCGCCGGTCCGCTGAAGGCGCTCGCCCGCGCGGCGTTCGAATCGCGCCGCCGGGCGAGCGAGACATTCCACCGGCGCGCGCGGCGCCGCGACGCCGATCCGGATGCGCGCGAACACCGGCTGTGAGGGCGCAGGACGCCGCGCCGGACCTTGTCGGCGGTTCCCCCGCCGGCGCCAAGATCTCTTTCAGCAAGAAGTCGCCTTCGCTCCCTGAACGTACTCCCGGCGCCTCGCTCTGGCGTCGCCTGGGCGCCGTCGCCTGTTCCTGTCGCCGAACAAACGCCCCTGCTCCGGCCGGCCGGACGCGGAGGATTAGCGAGGGCTGAAGGGATCACGGCGGATTCGAGCGAATGCATCGACCAGCCGTCAGCCATCACATGGGAATCCGGGCGAAACCTCGCCGGTCACGATCGCCTAACCAAGGATTTTAGCGCCCCGGCAGCCGCGCCGGGGCCAGTCTCTCCCCGCGACCATTCGCGCGGGAGATTTGGCATGCAGTCAGAGCGGACCGAGGCGGACGCCGAGCGCCAGATGGCGCGCGCGCCGCGGCCGGGCGTCGCGGGGACGCGACGCCTCGAGGCCCCCGACGCGCGCGCCGACGGGCGGCGGCGAGTCATCGTGCTCGGGCGCGACGGCGTCGTGATCGCGCGCAGCATCGGGGGCGCGTTCATGACCATCGGGTTGCGGCCGGACGCCTTCCAGGGCGTCGTGCTGCGGATGCGCGGCCCGACCGACGGATGTTTCCACTATCAGATCGAACTCCGGCATCGCGACCCCGATCTCTGCGTCACGCTGTGCGAGGCCGACGACGACCGCGAGATCGAGGCGGAATGGCGGCTGTGGGCGAAGTTCCTCGGCGTGCCGACGCTGGTCGAACGCGAAGCGGGGCGCGCCGATCCCGATCGCCCCCGCCTCGGCGCCGTCGCGATCGCGCCGATCGGTCCGCGCCGCCGCGGCCGGACGATCACCGCGCGCCGGCCGCGCTTCCTGACCCGCCGCAAGACCGGCGCGCCGGCCAAGGCGCCGCCCTCGCGCGGACGCGAGATTTTTCCCGGCGCGAAAGCCGACCGCTGACGCGGCGGGCTACTTCATCAGCCAGGAATGAGCGGGATCGTTGTGGAACCGCCAGACCCGCTTCGGGCCGGCCATCACATTGAGATAGTAGAGATCATAGCCGTGCGCGGCGCCGACCGGATGGTAGCCGCGCGGCACCAGCACCACGTCGCGGTCGCCGACCGCGAGCGTCTCGTCGAGCGAGCGGTCGTCGGTGTAGACGCGCTGCAGCGCGAAACCCTGCGGCGGCGACAGGCGGTGGTAGTAGGTCTCCTCGAGCAGCGATTCGTCGGGCAGCGCGTCGCGGTCGTGCTTGTGCGGGGGATAGCTCGACCAGTTGCCGCCCGGCGTGATCACCTCGACGACCAGCAGGCTGTCGGCGGCGGCGGTCTCGGACAGGATGTTGCGGACGTGGCGGGTGTTCGAGCCCTTGCCGCGGGTCAGCGTCTCGACGTCGCCGGGCGCGATCACCCGGGCGGGCAGCGCGCCCGAGCCCGGCGCCGAGCAGATCGCGACTTCGCAATCCGTCACCGCTTCGACCGCATAGGCGCCGCCGGCCGGCAGATAGACCGACCAGGGCAGACCCTCGAAGACATTGGCGCGCTCGCCGATCGCGCCGGAATCGAAGCCTCCGGCGGTCACCCGCGCCCGGCCCGACAGTACGACGACGCAGGCCTCGCGGGCGCCGGTCTCGAGCGCCGCGCGCGCTCCCTTTGTCAGATCGCGCGCCTCGAAGCCGACATAGGTCCACCCGGCGCTCTCCGGCGTGATGCGGTGGACGAGTCCGTCGGCGGATTTGCCGGGATGGACGAGAAGGTTCGAGGTCGGCATCGGCGGGTCTCCATCCGTCTCGACGAGGGGAATCAGGCCAGGCCGCTCTCGCGGAATGCGCTCCTGAGATGCGCGACCCCCTTCCTGGCGTAGGCGAGCGCCGGCGCCTTCGTCGGGTCCTGTTCGGCCTCGAGCACGACCCAGCCGGAATAGCCCCGCAATTCCCTGAACACCGCGACATAGTCGACCACGCCGTCGCCCGGCACGGTGTAGACGCCGAGTTCGGCGCCCCTGCCGAGGATCGAATCGAGAAAGCTCCAGTCGCCCGCGCGCGCCTCCTCCATCTTCGCCTTGCGCACGTCCTTGCAATGGACATGGCTGATCCGGCTGCGGTAGCGGCGGGCGAGCGCGGCGGGATCGGCGCCGCCCCAGGTCGCATGGCCGGTGTCGAGCAGCAGGTTCACGGGCGGGCTGGTGTTGGCCATGAACGCCTGGATGTCGGCCTCCGACTGGACGATCGTGCCCATGTGGTGGTGGTAGCAGAGCTTGAATCCTTCGTCGGCGAGCAGCACGGCGAGGTCGGTGATCCCGGCGCCATAGGCCTGCCACTCGCCGGCCGGCAGATGCGGACGCTGCGAAAGCGGCTTGCCGCGGTCGCCGTGGATCGCGTTCGAGGTCTCGGCGACGATGAACACATCCGTGCCCATCGCCTTCAGCAGTTCGCGATGGGGACCGGCGAGCTCGAATTCCTCGCGTGCGGAACGCTTCAGCAGCTCGATCGAATGCCAGCCGCCGACGCAGGCGAGCCCGAACGGCGCCAGCGCCGCCTTCAGCGCCTTCGGCTCGCGCGGAAACTTGTTGCCGAGCTCCATGCCCTCGAAGCCGGCCTCGCGCGCCTCGGCGAGGCAGGTCTCCAGCGGGGTGTCGCCGCCGATCTCCTGGAGGTCGTCGTTGGACCAGCCGATCGGGTTGGCGCCGAGGCGAATCGTCATGTCAATCTCCGATGCGCTGCGCGACGCGCGCCTTGTCGTAATTCTCGCGCGCCGCGACGACGCTGGCGCGGGTCGAAACCTCGGGCACGGCGACATCCCACCAGGCGCCGCCGGCGTCGGTGATCGCCATGGGATCGGTGTCGATGACGATCACCTGCGTGGCTCTGGCCCGGCGCGCGCCGGCCATCGCCGCCTCGAGCTCGTCGATCGACTTCACCTTGATCGCCTCGGCGCCGAGGCTGCGCGCATGGGCGACGAAGTCGATCGCCGGCAGCGTCTCGTGGCGCGCGTCGCGCAGCAGGTTGTTGAACGACTCGCCGCCCGTGGCGCGCTGCAGGCGGTTGATGCAGGCAAAGCCCCGGTTGTCGTTGACGACGACGATCAGCTTGAAGCCGAGCATCACCGAGGTCGCGATTTCCGAATTCATCATGAGGTAGGAGCCGTCGCCGACCGAGACGATCACCTCGCGGTCGGGCTGGGCCATCTTGACGCCGAGCGCGCCGGCGATCTCGTAGCCCATGCAGGAATAGCCGTATTCGGCGTGATAGCCGAGCGGCGCGCCCGCCTGCCAGTGCTTGTGCAGTTCGCCGGGCAGGCCGCCCGCCGCGCAGACGACGATGTCGGACGGGGCGCCGGCGCGCTGGAGCGCGCCGAGCACCTGGGCGTCCGAGGGCAGCTCCAGATTGGTCGAGGCGGTGTAGCGCGCGGCGACCTCGGTCCATTCCGTCTTCGCCGTCGCCGCCGCCGCGCGCCATGACGCCGGCGCGCGCCAGTCGGCGAGCGCGTCCTCGAGCGCCGCGAGCCCGGCGCGCGCGTCGGCGACCAGCGGCAGCGCGCGATGCTTGGCGGCGTCGAACGGCTGGACGTTGAGGCCGATGAAGCGGCGCGCCGGATTCTTGAACAGCGCCCAGGATCCGGTCATGAAATCGGCGAGCCGGGTGCCGACGGCGAGGATGACGTCGGCCTCGGCGGCGAGCCGGTTGGCCGCTTCGGCGCCGGAGACGCCGACGCCGCCGAGCGCGAGCGGATCGTCGGCCGGCATCGCCGACTTGCCCGCCTGCGTTTCGGCGACGGGAACCCCATGGCTGCGGCAGAAGGCGAGCAATTCGCGCTCGGCCTGGGAGTAGAGGACGCCGCCGCCGCAGATCGCGAACGGCTTGGTCGCCGCGCGCAGGGCGGCGACCGCCGCGCGCAGTTCGTCCGCGTCGGGCCCCTGCCGGCGCGGCCGGTGCAGCCGCTCCTCGAAGAAACTGGCGGGATAATCATAGGCCTCGGCCTGGACGTCCTGGCAGAAGGCGAGGGTGACCGGGCCGCATTCGGCGGGGTCGGTCAGGACCGCGATCGCGCGGGTCAGCGCCGGGACGATCTGCTCGGGACGGGCGATGCGGTCGAAATAGCGCGACACCGGCTTGAAGCAATCGTTGGCGCTGATCGTGCCGTCGCCGAAATCCTCGACCTGCTGGAGCACGGGATCGGGCATGCGGTTGGCGAACACGTCGCCGGGCAGCAGCAGCACCGGCAGGCGGTTGACGGAGGCGACCGCCGCGGCGGTCACCATGTTGGTGGCGCCGGGGCCGATCGAGCTCGTGCAGGCCATCATCCGCAGCCGGCGCGACGCCTTGGCGTAGGCGACCGCCGACAGCGCCATCGCCTGTTCGTTGTGCGAGCGCCAGGTCGGCAGCACGTCGCGGACGGCGTAGAGCGCCTCGCCGAGGCCCGCGACATTGCCATGGCCGAAGATCGCGAACACGCCGCCGAACAGCCGGACCTTCTCGCCGTCGATCTCGGTCGTCTGCTGGGCGAGGAAGCGCACGGTCGCCTGGGCGGCGGTGAGGCGGATCGTTTTCATCGGACCATACTCCGGTTCATTCGGGGTCGTCGGGGCGCGGGCCCCGTCAGGCGGCCCGCCACATTGCGCACAGGCGGGCGAACGAGCCCGCCATCTGCTCGACGGCAGCGGAATCGTCGATCGCGCCGGCCAGCCAGGCGCGCGCCGGCTCGGCGAAAATGGTGCGCCCGACCGCGAAGCCCTTCACCTGCGGGCAGCCGCGTGCGATCGCGAACGAAGCCGCCAGTTGGTCCTCGCTCGCTTCGAGCCCCAGCAGCACGATGCCGCGGCACCAGCGATCGCTGGCGGCGATCGCGTCGGCGATGTTGCTCCACGCCGCAGCATTCGCCTGGCTCTCGAGCTTCCACCAGTCGGGCTTGATGCCGATCTCATAGAGCCGCGACACGACGCGGGCGACCGTGGATTCGTCGATCGGGCCGTGCTTGCCGGCGATGATCTCGACCAGCAGTTCGCGCCCGATCGTCCGCGCCGCGTCGTAGAGGCGCAGGAGCTCGCGCTCCTGCCGCGCCTTCATCTCGGCCGCATCGTCGGGATGGTAGAAGCACAGGCACTTGATCGTGTGGCCGACCGGCCATTCGATCAGTTTCGCGCCGAGCGAGCCGCCAAATTCGAAATCGAGCGGGCGCGAACCCGGCTCCTCGACCGGACGGCCGATCCAGAAGCCGTGGTCCGCCGCGCGGAACAAAGCCTCGCGGCCATATTTTCCGTCGAGCAGCATGCCGAAGCCCGGCCGCCCGGCGGCGACCGCCGCGGCGGCGTCGACGGCGAGCCGCTTGAACGCGCCGATGCGCGCGCGCGGCGCGCCGACCTCGTCGGCGATGCTCTCGAGCTGGGCGCGATGGTCGATCGCGAGGGCCATCAGCTGCGGCGGCTGCATCGCGCGCGTCGTCGCCCAGTGGATGTGGCCCAGCGCGGAATCGTGGCGCAGCGCGCGATGCGGCGAGCCGTGATCGAGAAAATGGCGAAGCTCGGGAAACGTCGGATATTCGGCCGAGCACAGCAGCCGGGAGACCGCGAAGGCGCCGCCGGCGTTGGCGAAGGCGCAGCAGGTCTCGATCGGCTCGTCGCGCAGCCAGCCGCGCAGGAAGCCGGACATGAAGGCGTCGCCGGCCCCCAGCACATTATAGACCTCGACCGGGAAGCCCGGCCCCTTCAGCCCATCCTCGATCGAATCGGGGATCGCGCCGGGAAACACGACGCAGCCCATCGGCCCGCGCTTCATCACGATCGTCGCGCCGCTCAGCGCGCGCACCGCGCGCAGGGCGCCGTGGGCGTCGTCGGCGCCGCCGGCGATCATCAGCTCCTCCTCGGTGCCGACGATGAGATCGCACAAGGGGAGAATTTTCTGGAGCCGCGCCGAAACGTCGGCCGACTTGATGTAGCGCTCCTCGCCGGCGCCATGGCCGGCGAGCCCCCACAGATTGGGCCGGTAGTCGATGTCGAAGGCGACTCTTCGGCCGTGCTTGCGCGCGAAGGCGATCGCGAGCGACTGCGCCGCCGCGCTCTCCGCCTTCGCGAAATGCGTGCCGGTGACGACGATCGCCCGCGCGCTCGAAACGAAGGCCTCGTCGATATCGCTCTCGTCGAGCGCGCTGTCGGCGCAATTGTCGCGGTAGAAGATCAGCGGAAAGGTCTTGTCGTCGCGGATGCCGAGGATGACCAGCGAGGTGAGGCGGCGCGGATCGGTGTGGATGCCGGCGGTGGCGACGCCCTCGCGCGCGCATTGCTCGCGGATGTAGCGGCCCATGTGCTCGTCGCCGACCCGGGTGATGAGGCCGCTCTTCAGGCCGAGCCGCGCGGTGCCGATCGCGATGTTGGTCGGACAGCCGCCGACCGCCTTGGAAAAGCTCGCCATGTCCTCCAGCCGGCCGCCGACCTGGGCGCCGTAGAGGTCGACCGACGAGCGGCCGATGGTGATGACGTCGAGGGTCGGCTCGGACACGCGCGGCAATCCCTGGTCTGAGGCGGCTCAGCGGCGAAACGAGCGCGGGGGCCCCGCGCGCGTCAGGGCCGCGCCTTCACGGCTCGATCGGCGGATCGCTGACGCCGACGATCGTCTGGTCGAAATCGACGTTCGAACCGGTCATCAGCCCCGATTCGTCGGAGGCGAGATAGGCGCAGGCGCGCGCGACCTCGGCGGGATCGATGAGGCGGCCGAACGGGCGCGACTTGACCGCCTCGTCGAGCCAGCCGTCCTTGGCCCCGTGATAGGTCTTCATGATGCGGTCCTCGCCCGGCGTCGCCATCCAGCCGATGTTGAGGCCGTTGACCCGGATGCGGAATTTTATCAGGGAATGGGCGACGTTGCGGGTCAGCGTCGCCAGCGCGCCCTTCGACGAGCAATAGGCGGTGATGAACGGCTGGCCGCCATGGGCCGACATCGACTGGATGTTGACGATCGCGCCGGCGATCTTCTCGCGGCGCATGATTTTCGCCGTCTCCTGGATGAGGAAGAACGGCGCGCGCACGTTGACGTTGAAAATCTCGTCGAACCGCGCTTCTGTCGTGTCGAATATGTCGCCGCGGTCGGTGAGGCCGGCGGCGTTGACCAGCGCATCGACGCGCCCGAACCGGCGGTCGGCTTCGGCGATCACCGCGCGGCAATCGGCGACATTGGCGAGATCGGCCGGCACGAACACGGTCGGACAGCCGGTCGCCTCGATCTCGGCGGCGACCCGCGCGCCATTGGTCGCGTTGCGTCCGCAGATGACGAGCCCGGCCGCGCCGCGCGCCGCGAACAGCCGGGCGATCGCTTCGCCGACGCCCTGGGTGCCGCCGGTGACGACCGCGATCTTGCCGTTCAGATTGGCTGGCCCGTGATAGTCCGCGCGTCGCGCGCTGGAACTGCTCGCCATGTCGTTTCCTCGTCTCTGTCGGCGCTCGATCGACGTCCGTTCGCCGTGCGCGCGCGGTTCGTGGCGTGCGCAAAATAAGGGCGGGACCAAATCAGCATCGCGTCGGGAATAATGAAACAAAAATTCTATTCACAAGTCAAGATAGAATGTGTATTCGTTTTTCGACGCGCGAAACAGCGAGAGGCCAAGGGACACCAATTCTAAAGGTACGGGTAGCCCCTCTCCCGCTCGCGGGAGACGGGTTCGGGTGAGGGCCGGCCGTAGGGCGGAAAACCGATGGAAAGCCCTCATCCGGCGCTTCGCGCCACCTTCTCCCGCAAGAGCGGAGAAGGGCTTTCCGCGCTTTCAGAATTGCTGGCCAAGGGAGGACGCCATGAGGTTCGGGATCATCGGGGCGGGACGGATCGGCAAGATCCATGCGGGCAATGTCGCGGCGCGCAAGGATTGCGAAGTCCGCCTGATCGCCGACGCCGACCCCGCCGCCGCCAGGGCGCTCGCCGAGGCGACCGGCGGCCGGGTGGCGGAGATCGACGCGATCCTCGCCTCGGCCGAAATCGACGCCATCGCGATCTGCGCGCCGACCGACATGCACGCCGATCTCATCGAGCGCGCCGCGCGCGCGAAGAAGGCGATCTTCTGCGAAAAGCCGGTCGACCTCGACGCGGCGCGCGTGCGCGCCTGCCTCGACGTGGTCACGCAGACCGGCGCCAGGCTGATGGTCGGCTTCAACCGGCGCTTCGATCCCAATTTCGCCGCGCTGCAGAAGCGGCTGCGGGACGGCGCGATCGGCGCGCTCGAGATCGTCGCGATCACCTCGCGCGATCCCGGCCCGCCGCCGGTCTCCTACATCGCGCGCTCGGGCGGGCTGTTCCGCGACATGATGATCCACGACTTCGACATGGCGCGGTTCCTGCTCGGCGAGGAGCCGGTCGCGGTCAGCGCGATGGGCTCGGCGCTGGTCGACAAGGCGATCGGCGAGGCGGGCGACGTCGACACCGCGGTCGTCATCATGGAGACCAAGTCGGGCAAGGTCGCGCAGATCTCCAATTCGCGCCGCGCCGCCTATGGCTACGACCAGCGCGTCGAGGTCCACGGCTCCAAGGGCATGATCCGCGCCGACAACATCCGCGAGACCTCGGTGGAATTCGCCGGCGCCCAGGGCTTCGTCTCCGACAAGGCGCTCGACTTCTTCCTCGAGCGCTACGCCGCCGCCTATCGCGACGAACTCGACGCCTTCGTCAAGGCGGTGACGGCGGGCGTCGCGCCGCGGCCGAGCGGCGAGGACGGCCTGCGCGCCAATCTGCTCGCCGACGCGGCGAATCTCTCCTGGCGCACCAAGCAGCGCGTCGCGGTCGGCTGAGGGGAGCGCTGGACTTCCCGGCTGAATTTGGCGACAAGCCCCGGCGCTCGCCGCGCCGGCGCCGCCCCTCGCCGGCGGACCGGCGCCGTCCTTCCTCCGGCAAGGCCCCTCGATGCGTCGTTTCTCGCTCGCAACCCTGCTCGCGCAGGCGGCCGGCGGCCACCGCGGCTGGGGGCGGCAGTGGCGCGATCCCGCGCCGAAGGGTTCCTACGACATCGTGATCGTCGGCGCCGGCGGCCACGGCCTGGCGACCGCCTATTACCTCGCCTCGGTCCACGGGATCACGGATGTCGCCGTGATCGAGAAAGGCTGGCTCGGCGGCGGCAACACCGGGCGCAACACCACGATCATCCGCTCCAACTACCTCTACGACGAGAGCGCGGCGCTCTACGAACACGCCATGAAACTGTGGGAAGGGCTTTCGCAGGCGCTCAACTACAACGTGATGTTCTCGCAGCGCGGCGTGATGATGCTCGCCCACAATCTGCACGACGTCATGAGCTTCAAGCGCCACATCTACGCCAACCGGCTCAACGGCGTCGACAATGAATGGCTGAGCGCCGAGGAGGCGAAGGCGTTCTGCCCG
Source organism: Roseiarcus sp. (assembly GCA_049509635.1). GTDB lineage: Bacteria > Pseudomonadota > Alphaproteobacteria > Rhizobiales > Beijerinckiaceae > Roseiarcus. The sequence continues at coordinate 48,376 of JBEKZS010000002.1, forward strand.
CCGCTCAACATCGCCAAGTCGATCCGCTATCCCGTGCTCGGCGCGGCGCTGCAGCGTCGCGGCGGCACCGCGCGCCACGATGCGGTCGCCTGGGGCTATGCGCGCGCCGCCGACGCGCGCGGCGTCGACATCATCCAGAACTGCGCGGTGACCGGCGTCCGGCGCGGCGCCGACGGCGCGGTCGCCGGCGTCGAGACGACGCGCGGCTTCATCGGCGCCCGCCGCGTCGGCGTGGTCGCGGCGGGCAGCACCAGCCTGGTCATGGCGATGGCGGGCGTGCGGATGCCGCTCGAGAGCTATCCCTTGCAGGCGCTCGTCTCCGAGCCGGTCAAGCCGGTGTTTCCCTGCGTGGTCATGTCCAATGCGGTGCACGCCTATATGTCGCAGTCGGACAAGGGCGAACTGGTGATCGGCGCCGGCACCGACCAGTACATTTCCTACAGCCAGCAGGGCGGCCTGCACATCACCACCCATACGCTCGACGCGATCTGCGAAATGTTCCCGCAGTTCACCCGCATGCGCATGCTGCGCGCCTGGGGCGGCATCGTCGACGTCACGCCCGACCGCTCGCCGATCATCGGCAGGACGCCGGTCGAGGGTCTCTACGTGAATTGCGGCTGGGGCACCGGCGGGTTCAAGGCGACGCCGGGCTCGGGCCATGTGTTCGCCCATACGCTGGCGACCGGCGAGCCGCATGCGATCAACGCGCCGTTCGCGCTCGACCGCTTCCGCACCGGCCGGCTGATCGACGAGGCGGCCGCCGCCGCCGTCGCGCATTGAGGGCGCCATGCTGCTGATCGACTGCCCCTGGTGCGGCCCGCGCGCGGAGATCGAGTTCCGCTGCGGCGGCGAGGCCCATATCGCGCGGCCCGAACGGCCCGCCGAAATGGACGACGCGGCCTGGGCCGAATTCCTGTTCGCCCGCACCAATCCGAGGGGCCTCCACGCCGAGCGCTGGAACCACCAGCACGGCTGCCAGCGCTGGTTCAACGCGCTGCGCGACACGCTCAGCGACGCCTTCGTCGAGACCTACCCGATCGGGACCCGGCCCGTGCATTCTGCCGGCCGGCCGGAGTCGCGGCCGTGACCCAGCCGTTTCGCCTCCCCGCGGGCGGCCGGATCGACCGCGCCGCGCCGCTCCGCGTCAGCTTCAACGGCCGCCGGCTTTCGGGTTTCGCCGGCGACACGCTCGCCTCGATCCTCCTCGCCCATGGCGAGCATTTCGTCGCGCGCTCGTTCAAATACCATCGCCCGCGCGGCCTGCTCTCGCACGGATCGGACGAGCCGAACGCGCTGCTGTCGATCGACCGCGGACCCGACCGCGTCGATCCCAACAATCGCGCGAGCGTGGTCGAGGCGCGCGACGGCCTCGTCGCGCATTCGCAGAACCACTGGCCCTCGCTCGGCTTCGACATCGGCGCGGTCAACGACCTGCTTTGGCCGGTCTTCGTCGCCGGCTTCTACTACAAGACCTTCATGTGGCCGCCCTCGTTCTGGGAACGCGTCTACGAACCGGCGATCCGCGCCGCCGCCGGCCTCGGCCGGGCGCCCGCGACGCCCGATCCCGATCGCTACGCCAACCGCTTCGCCCATTGCGATCTGCTGATCGTCGGCGCGGGGCCGGCAGGCCTCGCCGCCGCGCTCGCCGCGGCGCCGACGGGCAGGCGCATCATCCTCGCCGACGAAGGCGCCGAGCCCGGCGGCGCGCTGCTGCACGAGCTGACCGCGACGATCGACGGCGCGACGCCTGCGCGCTGGCTCGCCGACACGCTGACGGCGCTGCGCGGCTGCGCCAATGTCACGATCCTGCCGCGCACGACCGCATTCGGCTACTACAACCATAATGCCGTCGCGCTGGTCGAGCGCCTGACCGACCATCTCGCCGGGCCGCCGGCGGACCGCGCGCGCGAGCGCGTCTGGCAGGTCCGCGCCGGCGCGGTCGTGCTCGCCACCGGCTCGCATGAGCGCCCGCTGGTGTTCGCCGACAATGACCGGCCCGGGATCATGCTCGCCGACAGCCTGCGCGCTTTCGTCAATCGCTGGGCGGTCGCGCCGGGACGGCGGATCGTGGTCGCGACCAGTGGCGCTTCGGCCTATCGGGCGGCCGCGGACGCCAGAGCGGCGGGCCTCGGGGTGACGCTCGTCGACCTGCGCCCGGAGGCCGATTGCGCGGCCGACGCCGGCGCGCTGCGCGCGCTCGGCTGCGAGGTGCTCAGCGGACATACCGTAGTCGGCGCCAGGGGCCGCAAGCGCGTGACCGGCCTCGTCGTCGCGCCGGTCGACGCGGCGGGCAGGGTCGGCGCGCGCCGCACGCTCGCCTGCGACTGCGTCGGGCTCTCCGGCGGCTGGACGCCGGCGGTCCATCTGTTCTCGCAATCGCGGGGAACGCTGCGTTTCGAGCCGGCGATCGACGCCTTCGTGCCGGATCGCGCCGCGCAGGCGGTCCGTTCGGCCGGCGCCGCGAAGGGAACCTATGATCTCGCCGCCTGCCTCGCCGAGGGTTTCGCCGCGGGCGCTTCGGCGGCGGGCGCCCCGGCGATGCGCGCCTTCGCCGCCCCGCCGTCGGGCGCCGGCTTCCAGCCGGTGCGCGTGATGCCGAGCGACGTCGACCCCGGCCATGTCCGCGCCTTCGTCGATTTCCAGAACGACGTCACCGCCAAGGATCTGAAGCTCGCGATCAGCGAGGGCTTCGAATCGGTCGAGCACCTCAAGCGCTACACCACGACCGGCATGGCGACCGACCAGGGCAAGACCTCCAACATGAACGCGCTCGGCCTGCTCGCCGGCGCGCTCGACAAGCCGATTCCCGCGGTCGGGACGACGACGTTCCGGCCGCCCTATACGCCGGTCAGCTTCGGCGCCCTGGTCGGCCTCGCGCGCGGCGCGCTGTTCGATCCCATCCGCACGACCCCGATCGACGGCTGGGCGAAGGCGCAAGGCGCGACCTTCGAGAATGTCTCGCTGTGGCGGCGCGCCTGGTACTTTCCCCGGCCGGGCGAGGACGAAGCCGCGGCGGTGGCGCGCGAATGCAAGGCGGTGCGCGAATCGGTCGGCCTGTTCGACGGCTCGACGCTCGGCAAGATCGAGGTCGTCGGCCCCGACGCCGCCGAGTTCATGAACCGGCTCTACGTCAACGCCTGGACCAGGCTCGAACCCGGCCGCTGCCGCTACGGGCTGATGCTGAAGGAGGACGGCTACATCCTCGACGACGGCGTCGTCGCCCGTCTGGCGCCCGACCGCTTCCACGTGACGACGACGACCGGCGGCGCCGCGCGGGTTCTCAACCACATGGAGGACTATCTGCAGACCGAATGGCCCGATCTCGAGGTGTTCCTGACGTCGATAACGGAGCAATGGGCTGTGATCGCCGTGCAGGGCCCGAGGGCGCGCGAGGTCATCGCGCCGCTGGTCGAGGGCGTCGATCTCTCGCCGGCCGCGCTCCCGCACATGGCCGTGCGCGTCTGCCGGATCCTCGGCGTCCCCTGCCGGCTGTTCCGCGTCTCGTTCACCGGGGAGGTCGGCTACGAGATCAACGTGCCCGCCGACTTCGGCGCGAGCGTCTGGGCGGAAATTCACGAGCGCGGGCGGGCGTTCGGAATCACGCCCTACGGCACCCAGGCGATGCATGTGCTGCGCGCGGAGAAGGGTTTCATCATCGTCGGCCAGGAGACCGACGGCACGGTGACGCCCGACGATGTCGGCCTCGGCGGCATGATCGCCAAAGCCAAGCCCGATTTCGTCGGCAAGCGCTCGCTCGCGCGGCCCGACCTGACTGCGCCAGGGCGCAAGCAGCTCGTCGGGCTGCTGACCGCCGATCCCGGAATCGTGCTCGACGAGGGCGCGCAGATCGTCGCCGACCCCGCCCATGCGATTCCCGTCCCGATGCTCGGCCATGTCACGTCGAGCTACTGGAGCGCCAATTGCGGGCGCTCGATCGCGCTCGCGCTGGTCAAGGACGGCCGGGCGCTGGCGGGGCGCAGGCTGCACGCGACGACGCCGGCCGGCTTCGCCGAAGTCACGGTCGGCGCCCCGGTCTTCCTCGACGCCAAGGGGGAGCGCGTCCATGGCTGAGACCCCGGCCGCGCAGCGGCAGTTCGCCCTCGACGCGCCGCCCGATCTGCGGCGCGGCGTCGCGATCCGGACGCTGCCGCCGGAGGCGCGCTTTTCGCTGCGCCTGCCGATGGCGGCGGCGGCGCGCGCCGGCGCGGTCGCGGGATTCGCGCTCGGCCTGCGCGTCAACGGTTGGGCAGCGGCCGGCGAACGCTGGTCGGCGCGGCTCGGGCCGAACGAATGGCTGATCGGCGGGCCGGAAGCGGCGGGCGAGGCGATCGCCGCCGAGGTCGAGGCCGCGCTCGCGGGCCAGGTTCACGCGCTCGCCGAGGTTTCGCATCGCAACGTCGCCTTCGAGGTTGCGGGCGAGGAAGCAGCGAATGCGCTCAACGCCGGCTGTCCGCTCGATCTCTCGGCTGCGGCCTTTCCCGGCGGCTCGGCGTCGCGCACTTTGCTGGGCAAGGCGGAGATCGTGCTGATGCGCCCCGGCGCCGCGCCGGTCTTCCGGGTCGAATGCTGGCGGTCGTTCGCTTCTTACGTTCACGGCTTCCTCGTCGAGGCCGCGCGCGACTGCGCGCCGCTCGATTGACGCGTGGCGGCGCCGCCGGGATCGCCTATAGTGAGCGGGCTGGCTCGTCGCTGCGGGCGCAGCGGAGCGGTCGTTCCCGGGGCGGCCCTGGCCCGATCGCCTGCTCGCTTCGCGCCTCACGATGACGGGCGGCGGCAACGATGGATGGCGAGATGCGAACGCAGGCGCGGGCGGTGGTGATCGGCGGCGGGGTCGTGGGCGTCTCGACGCTCTACCACCTCGTCAAAAAGGGGTGGACCGACAGCGTCCTGGTCGAGCGCAAGGAGCTGACCTCCGGCTCGACCTGGCATGCGGCGGGCCTGCTGCCGCTGTTCAACGTCAGCTATTCCGTCGGCCAGATCCACAAATATTCGGTCGCGCTCTACAAGACCCTGCGCGCCGAAACCGGGCTCGAGGTCGGCTTCGCCGAAGTCTCCAACATCCGTCTCGCGCGCACGAAGGACCGGCTCGACGAATACAAATATTACGCCGGCGTGGCGGCGACCATCGGCGGAATCGAGGTGAAGTTCCTGACCCCGGCCGAGGTCAAGGCGATCTGGCCGCTGTGCGAGATCGACGGGATCCTCGGCGCGATCCAGCACCCGCAGGACGGCTACATCCAGCCCGCCGACCTCACCCAGGCGCTCGCGCGCGGCGCGCGCACCGGCGGCGGCGAGATCAACCGCCACACCCTCGTCACCGCGATCGAGCGCACCGCCAGCGGCGAATGGAAGGTCGTCACCGACAAGGGCGAGATCCTCTGCGAGCACGTGATTGCGGCGACCGGCAATTTCGCCCGCCGGACCGGCCGCATGGTCGGGCTCGACGTGCCGGTGATTCCCGTCCAGCATCAATATATCGTCACCGAGAAGCATCCGGCGATCGTCGCGCGCAAGGCGCAGGGCCTGCCCGAAATGGGCGTGCTGCGCGAATCCGACAGTTCCTGGTACATGCGCGAGGAGGCGGGCGGCCTGCTGCTGGGCCCCTATGAGACCGGCGCGCCCGCCTGCTATCTCGACGGGCCGTCGGCCGAGAGCGAATTCGAACTGTTCCAGGAGGACCTCGAGCGGTTGACGCCGCATATCGAGACCGCGATCGCGCGCGTGCCGGCGTTCGGCGAGGTCGGCATCAAGAAAGTCTACAACGGCGCCATCGCCTATACGCCGGACGGATCGCCGATCGTCGGCCCGGCGCCGGGCCTCAGGAATTTCTGGCTCAACGAGGGCCATTCGTTCGGGGTCACCGCGGCGGGCGGCGCCGGCTGGCAGCTCGCCGAATGGATCGTCGAGGGCGAGCCGACGATCGACATGCTCGGCGTCGATCCGCGCCGCTTCGGCCCCTACGCCCGGGCCGGATTTCTCAAGGAGAAGAACGAGGAGGCCTACGCCAAGGTCTTCTCCGTCCATTATCCCGACGAGGAGCGCGCCGGCGCGCGGCCGCTGCGGCAGACGCCATGCTACGGGCGCATGCGCGATCTCGGCGCGGTGTTCGGCTCGGTCTATGGCTGGGAGCGGCCGAACTGGTTTGCGCCGCCGTCCTACGCGCTCGGCGAGGCCGATCTCGCCAGGCCCGACGTGCTGATGAACGAGAACCATCCGCCGGTCGCCGCCGGCGCGAGGCCGCGCGAGAAATGGAGCTTCCGGCGGTCCAATTATTTCGACTTCGTCGGCGCCGAATGCCGCAACGTCCATGAAAACGTCGGCCTGCAGGACATGTCGGCCTTCGCCAAATTCGAGGTTTCGGGACCGGGCGCGGAGGCCTGGCTCGATTCCATCCTCACCAACCGGATTCCGAAGGCGCTGCATCGGGTGACGCTGACCTATCTGCTGACGAAGCGCGGCGGCGTGCGCGCCGAATTCACCCTGACGCGGGTCGGGCCGCAGCGCTTCTATCTCGTCTCGGCGGGCGCGCTCGAAGCCCATGATTACGACACCCTGCAAAAGCTGCTCCCCGAGACCGGCGGTGTGCGGCTCGACAGAGTGACGACGCAAGTTGGCGTGCTCGTGCTCGCCGGCCCGCGTGCGCGCGACGTGCTCGCTGAGGTCGCCGACATCGACGTCTCCGCCAAGGCGTTTCCCTGGCTGACCGCGCGCCCGCTGTCGATCGGCGCGGCCGGGCTGCTCGCGCTGCGGGTCAATTTCGTCGGCGAGCTCGGCTATGAATTCCATCATCCCATCGAGATGCAGAACTACATTTTCGACCGCCTGCTCGACGCCGGCGCCGAATTCGGGATCAAGCCGTTCGGCATCCGGGCCATGGACAGCCTGCGGCTGGAGAAATCCTACAAGCTGGTCGGACGGGAGCTGTCGATCGAATATGCCGGCCTCGAATCCGGGCTCGAGCGCTTCATCGATCTCGCCAAGGGCGACTTCCTCGGCCGCGACGCGCTGCTCGCCTGGCGCGACCGGGGCTTTGCCAACCGGCTGGTGACGCTCGAGGTCCATGGTGTGACCGACGCCGACGCGCGCGGCTCGGAGCCGGTGTCGCGCAATGGCGTCGCCGTCGGGCGGACGACCTCGGGCGGTTATGGCTGGCGGACCGGCAAGTCGCTCGCCCTCGCAATGGTCCTGCCCGACCATGCCGCGCCGGGGACCGAGCTCGAAATCCGCGTGCTCGGCGAGCCGCGGCGCGCCACGATCGTCGGCGACAGCCCGTTCGATCCGGACAATGTGCGCTTGCGGGGATGACCGGCCGGGCGGCGCGGATGAACCGGATCCCCTTTTTTGGGTCGTTGATCGCATCGATAGACAGTGAGCAACTCGGTGTTCCGAATGTCTTATATATGATACATAGTGCTGAATTAGACGCCCTGTGTGAGACCGAAGGCATTTTCGCTTGCATTCGATAACCCATCGATTATGTCTTGCACATGATACATTTGATCGTATGACGTATCGGATGTGAGACATGAAGAACGATCGTCGGCTCCCCACGACAAAGGGCTCCGCCGTCTATCCCCAGGTCGCTCGCGCGCTCGCCAAGCTCGGGCGCGATGTCTCTCTCGCTCGACGCAAGCGACGCATCGCCGGTGCTGATTTCGCCCAGCAGATGGGCGTGTCCAGGGCCACCTTGCACCGGCTTGAGAACGGCGACCCCGGCGTTTCGCTGAACACCCTGACCCTGGCGATGTTCGTGCTCGGGCGGATCGATGCGATCATTGAGCTCGCTGACCCGGCGAAAGACGAGGTCGGCATGATGCTGACTCGCCAGGACGCGCCCCGGCGCGTGAGTCGGCGGCGAGATCTCCGTCCGCGAACGCACGATGGCGTCGAGGAGCCCGAGGCGGAGCCCCAGGCGGACAGCAACGGCTACGTGGGTTGGTGATGCCTGGACGGCGAGTCTTCGTCCGAATCGGCGCCGTCGGCGCCCCGGTCGGCGCGTTGGTCGTCGACGCCGAGGCGGGCGGGCGCGAGACCTCGACCTTCACCTATGATCCCGAGTGGATCGCACGTCCGGACGCTTTTGCGATCGCGCCGCACATGCCGCTCGGACTGGCTCCGGTCTATACGAACCGGGCGACGCAGGGCTCGTCCCTGCCGGCCCCTATCGCCGACGGGGGGCCGGATTCCTGGGGCCGCGCCGTCATCAAATTGGCGTTCGGCGGTCGCGCGGGGTCCGATCTCGACTATCTCATCCATTGCGACGACTTCCTGCGCGCCGGCGCGCTGCGTTATTTCGATGGCCCAGGACCGGACGGACAGGCCCTGGCTCGCCCCGGCGACGGGAAGGGCCAGCTGTCGATCCCGAGGCTCCTGGACCTCGAACAGATCATCGCCGAGGCCCGCGCCTTCGAGGCCGATCCGATCCACTATCGCGAGAACCGTGCGCGCGTGGCTGGAGGCGATATCCTTCGCCATGCCGTCGGGTCCCTCGGCGGCGCCCGACCAAAGGTCAACGCCAGGGCCGAAGACGGTTCGCTGTGGATCGTCAAGCTCGCGAAGATCGATGACGAATACGGCGTCGCGAGGGTCGAGGTCATGGCCCTGCATCTGGCGGGCCGCGTCGGGATATCCGCCGCGGCGGCCGACGTCTTGGCCAGCAGCCAGCGCTTTCCCGTCGCGATCATCAAACGCTTCGATCGAGCGTCGCGGGGAACGCGCATCCCGTTCATTTCGACGCAGACCTTCATGGGCCTGCCCGGCGCCGAGCCCGGGAACTACGTGGACGTGGCGTTCCAGATGCGCGCGTGGTCGCGCGATCCCGCGACCGACATGCGCGAGCTCTATCGTCGACTGCTGTTCAACGTGCTGATCCAGAACACGGACGACCACCTGCGCAATCTCGGCTTTCTCTACCGCGGCGCGGGAAAATGGGGCCTCTCGCCGGCCTACGATGTAAACCCCGTCCCCGAAGAAGGAACGACATTGAAGACCGCGATCTCCGAACTCCACGGAAACGCTTTGGATGTCGATGCCGTGATCGAGGTCGCGCCCTATTTTGGCCTCGTCGCCGACGAGGCCATCGCCCTGGCGTCTAGCATGGCCCGCGTCATCAGGGATGAATGGCGGGATATCGGCGCCCGGGTCGGCATGACCTCGGCCGATTTCAAGGCGATTGCGCCAGCCATGGAGAACGACCAGATCGCGCGCGCGATCGCCCTTGGCCAGCCGATCGTCCGCTCGGCCGGGATTTGTTAGACCCCGCGGGGGCCGATTCCGCTCGTACTTGCGTGCGTCCGAACGAGGCCTGACGCCAGGCGACGACTCGAGAAGTTGCGATGGAGCTGGGGTGTGAAGCCCTGCCCTCACATGTCCGGATTCGCCACGCCCGGCGCATTGTCCTGGATGAACTCCCGCCACGCCTCGACGACGTCGCCCCTCAGATTCACGAAGACGCCATCGACCTCGTCGCCATCCCGGTCCCTGACCTGCAGCAGCGTGCGCGCCTCGCGGTCGAGCGTCAGATGCGCAGGCGGGCGAGCCAGTCGGCGAAGAGGTCGCGCTCGATCGGGGTGAGGTGCAGCCCGTGCTTGGTGCGGCGCATGAGGATGTCCTCGGCCGTGCGCGCCCATTCCTCCGCGACGAGGAAGCGCGCCTCGCGCTCGTAGAAGGCGGCGCCGAAATGGCGGCCGAGGTCGGCGAGCGCGCCGGCGCCGCCCAGCAGGTCGTCGGCGCGCACGCCATAGCGCCGGCCGTAATCGGCGGCGATCTGCGCCGGCAGCCAGGGCCGGCGGCGCAGGAGGTCGGCGGCGAACCGGTCATGCCCGTGGCCCGGCAGCTCCCCACCGGGCAATATCGCGCCGCCGGTCCAGGCCTTCCCCATCCTGGGGAAGAATCGCGCCAGCCTGTCGAGCGCATGTTCGGCGAGCCGGCGATAGGTCGTGATCTTGCCGCCGAACACGGTCAGCAGCGGCGCGGCCGCGTCCGGCGCCTCGACGTCGAAGACATAGTCGCGCGTGACCGCGCTGGGGTCGGCCGCCCGGTCGTTGTAGAGCGGGCGCACCCCGGCATAGGCGTGGAGCACGTCGACCGGCTCCAGCCCGACATCGAAATAGAGATGGACGGCGTCGAGCAGGTAGGCGGTCTCCTCGGTCGTGATCGCGACCGTCTCCGGCGCGCCGTCGAACGGGATGTCGGTCGTGCCGATCAGCCCGAAAACATCCTCATAGGGGATGACGAAGATGACCCGGCCGTCGTCGTTCTGCAGCAGATAGGCCTGGTCGCCGCGCCAGAATTTTCGCACGACGAGATGGCTGCCCTTGATGAGCCGCACCCGATCGTCGGCCTTGCGCCCGGCGCGCCGGAGAACATCCTCGACCCAGGGCCCCGTCGCATTGACGAGCGCGCGCGCCGAGGCGCCGAGCGCCGCGCCGGTCGCCTCGTCGCGCAGGACGACGCGCCAGCCGTCCGCCTCGCGCCGCGCCGAGATCAGCGGCGTGCGCGTCCGGACCAGGCCGCCGCGCTCCTTCAAATCGAGCGCGTTGACGACGACGAGCCTGGAATCGTCGACCCAGCAGTCGGAATATTCGAACGCGCGGCGGAACGCGGGCCGGATGCCGCGTCCCTCCGGCGCGACGGTCAGGTCGAGGCTGCGCGTCGGCGGCAGCGTCTTGCGGCCGCCCAGATGGTCGTAGACGAACAGGCCCGCGCGCACCATCCAGGCCGGGCGCTGGCCAGCGCCGTGCGGCAGGACGAAGCGCATCGGCCAGACGATGTGGGGAGCGATCCGCAGCAGGACCTCGCGCTCGATCAGCGCCTCGCGCACGAGCCGGAATTCGAAATGTTCGAGGTAGCGCAGGCCGCCATGGACGAGCTTGCTCGACCGCGACGACGTGCCCTCGGCGAGATCGCCCTTCTCGCACAGCAGCGTGGTGAGGCCGCGCCCGGCCGCGTCGCGCGCGATGCCGACGCCGTTGACGCCGCCGCCCACGACGATGAGGTCGAACGACCCGAGATGCTGCATCGCGACGATCCGGGGCTGATCGGGGACCCGGCCCTGTTACGCGCCGAAGGCGCGCGCGTCGTCAAGGGCGCCCTTGCGCGCGGCGAAAGCCTCCGCGAGGCCGCGCACCAGCGGCTTCATGAAATAGGTCGCGTTCGCCGGCATGACGTCGACGCGGGCGCCGGCCGCGGCGAGTTCGCCGGCGACGACCGGACCGACCGCGGCGACGAGGACGCGCGCGAGCGCCGCGCGCGCGGCCGCGCCACGGCCTGCCCGGTCGGCGACGGCGAAGAAGCGGCGCACCTGCGGCGAACTGGTGAAGGCGATCGCCTCGGCCTCGCCCGCGGCCATCCGGTCGATGACCTCGAGCACTTTTTCATCGTCGGTCTCGGAGGCGTAGACATAGGGCAGCACGGCGTCGACCGCAGCGCCCGCCGCGGCTAGGAAGCCCAGCAATTCGCGATGATCGCTGTCGGGATAGAGCGCGACGCCGACCCGGCGCCCGGTCAGCGCGAGAGCCTCCAGCGCCTGGATCACGCCGGCGCTGGTGGCGAGCGGCGCCGCCACATCGGCGTCGAGGCCGATCTCGCGCAATGCGCGAACCGGCTTGGGGCCGCGGGTGATCTTGCGCGGCGCGGCGAGCGCCGCCACGAAACCGGCCTTCAGCCCGGCCCGATCGGCGAGGGAGACCAGCCGCCGCAACCCCTCGCCGGTGAGCAGGACCAGGTCGTCGCAGGGGCGCGCGATGAAGCGACCCAGCCATTCCAGCGCCTGCGCCGGATCGGGCAGATCGCGGATCGCCACGAGCGGGCAGGGCAGGGCGATGGCGCCGCGCTCCTCGAGCATGGCGACGAGCAGCGCCCGTTCGCGGGTCTCGGGCACGACGATCCGCCGGCCCCTGAGTTCTTCGCCCATCCGCTCGCCTCGCGCCTCGGCGGTCCGCGTCGACAGGCGATTGCGGCCTCGCCGTCCGGGTCGCTGGACAAGCGGCGCAACCGCCGCGCCGTCACCCCGCGCGCAGCGCCCTCTTCACGGACGCCATCCATCGACGCAAAACCCGCCCGCGGCCGTCGGTCACGCCTTGCGGCGGGATCCCGTCTCATCCTTCTCGTCGCGTTTGCGGAACCGCAACACCGCCGCCGAATGATTGCCGCGATTGGCGATCCGCCTCCTGCCGGTCTGGGTCAGGACATAATGCCCGCGATCGCTGTCCCAGCGCATGAGATCGTCCTGGACCGCGATCTGCCGGATTATCATCGTGGTCGGATCCTGGACATGGGCCGGCGCGACGTCGCCGAACGTGTCGAGTTTCTTCAAGGCTTCGATCAGCTTATCCCGGAACGATTCTGTCATTTTCACTCTCCGAGTCCAAGATGATGCGGCGCGGCGAGAACTGCAAGCCCGATTATCCGACGCAGGCCTGACGGCGCTTCCGGAAGGCGGTCGGCGGCGGTCGCGCCAGGGCTGGCGACCGCGGGGTTTCACGGAATCCAGGCTATCGCCGAGAGGCCGGAACCATTCTCGGCCTGCTTCATTATTGCCGCGGATATTCGAGCGCCCAGTTCGAGTATCGGAAGTCAACCTTGGAGGGCCCTATGGGACTCGGTCGCGGAGCTTTGCTTTGGTTGATCGGCGTGCCACTGCCGGTGATCATACTGATCGCCTTGTTTTGGCATCACTAAACCATTCATTCAACATGCTCAACCAATTCGAGGGAGACAAATCATGAGCGGAACGACAGACAAGGCCAAGGGCGCCGCCAACGACGTCGTCGGCGGCGCCAAGCGCCATATCGGCGAGGCCATCGGCTCGGACAAGATGCAGGTCGAAGGCGCGGCGCAGCAGATCAAGGGCAAGGCCCAGCAGGCGGTCGGCGACGCGAAGAACGCCGTCAAGAAGGCCGCCGCCGACGTCGACGATTCGGCCGACCGCAACCTCTGATCGCATGGCCGTGAGGCCCCGATGCGCCGGCTCCCCGCGGGAGCCGGCGCTTTTTTTCGCCCGAAGGGGAAAATGGAGGCGCCTGACGGCGGGGCTCAGAGGAACGCCGTCACCGCCATCGCGACGATCGTCGTCGCCATGACCAGGGTCGCCAGCCAGCCGAGCGCCTGGAGCGGGCGCGGCAGGGTGAAATCGCCCATGATGTCGCGGCGCATCGTGAGGATCATCATCATCGCCATGATCGGCGCCGCGGCCACGCCGTTGACGACGGCGCTCCAGAACAGCGCCTTGATCGGATCGATCGGCGTGAAGTTCATGATTCCGCCGATCGCCGTCGCCACCGCGATGGCGCCGTAAAACGCCTTGGCCCGGCGCGGCCTGCGCGCCAGGCCGACCGGCCAGCCGCGCGCTTCGCCGAGCGCATAGGCCGCCGATCCCGCGAGCACCGGCAAAGCCAGCAGCCCGGTTCCGATGATTCCGGCCGCGAACACCGCGAACGCGAATTCGCCGGCGATCGGCCGCAGCGCCTCGGCGGCCTGGCTCGACGTCTGGATGTCGGTCACGCCATGGGCGTTGAGCGTCGCCGCCGTCGTGATGATGATGAACAGGGCGATCAGATTGGACAGCGCCATGCCGAGATAGGTGTCGATGCGAATGCGGCGGATCTCCGCCGGCGCCTGGCCGGGCGCCTCGAGCAGCGGCCGCGCCTCGGGCCTCTCCTCCTCGTCCTCGACCTCGGTTCCGGCCTGCCAGAAGAACAGATAGGGACTGATCGTCGTGCCGAGGACCGCGACGATCGCGACGGCATAGTCGGTCTTGAACGACAGCGGCGGCGCGATCAGCGCATAACCGACTTTCGACCATGGAACCTGGACGACGAAGACCGTCGCCACATAGGCGAACAGCGACAGCGTCAGCCATTTGAGCACCGAAACGTAGCGGGAATAGCGCACGAAGATTTCGAGCAGCGCCGAAATCACGGCGAAGGCGGCGACATAGACGAGCTGCGGGCCGCCGATCAGCAGCTTGAGCGCCGCGCCCATCGCCCCGAGATCGGCGCCCAGGTTGATCGTGTTCGCCACGACGAGCAGCCCGACCACGCCGTTCAGCAGCCAGGCCGGATAGTGCTTGCGCAGATTGCCGGCGATGCCGAGGCCGGTCACCCGCCCGATGCGGGCGCTGATTTCCTGGATCGCGCACATCAGGGGATAGCTGAACAGCAGCGTCCAGGCGAGGCCGTAGCCGAACTGGGCGCCGACCTGCGAATAGGTCGCGATCCCGCTGGGATCGTCGTCGGAGGCGCCGGTGATGAGCCCCGGCCCGAGAACCTCGAGCAGCTTGGGACGTTCGGGCTGCTTCGCCACCGCGGCGTGCGTCTGCATCGTCGACCCCGCGCGGCTATGCCAGCGTCATCCCCGCGCGCCGGTCGCAGTCGCCGACCAGCGCCGAAATTCAGTGCCCGGTCTTGTCGGCCCCCCGCGAGGCTTCGAACAGGAACCAGGTCCGGCGTTCGGCCTCGTCGATGTAGGTTTCGAGCAGGCTTGCGGTGGCCACGTCGTTGTGGTCGTCGCAGATCCCATGCGCCTTGCGCATGCTCGCGGCGACGGCTTTGTTGTCGTCCATCAATTCCTTCAGCATGTCGAGCGGGGCGACGAAGGCCGCGTCGTTGTCCTTGATCCGGGCGAGCCTGCCGACATGGCCGATCGACCGGATCGTGGCGCCGCCGAGCTTGCGCACCCGCTCGGCGAGCGGATCGGTGGTGGCGAAAATCTGGTCGGATTGATCGTCGAGCATGAGATGATAGTCGCGGAAATGCGGGCCGCTCATATGCCAATGGAAATTCTTGGTCTTCAGATAGAGCGCGAAACTGTCCGCCAGAATGGCGTTGATTTCCGCGATCACCGGATTCGCCTTGGCGGCGATGTCGCTCGGCGTCGCCAGGGCGGATGACCTCGTATCGTCGGCGCTTCTCGATCGCGTGCTGGTCGACATCGTCGCAACTCCCCCGTGGGCCGAACCGCTTGGTTCGCGCCGGACCACCCCAAACGCCGCTCGGCCGGTTTGGTTCCGGGGGCGCCGGCCGCTCGTTGCATTTTTTTCGGCGCCCTGATCTAGCTGCTTCCCGAGCGAATTCGACCGCGCCCGGCCTTCCCGGCGCGCCGGGCGCGCCGAGCGGGGCGTTCGATGAAAGTGGCGGGGCTGAAGACCTTCGTCGTCGGCAATCCGCCGCCGCGCTTCGGCGGCCGCTATTTCCTGTTCCTCAAGCTGATGACCGACGACGGCGTCGAGGGGGTCGGCGAGGTCTATGGCGCGAGTTTCGCGCCCAATGTGATCGTCGCGATGATCGAGGATGTGTTCGAGCGCCATGTGCTCGGCGCCGATCCCCATGCGATCGAGGCGATCTGGCGCAACGTCTACGGCCGCGGCTATTCGATGCGGCCCGACATTTCCCTGCTCGGCGTGCTCTCGGGGCTGGAAATGGCCCTGTGGGACATCGTCGGCAAATCCGCGGGCAAGCCGGTCTACGCCCTGCTCGGCGGCAAGGTCCACGAGCGGCTGCGCAGCTACACCTATCTCTACCCGCGCGCCGACGAGGGCGACGCCTATGCCGATCCGGCCGTCTACCGCGATCCCGACGTGGCCGCCGCGCGCGCGCTCGATTATGTCGCCATGGGTTTCACCGCGGTGAAGTTCGATCCCGCCGGCCCCTATTCGACGCTCGATCCGCGCCAGCCGAGCCTTGCCCGGCTCGACCTCGCCGAGGCGTTCTGCAAGGCGATCCGCGCCGCGGTCGGCGACCGTTGCGACCTCCTGTTCGGGACCCATGGCCAGTTCACCACCGCGGGCGCGATCCGGCTCGCCCGGCGGATCGAGGCCTATGACCCCCTGTGGTTCGAGGAGCCGGTGCCGCCCGAAATGCCCGAGCAGATGGCGGTGGTCGCCCGGGCGACCAAAATCCCGATCGCCGCCGGCGAGCGGCTGACCACCAAATATGAATTCGCGCGGCTGCTCGCCACCGGTGCCGCCGCGATCCTGCAGATGGCGCTCGGCCGGGTCGGCGGCCTGCTCGAGGCCAAGAAGATCGCTGGCATGGCCGAGGCGCATTACGCGCAGATCGCGCCGCACCTCTATTGCGGGCCGATCGAGGGCGCCGCCAACATCCAGCTCGCCGCCTGCAGCCCGAATTTTCTCATCCTCGAGAGCATCGAGGACTGGAGCGGCTTCCACGCGGCGATCCTGAAGCGGCCGATCCGCTGGGAGGGCGGCTATGTCATCCCGCCGGCCGAGCCCGGGCTCGGCGTCGAGCTCGACGAGGCGGTCGCGCTCGCCCATCCCTATCGCGGGACCGAGCTCCACCTCGTGCCGACCTTCGGGCCGGTCGCGCCGGGCGACTGAAAATCCGGCGCCGCCGTGGCGGCTCGGCATTGTCCTTCGCTTGAACCGGGCGGCGTTATGGTCCAGCCTCGCGGGCGGCATCCGGGCGAAACGGCGCGCATGAAATACGGCTTCATCGGTCTGGGCAATCTCGGCGCGCATCTGGCGGGCAGCCTGTTGCGCGAAGGCTTCGACGTGACCGTCACCGATCTCAGGCCCGAGGCGGCGCAACGCCTGCGCGATCGCGGCGCGCATTGGGCCGCCGATCCGCAGGCGGTCGCCGAGCGCGTCGACGCGGTGATCACCTGCCTGCCGTCGCCGACCGCCTCGCTGAAGGTTCTCGCCGGGCCGCGCGGCATCCTGTCCGGCCTGAAGGCGGGCGGGACCTGGATCGAGATGAGCACCAACGACCAGGCCGAGATCGAGAAGATGGCGGCGCTGGCGCGCGCGGCGGGCGTCGACACGCTGGAAGCGCCGGTCACCGGCGGCGTCCATCGCGCCGCCGCGGGCGACATCACCGTGATCGTCGGCGGCGACGCCGACCTGTTCGCGCGCCATCGGCCGGCGCTGGAGGCGATGGGCGGCGCGATTTTCCGCGTCGGCCCGCTCGGCAAGGCGGCGGTGATCAAGGTCATCACCAACATGCTCGCGTTCATCCATCTGGTGGCGAGCGGCGAGGCGCTGATGCTCGCCAAGAAGGGCGGTCTCGACCTCGCCCAGGCGTTCGAGGTGATCAAGGCGAGCTCGGGGACGAGCTTCGTCCACGAGACCGAGGGCCAATTGATCCTCAACGGCAGCTACAACATCAATTTCACCATGGACCTCGCCTGCAAGGACCTCGGCTTCGCGCTCGGCTTCGGCCGCGACTTCGGCGTGCCGCTCGATCTGGCCGCCCAGACCTTCCAGACTTTCATCCGCGCGCGCGCCGCCTATGGCGGCGGCGCCTGGTCGACGCAGGTCGTCAAGCTGCTCGAAGACGCGGTCGGGACCGATCTGCGCGCGCCCGGCTTTCC